>DASSQW010000041.1:0-10353 GCA_035702165.1 Candidatus Nanopelagicales bacterium
GCATCGACGACGAGCAGGTGCGCCTCTACCTCGCCCTGCGCGAGGCGGTGTCGCAGCGGCTCTTCGTGCACGTGCCCTGGCTGCGCTCGCAGCTGACGGCGGCTGTCGAGGCCTACGCCGCCGGCATCCACGTCGATCCCGAGCGGATCCAGGAGGCCGCCCAGGGCATCGACCCCAACAACCCCGAGCAGATCCAGCAGATCCTCGCCTCCGGCGTGTTCGTGCCCGACGACACCCCGGAGCAGGTCGCTGCCCTCGCGCGCCTCGAGACGCTGCTCGCCCTCGTCGAGGGGTGGGTCGACGACGTCGTCACCCAGGCCAGCGACGGCCGGCTGCCCGCTGCCGACGCGCTGCGCGAGACGATGCGCCGGCGTCGCGCCGCGGGCGGCCCGGCCGAGCACACCTTCGCCACCCTGGTCGGCCTCGAGATGCGCCCGCGCCGGCTGCGCGAGGCCGCGAGCATGTGGCAGGCGGTCCGCGAGGCCCGCGGCGCCGAGGCGCGCGACGCCCTGTGGGAGCACCCCGACCTCCTGCCGACGGCCGACGATCTCGACAGCCCGGAGGACATCGACGCGTTCGTGCGCCGCAGCGCGCCGCTCGACCTGTCCGCGCTCGAGGGTCTGCCCGAGGCGCCCGGCGAGGACGGCGGGCCCGCCGAGCCCGAGGCGTGACCGACCCGCTCGCCCGCGACGTCCGGTCGGTGCTGGAGACATGGCAGGCGCCCGACCCCGCCCAGGCCGCGCTCCGCGACGAGTTCGTCGCCTTCGTCGACCACCACGCCGACGGCGTACGCCGTGCCTGCGTGCCCGGCCACATCACGGCGAGCGCCCTCGTGCTCTCCGCCGACCGGCGCGAGGTGCTCCTCACGCTGCACGCGAAGATCGGCCGCTGGCTGCAGACGGGCGGGCACTGCGAGGACGCCGACACCACGCTGCGCGAGGCCGCGCTGCGCGAGGCGACCGAGGAGAGCGGCATCGCCGGGCTGGTGATCGGCGCGGGCCCGGTACGCCTCGACAAGCACCGGGTCGGCTGCCACGGCGGTGCCTGGCACCTCGACGTGCAGTACGTCGCGGTCGCGCCCGCCGACGCCGAGCACGCGATCAGCGAGGAGTCGCTGGACCTCGCCTGGTTCCCGGTCGACTCCCTTCCCGACAGCAGCGACGACGCGCTGCGCGCCCTCGTGCGCACCGCTCTGGCCGCCTGAGCGCCGGCGGGCGCCGCGACCGTCAGAACAGGGTCGGTCGCGCCGAGTCGGTGAGGTCGACGTGCCGCGGCCGTGGTGCGGAGCGCGGCGCCGGGGCCTGGGGCGAGGGAACCTCGACCGCGTCCGCGGACGCGGCCCGATCGTCGTCGCCGTCGTCGGGCTCCTGCTCGAGCCCGTGGCCGAGGGCGTGGTCGACTCCGGCGAGGAATGCGCGGGACTCCAGCAGCCGCGGATAGCGCTGCATCCAGGCCTCGAAGTCGGGGCCGTGGCCGGGCACGAGCAGGTGGACCAGCTCGTGCAGCAGGACGTAGTCGATCACGTGCTCGGGCATCGGCTGGAGGCGGTCGGAGAGCCGGATCGCAGCATCGACGGGCGTGCACGACCCCCAGCGCCTGCGCTGGTTGCCCACCCACCGCACGGTGCGCGGGACGGCGCGGTCGTCGAGGTAGCGGCGCGAGAGCTCGAGGGCGCGCGCGTGCAGCTCGGAGTCGGTGCGGCGGCCGCGCTTCTCACGTGCGTCGAGGCGGCCCACGAGCTCCGCCACGTAGTCGGCGATGTCCGACCGCGCCATCCGCGCCGGCACGACGACGATCGTGCGCCCGCCTTCGCGGTAGGCGGTGACGCTGCGCCGGCGGCGGGTGCTGCGGCGCACCTCGACGTCGGGCGGCAGACCCGGGACGTGGACGACGGACTGGCTCATCACGGGCGAACCTAGCCGCAACCTCCGACGACGCACACGACCGTGCAGCGCGTGGCGGCGACGACGACCCACGGCACCTGGGCGCCGCGCACGGAGGAGTCAGGTGGGAGGAATGTGAGCAAGCAGACGGGATTTCGCGTCGACGAATTTCTCTCCACACCCGGTGGACGCCGTCGTCGCAGGTCACGCGCCACGCGCGGCTCCCCTCCCGGTAACGGTCCCCAGGCCGTCCACCTCGCGTCCACAGCGGCGCGCCGCTCCGTCCCCAGCCCGTCCCCAGGAACGTCCACAGGTGCGGCCCCGCGCCCGTTGACCCGCGCGGCCCGCGCGCCTAGGTTCCTCGTTCGACGGAGCCCCTGGGAGAACGGGCTGGTGTCCGCAAGGGGAAGGCGGACAGCAGCTGCGAGACCCGGGGGCTCTGTTGTGCCCGGAGCCGGGCGCGCGTCGCTCAGCCCTGCCTCAGCAGGACGCCCGCGAGCCCCACGACGACGTCCTCCACCGCGACGGGATCGACGACCTGGTGCAGGTGGCCGCCGTCGAGCGCCGCCGTCGGCCAACCCGCTGCGCGCGCCTCGGCCAGCTCGGCGTCGTACGCCGCCGACAGCCGCAGGTAGGCGCGCGGCAGGGTCCACCAGGGGTCCGGCGTCGGCAGCTCCTGCTGGTAGTACGCGAGCGGCAGGCGCGGCTGGTCCTCGACCACGCGCCGGCGCTGCTCGGGATCGGGCAGCAGCTCGGCGACGTCGGCGTCGTCCCACCACTGCGTCCAGCGCGGCAGCGAGCCGTCGGCGGCGGCGAGGGCCCGGAGGCGCTCGAGGAACGCGGGCGGCGCGGCAGGGCTGGCACCGCGCGCCGGCATCGCGGCGTCGACGAGCACCGCGCCACCCACGGGGCGCGGCGAACCCTCCGCGATCGCCGGGAGCAGGAGGCCGGCGTTGCTGTGGCCGACCAGCACCACCGGGCCGTCGTCGTCGAGCTGCCCCATCGCGTCGGCCACGACGTCGACGACGTAGGGCCAGTACGGCGGCGACGCGGCGCCCACGTAGTGCAGGTCGGGCACGACCGCGTCGTCGCCCCGGGCGTGCAGCAGCGCCGCGACTGCCGACCAGGTGATGGGGCCGACGGCAGGACTGTGCACCAGGACGTACGCCGTCACCCGTCCATCATCGCCCCAGGTGACAGACTGCGCTGTGACCAGGCGACTGCGCGGGCTCGTCGACGCCTGCCACCCGCTGCCGTCCCTCGCCGTCACGCTGCTGGTGGTGCTCCTGTCCGCAGCCGCCGGGCGCGACGCCTCGGGCATCGCACTGATGGGGTGCGCGACGCTCGTCGGCCAGCTCTCGGTCGGATGGTGCAACGACGCCTACGACGCGGGCCGCGACCGCCGGGCCCGCCGCCTCGAGAAGCCCACCGTGCGCGGCGACGTCGGCGCCACGACCCTGTGGTGGTGCGCTGCGTCGGCGCTCGTCCTCACGGTGCCGCTCTCGCTCGCGGCGGCGGGGCCGCGCGGCGCCACGGCGCACGTCGTGGCCGTGCTCTCGGCCTGGGCCTACGACCTCCTGCTCAAGCCGACTGCCCTCTCCTGGCTCCCCTACGCCGTGTCCTTCGGCCTGCTGCCCGCGTTCGTGTCCCTCGGGCTCGAGCCGCCCATCGCACCGCCCGGCTGGCTGGTCGTCGCCGCGGCCGTGCTGGGCGTCGCGGCGCATCTGGCCAACGCCCTGCCCGACCTCGAGTCCGACGCAGAGGTCGGGGCCGGCGGCGTGGTCGCGCGCCTGGGCCGGCGCCGCGCGACCCTGCTGTGCCTGCTCTGCCTCGTCGTCGCGACCGCGGTGCTGTCCGCGAACGTCGGCCTGCCGATCCTCGTGGAGCTCGCCGTCGTCGGGCTGGTGGTCGCCGGAGCGGCCGCCGTCGGCGGCGCGGGCCGCGGGTTGTTCCGCTACGTCGTCCTCGTCGCGCTGCTCGCCGTGGTGCTCCTGCTCGTCTCGACGCGGACGGCGCTCGGCTGATCAGCGGCCGACGAACCGGGGGCGGCGCTTCTCGCGCGAAGCGGCGATGCCCTCGTGCAGGTCGGCGGTCGTGAGCGTGACGGACTGGGCGACCGCCTCCCACTGACGCGCCGACTCGAGGTCGGCGTGCGGGCCGCGCGCGAGCGCCACCTTCGTGAGGCGAGCAGCCAGCGGGGCGGTCGCCGCCACGGCGTGCGCCGCTCGCAGCACTCCGTCGAGGAAGCCGTCGTCGCCCGACACCGACGACACGATCCCGAGGCGCAGCATCTCCTCGGCGTCGGCGGTCCGGCCGGTGAGGAGCAGGTCGCGCGCGGCGGCCACGCCGACCACCTCGGGCAGCAGGTACGTCGTGCCCATGCCCGGGTGCATGCCGAGCGCGGTGAACGGGACCGCGAAGCGGGCCGAGGCCGCGGCGTACCGGAGATCGCACGCGAGCGCGAGCGCCGCGGCCGCCCCCACGGCGGCACCGTTGAGCGCCGCGATGGTGGGCACCTCGAGGTCGCGCACGGCGAGCCAGGCGTCGTAGTAGCCGATCATCCGCAGCCGGAGGTCGCCCACCGTCGCGTCGGGCTCGGACGTGATCCACGAGGTGTCGCCGCCCGAGCTGAACACCGAGCCCGCACCGGTGAGCACGAGGACGCGCAGGTCCGCATCGGCGCGCAGGACCGCCACGAGGCGCACCCAGGCGTCGGTCATCGTCAGGCCCATCGCGTTGCGCCGCTCGGGCCAGGCGAGGGTCACGAGCACCACGCCGTCGTCGTACGCGGCCACCTCGAGGTGGTCGTGCTCGGCGGTCCAGGCGGCGTACGGCGAGTCCTCGCGCGGGGCGGGGGCGGCGGGATCGGTCATGCTCCCGACCGTAGCCGCGGGTCCGCTACGAGGGGACTTGAGGGTGATATGTCCCATATACACCCGTTTGTTGCGCGCGTCGGACGGTGCGCCTGCGCGTGTTCGCGCGCACGGGGCCGTATCGTCGAGCCAGCCCAGGCCACCCCGGTGGCCGCGTGCGCACCGGCAGCCAGCCAGCCGGGCGCACGTCACCACACCAGGAGGAGGACCCCCATGGCGGACGAGAGCTACAGCGGCGAGGCGTACTGCGTGAAGTGCAAGGAGAAGCGCGCGTTCGACGGCAAGGTCGTCGAGAAGAACGGGCGCCGCATGGCCCAGGGCATCTGCCCCGTGTGCGGCACGAAGGTGAACCGCATCCTGGGCAAGGCCTGACGGCCGACGCACGTCTCGAGACCCCCGTTCCGCCTCGGCGGAGCGGGGGTCTCCTCGTTGCGCCGAGGTTGCCCGGTGGGAGCGTGCGACCGCCCTAGGGTGACCGCCGTGACCGCCCCCGCCACCGACCAGGCCGTGCTCGGCGCCGTGCTCGATGCCGTCGAGGCGCAGCACGGACCCGCGCTCGAGCTCCTCGAGACCCTCGTCGCCGTTCCCAGCACGGGCGGCAGCGCCGCCGAGGTCGAGATCCAGCACCTGCTCGCCGACGTCCTCTCCGAGGACGGGTGCGCGGTCGAGCTGTGGCCGATCGACCTCGCCGAGCTCGCCGCCGACCCCGCGTTCCCCGGCATGGAGGTCGAGCGGTCGGAGGCCTACGGGCTGCTCGCCACCCTGCCCGGCCACGCGCCCGAGCTCGGCCGCTCGCTGCTCGTCGACGGCCACACCGACGTCGTGCCGCCCGGCGACCTCGACGCCTGGTCCGGCGACCCGTACGCCCTGCGCCGGGAGGTGCGCGACGGCGTCGAGGTCCTGATCGGGCGCGGCACGTGCGACATGAAGGGCGGCCTCGTCGCCGCCGTCGCCGCGCTGCGGGCCGTGCGGGCGGCCGGCGTACGGCTGGCGGGAGACCTCGCCATCGCGCCCGTCGTCGGCGAGGAGGACGGGGGCCTCGGCACCTTCGCGCTCATGCGGCACGGCGTCCGCGCCGACGCGTGCATCGTGCCGGAGCCGACCGATCTCGACCTCGTACCGGCCAACGGCGGTGCGCTCACGTTCCGGCTGCACGTGCGCGGCCGGGCCGTGCACGCGTCGCGGCGTACCGAGGGCGTCAGCGCGATCGAGCTGTTCCTGCCGGTGTTCGAGGCGGTGGCGGGGCTCGAGGAGCGGCGCAACACCGACGTCGACCCGCTCGTGCGCCGCTGGCCGATCGCGTACCCGATCTCCATCGGCACCGTCCACGCCGGCGACTGGGCATCGACCGTGCCCGACCTGCTCGTCGCCGAGGGTCGGATGGGTGTGGCCCTGGACGAGGACCCGGCCGCGGCCCGCGCCGACCTCGAGGCGGCCGTGGCCGCCGCCTGCGCCGCCCATCCCTACCTGCGCACGGAGCCGGTGGTCGTCCAGTGGTGGGGCGGCCAGTTCGCGCCGGGCCGCTCGCTCGACGAGCAGTGGCTCGCGCGCGTACGCCGGGCCCACGCGGTCGCCGTCCCGACCTGGCGCGAGCCCGAGACCTACGGCGCGCCCTACGGCAGCGACCTGCGCCTGCTCGCGCCGCACCTGCCGACCGTGCAGTACGGCCCCGGCGACACCCGCAACGCGCACGCGCCGGACGAGAGCATCACGCGCGGGGAGCTCGAGGCCGCGACCCGCGTCCTGGCCGTCCTCTACCTCGAGCACTGCGGCGTGGTCTGACCGCGCCAGCGGTCAACGCCGCGATCAACACTGCGGCGTGGTCTGACCGCGCGAGCGGTCAACGCCGCGATCAACCGCTGCAGCGTGGTCTGACCGCGCCAGCGGACAACGCCGCGATCAAACGCTGCGGCGTGGTCCGACCGCGCCAGGGGTCGCCCCGCGCGGAGCACTGCTGCGCGGTCCCCACCCCCAGGGCTCGGCGAGAGCCGTCCGGGGGCTGTGGACCGCCGGGGCGCTGCACAGCCACCAGGCCGCAGGGTGACCGGCCATGAGCCGACACCTCCCCCGCGCCCGCTCCGGGCGCCCGCTGCTGCGCCGTGGTCCCGATCGGGTGCAGGCGGGTCTCGACCCGCGCACCGCCCTCGTCGTCGACGGCCTGTCCGCCATCGCGAGCGCCGCGCTGCTGCGCCTCGACGGCACGGTGGGCCGCCACGACGTCCTGGCTGCCGCGCCGGAGCTGGCCCCGGTCCTCGCGGCGCTGGAGGTCCACGGCGTCCTCGACGACGAGGGGCACGGCACGCTGGCGTCGTGGCGCAGAGAGCGCTACGCCGCCGACCTCGCCGCCCTCGCGCTCGTCACCGGCAGCACGCAGGCGGCCGAGCGCGTCCTGGTACGCCGCACCCGCAGCGCCGTCGTGGTCCGCGGCACCGACCGCGCCGCCGCCCACGTGGCGGTCGGCCTCGCCGCTGCCGGCGTCGGCACGGTCGCGCTCGAGGGACCCGACCGCGCCGCGCTCGCCTGCGACGTCGCGCCGGTGTCCCCGTGGGAACCCGGCGCCTCCTGGCGCGACCAGGTGACCGAGACGGTGCGCCGGCTCGGCGCCCACCCGGTCCGCGTCGGCATCCGACCGCCCGCCCTCGTGGTCGTGTGCGCCGCCGCGGACGCCGACCTGCCGTGGACCGACCCCGAGCTCTGCGACGACCTGCTCGCCGACGGCGTCGTGCACCTGCCCGTGGCGGTCGCGGGTGCCGCGGCCCGCGTCGGCCCGATGGTGGTGCCCGGGCTGACGCCGTGCCTGTGGTGCCTCGACCTGCGCCACCGCGACGCCGACAGCGCGTGGCCCGCCCTCGCCGACCAGCTGCGCCTGCGCCACCCGCGCGCGCAGGCGGGCGACGGAGTGGTCGCGACCCACGCCGCGGCGCTCGCGGTCGCTGAGGCGCTGCGCGTGATCGACGGGTCCGGGGAGCCCGCGACGTACGCGGCGCAGCTGGCCCTCGAAGCGCCGTCGGCGGTGGTCGAGACCGTGCCTGTCGTACGTCATCCGGTCTGCGGGTGCGGCTGGGGCGCGAACCGGGAGAGAATGCCAGCGTGACCGACCTCCCGAGGCGCGCCGTGACGCGCAGCGCGCGCCTGGCCGCCCTCCCGCTGGGCTACGCCGGGCGCACCGCGCTGGGCTTCGGCAAGAAGGTCGGGGGCAAGCCCGCTGAGGCGGTCGCGACCGAGATCCAGCAGCGCACCGCCGAGCAGGTCTTCAAGACCCTGGGGGAGCTCAAGGGCGGCGCGATGAAGTTCGGCCAGGCGATGAGCATCGCCGAGGTCGCCCTCCCCGAGGAGCTCCTCGCGCCGTACCGCGCGACCCTCACCAAGCTGCAGGACGCCGCGCCCGCGATGCCGGCCGACACGGTGCACAAGCAGCTCGCCGCCGCGCTCGGCGACGACTGGCGCGACCGGTTCCAGGAGTTCGACGACACGCCTGCGGCGGCCGCGTCCATCGGCCAGGTGCACAAGGCGGTCTGGCGCGACGGCCGCGAGGTCGCCGTCAAGATCCAGTACCCCGGCGCCGGCAAGGCGCTCATGAGCGACCTCAACCAGGTGTCCCGCATGGCGCGCATGTTCGCGTCGATGTCACCCGGCCTCGACATCAAGCCGCTCCTCGAGGAGCTCAAGGCGCGAGCAGCGGAGGAGCTCGACTACCTGTCCGAGTCGAACTACCAGCGCACGTTCGCCGTCGCCTACGACGACGACGAGGACTTCGTCGTCCCGCACGTGCTCGCGGCCTCGCCGACCACCGTCATCTCGGAGTGGCTCGAGGGCTACCCCCTCTCCCGGGTGATCGCCGACGGCACGCCCGAGGAGCGCGACCGCTTCGGCACGCTCTACCTGCGCTTCCTCATGTCGGGCCCGGCCCGCGCCCGCCTGCTGCACTCCGACCCGCACCCGGGCAACTACCGCGTGCTCCCCGACGGCCGCCTCGGCGTGCTCGACTTCGGCGCCGTGGCCCGGCTCCCCGACGGCCTGCCTCCGTCGATGGGCCACCTGCTGCGCCTGGCCACCGAGGGCGACGCCGCCGCCGTGGTGCAGGGCCTGCGCGAGGAGGGCTTCGTGCGCGACGGCGTCGACATCGACGCCGAGCAGCTGCTCGCCGTGCTGAGCCCCTTCGCGGAACCCGCCGCGCACGAGTACTTCCACTTCTCGCGCGACTGGATGCGCAGCCACTTCACCCGCGTGTCCGACCCGCGCAACCCCGACTTCCAGCACGGCTTCAAGTTCAACCTGCCGCCGCAGTACATGCTCATCCACCGCGTGTGGCTCGGCGGCATCGGCGTCCTCTCCCAGATGGACGCCACCGTGCCCATGCGCGGCGAGCTCGAGCGCTGGGTCCCCGGCTTCGCCGCCTGACCCTTCTGGGTGGGGGTGCCCTGGGCTGCCTCCGAGGCCGTCTCCCCTTCCCACTGCGTCCCCAGGCGGAGCGGCTGGGGACGCAGCGGGGAGCGTGCACTGTCGGCCATGGCGGCTGGGGGGCACCGACCACCACGGGGTGGATCCCGGACACGTCGGGGGTGGCTGGCATGCTGCCTCGATGAGCATCACCGACCGGCTCCCTGCGTGGACGCTCGCAGTCGGGTCGATGCTGTCGGTGCAGCTCGGCGCCGCGCTCTCGGTACGCCTGTTCCCGGCGGTCGGCGTGGCCGGCACCGCGTGGCTGCGCCTCACCTTCGGCGCGCTGATCTTCCTGGCTTGGGCGCGCCCGCCGCTGCGGTCGTGGTCGCTGCGCGAGCTGCGGACGCCGATCCTGCTCGGCGTCGTCACCGGGATCATGACGATCGCGTTCCTGGGCGCCATCGACCGGCTGCCCCTCGGCACCGCGGTCGCCATCGAGTTCCTCGGGCCGCTCACCGTCGCGGCTGCCCGGGCCCGCTCGCGCAGCGCGCTCGTGTGGCCCTTCGTGGCCCTCGTGGGCGTGCTCGTGCTGACCGAGCCATGGGCCGGCGACGTCGACGTCGTCGGCGTCCTCTTCGCGCTCACGGCTGCCACCGGGTGGGGCAGCTACATCCTGCTGACCCAGCACGTGGGCGACCGGTTCTCCGGCGTCGACTCGCTCGCGATCTCCATCCCGGTCGCAGCCGTGACGGCGGCGTTCGCGGGCGTGCCGCAGGCGATCGGCGGCATCACCGTGCCGGTGCTGATGCTCGCGCTCCTGGTCGCCGTGCTCATGCCCGTGATCCCGTTCGCCCTCGAGCTCTTCGCCCTGCGCCGGCTCACCGCGTCGGCGTTCGGCACTCTGATGGCACTCGAGCCCGCGCTCGGCGTGCTCATCGGCGCGCTGCTGCTGGCGCAGGTGCCCGGTCCGCTGCAGCTGATCGGCGTCGCCCTCGTGGTCGTGGCCGGCATCGGCGCCGAGCGCACGGGGCACCGCGAGGACGACGACTCGCCCGGGCGGCACGTGCTCGAGCCGCCCGGGATCTGAGGAGGTCCGCTACGCCGTCACCAGTACGCGACGTCGAGCTTGCTCTCGATGTCGCGCAGGTGCTGGCGGGCGCAGGAGGGGCAGTAGTGCACCTCCGTCCCGCGCTCGTGGGAGGCCACCCACGAGA
>DASSQW010000042.1:0-2257 GCA_035702165.1 Candidatus Nanopelagicales bacterium
CTGGATGATCTTGCCGTTGCCGCGCACCGGGCCGTCGAGCCGCTGCAGGTTGCAGTTGATGACGAAGGTGAGGTTGTCGAGCTCCTCGTTGGCCGCGAGCTGCAGCAGGCCGCGCGACTCGGGCTCGTCCATCTCGCCGTCGCCGAGGAAGGCCCACACGTCCTGCTGGCTGGTGTCCTTGATGCCGCGGTTGTGGAGGTACTTGTTGAACTGCGCCTGGTAGATCGCGTTCATCGGGCCGATGCCCATCGATACCGTCGGGAACTCCCAGTAGTTGGGGAGCAGCCGCGGGTGCGGGTAGGACGGCAGGGCCTCGATCTTGCCGTCGACGAGGTGGCTCTTCTCCTGGCGGAAGCCGTCGAGCTGCGCCTCGGACAGGTGGCCCTCGAGGAAGCTGCGGGCGTACATGCCGGGGGAGGCGTGGCCCTGGAAGTAGATCTGGTCGCCGCCGCCGGGGTGGTCCTTGCCGCGGAAGAAGTGGTTCATGCCCACCTCGTAGAGCGTCGCGGCGCTCGCGTACGTCGAGATGTGCCCGCCGACGCCGATGCCCGGCTGCTGCGCGCGGTGCACCATGACCGCGGCGTTCCACCGGATGTCGCGGCGCATCTCGCGCTCGATCTCCTCGTCACCGGGGAACCACGGTTCGCGCTCGGGCGGGATGGTGTTGATGTAGTCGGTGGCCGTCAGGGACGGGACGCCGACCTGCTGCTGGCGCGCACGCTCGATGAGCTTGAGCATGATGTAGCGCGCCCGCGTCCGGCCCTTCTCGTCGAGGACGGCGTCGAGGGAGTCGATCCACTCCTGCGTCTCGTCCGGGTCGATGTCCGGGAGCTGACTGGGGATCCCGTTGAGGATCGGTCCGGCCTCGGATGCCACGTCGTGGGTCCTTTCTCGTCGCGAGGCGGCGCCCACGGCCGGTCGGCCACGGCGCTGCACCCATCCATCCTCTACCCAACGGTGGCGGCCATCACAATTGGGTCCCTCCCGCGGTCCGCTCTGCTACGGCATACGCCCCGCCGGGGCGCGGGCGAGGGAGGGCCCCGAGGGCGTATGCCGTCCGCCTCCTCGGACGCCCGGGCCTGTGCCTTTGGGCGCGGCGTCTGCATTGTCCCGACCCGAGCCCGCCTTGCGCGATAGCGTCGGAGCCAGTGCACTGATGTCGTGGCACGTACTGCGGCGACAGGGCGCGAGAGCGCCACCAGCCAGCGACGATCGAAGGGACCGGTGACAGTGAGCGAGACCGCGGGAGCGGCGTCCTTCAGCAAGCTCGGATTTGCCAAGGGGCAGGTCATCCAGGAGTTCGGCTATGACGACGACGTCGACGACGACCTGCGGTTCGCTCTCGAGGACGTCATCGGGAGCGAGCTCGAGGACGAGGAGTTCAACGACGGCGCCGACGGGGTGATGATCTGGTACCGCGACGGCGACGACGACCTCGTCGACCTCATGGTCGACGGCCTCACGAAGCTGTTCGACCAGGGCTTCATCGTGCTGCTCACCCCCAAGGCAGGGCGGCCGGGCCACGTGGACGCCAGCGTGGTCGAGGAGGCCGCGTCGACGGCCGGCCTCATCACCGGCGGGCAGGTCAACGTGGCTGCGGACTGGGCGGCCACGCGCCTGATGCCGCCGAAGGGCCCGCGCCGCTGACCGAGCCGCGCGTCGCGGCGTCGTCGAGGGTGCCTGTCGGGTGCCTGTCGAGGGTGGCGCGCGCTCCCGGGCAGTGATGTCACACTTGCCGCCATGACCAACGCGCACCCGACCGACACCGGAGTCCAGGCGTCCGCGCCGCTCCGCGTCGGCGAGCCCGCCCCCGACTTCACCCTGGTCGACCAGTACGGCGTCGACGTCAGCCTGTCGGCGGTGCGCGGCATCAAGAACGCGGTGGTCGTCTTCTACCCCGCGGCGTTCTCGGGGATCTGCCGCGGTGAGCTGCGCGAGATCCGCGACGGGCTCGAGGACTTCCAGGACGGCGACATCCAGGTCTTCGCCATCTCGTGCGACTCCATGTACACGCTGCGCGCGTGGGCCGACGCCGAGGGCCATTTCTTCCCGCTCCTGTCGGACTTCTGGCCGCACGGTGAGGTGGCCCGGCGCTACGGCGTCCTGAACGACGAGGACGGCTTCGCCCTGCGCGGCACGTTCCTCATCGACCGGTCGGGCCGCATCGTGTGGACCGAGGTGCGCGGCATCGGTCAGGGCCGCGACTTCAGGACCTACCGCGAGGCGCTGGCGACGCTCCGCACGAGCCAGCATGATG
>DASSQW010000043.1:0-4223 GCA_035702165.1 Candidatus Nanopelagicales bacterium
GCGATCGTCGTCTGGCACACCGCCCACGGGCGGATCGTGCCGATGAGCGAGCGCTGCCAGCGACCGGTGGCCTTCGCGTTGGGGTGCGACTGCGTGATCCCGGTGACACCGGCGAGCCCCGTCGCGATGTCCCGCGCGGTCGTCACGTCGACGAGGATCGCGGTCGCGTCGGTGCTGCAGTAGGCGTGCGCCGTGACGGTGTCGCCCGTGGCGCCCGAGCGCCGGTTGCTGGCCTCGACGGCCTGTGCCTCGGCGAGCGCCAGCGCGTCCGCGCCGATCGCAGCGAGGCCCGCGGTGGTGCACGTCGGCTGCGCGTACGCCTCGCCCACCTTGCGGGCGGCGGCGAGCGCCGCCGCGTCGGCCGAGACCGCGAGCTGGCGACCCTGCGCGTAGGCGTTGCCGATGTCGACCGCGAAGGCCGCGAGGATGAGCGACAGCGTCATGACGAGAGCGACGATGACGGCGACAGCGCCCGTGTCGTCGGCAGCCGGGGTCCGGCGCATCAGTGGAACTCGCACACGAACACGCCCTTGGAGTTGAGGGTCAGCGTGGTGGGGAACGGCGGGAAGCTGATCGGGATGCCCGAGGCGTACCTGCCCTCGACCACGAGGCTGGTCCCGATGGCGCTGCTGGCGCACGGGTAGGTGCCCGAGCCGGTGCTGGTGTCGGTGGTCGCGAGGTAGGACCCGCCGCACGGCGTCGTCACGGTCGTCCCGGACGCCGTGACCAGGGTGATGCGCACCTGGACCGCGCTGGTGTTCATCCCGAGCGCGGAGAGGTCGCCCCTGACCCGCTGCCGGATGGTCGGGCAGTCGAGGAGCTCGCCGACGACGACGCCGGCGCGCGCACCGGCGCGCACGGCGTTGTTGAGCGTCAGCTGCTGGGAGAACACCACACCGAAGTTGATGATCCCGAACACGATGAGGAGCAGGAGCGGCACGACCAGCGCGAACTCGACCGCCGACGCGCCGCGGTCTTCCTGGACGGCCTGCAGCCGCACGACTCCTCCTGGACTGGATGCGCTCCATCCCCCGCGTGGAGCAGCGGTGGTAGTACGAACGGCGGATGCTCTGCGTTACAGCAGCCCACCGATCGGCGCAACACGACTCGGACGGGTGAGCGTCCGGTCACTCTGCGTTCAGGTCAGACGGCGGCGGACGACGACGAGCAGCTGGACCAGACCCACCGCGCCGAGACCCAGCAGGACGTAGGCGCCCAGCGAGGACCAGAGCACCGCCTCGGCCGGATAGACGCCGGCGGCGAGGAGGAACATCGCCACGACGATCACCCGCGTCGGCCGCTCGCCGACCGTGACGACCCCGATGTCGTCCATGCCCACGGCTGTCGCCCGGGCGCGGGCGTACTCCTGCGTGAGCACCAGGACCCCCGCGCCGACGCACGCCCAGGTCGGCGCCCCGACGAACCAGAGGGCCAGCAGGTAGAGCGCGTCGCTGATCCGGTCGACCACCGAGTCGAGCACCGCCCCGAAGCGGGTCGCGCGGCCCGTCATGATCGCGACCGCGCCGTCGAGGGAGTCGACCAGGCCGGAGATGCCGGCGACCACGGCGGCGAGCACCACCCAGCGCCCGCCGAGCGCGGCGAGCCAGACGACGACGCCGGAGACGACGAGACCGAGCAGCGTCACCGCGTCCGGCGGGGCGCCGAGCCGTGCCAGGGGCCGCGCGACCGCGTGCACCACCGTGAGCCAGCCGTGGACGAGCGGCGACGTGCGCGGGTCGTAGCCCGCATGCAGCTCCTGCCAGCGGTCGAGGTACGCCGCGCGGTCGGGGACGTCGCGCGCCATCGCCTTACGCCGACGGTCCCAGAGCCCACGCCACGGTGAGCACGGCGTCGACGCTGCCTTCCCCGCCGTCGACCGGCGGCGCGCCGCCGGAGTCGGCCATCGCCATCATCGGCCCCTTGCTCAGACGCACGTGGCCCGACGGCGCCGCCTCCGCGATGTGACGGACCTCGCCGAGCACCTGGCCGGCGAGACCGGCGTACTGCTCGGCCTTGGCGAGCGCGTCGGCGTAGGCCGCGTCGCGGGCGGCCTTCTCCAGCGACGCGGGGTCGGAGTGGCTGAAGACGATGCCGTCGACGCGCGCCCCGTCACCGCCCGCGTCGATCGCGGCGACGAGCAGCGATCCGACCCGCGCGAGGTCGGCGAGGCTGACGGCGAGGCCGAGCGTGGCCTCGTAGGCCACGACCTTCGGCCACGGGTCGTGCACCGGGTTGAGCGTGACGTGGGTGGTGCTCAGCTTCTCGGGCTCGGCGCCGGCGCTGAGGACGGCCTCGCGCATCGCGGCCATCGCGTACGTCGCCCGCGCCGTCGCGTCGCTCGGGTTGGCGGCGCGCGCCGTGGCCGCGAGGCGGAGCGTGGCCTCGTCGTACGGCGCGGACGCGCGGCCCCGGCCGGTGACGGTGACGGTTCGACCCATGCGGCGATCCTGCCCTACCGCGGGCTCTCCCGCCGGTCTGCGTGCAGCAGGCGCGGTCGGGGCTTCCCGGCAGCGGAAACCCGCCAGCGCCTGTGACGTGCGGGATGCGGTCAGGCGAGTGCGGCGAGGCCGAGGGCCTCGTAGACCTCGCGCGTCGAGGTCGAGCGGTTCAGCGTGAAGAAGTGCAGGCCCGGCGCTCCGGCGTCGAGCAGCTCCTGGCACAGCTGCGACGCCGACTCGACACCGAGGGCATGCACGGCGTCGGCGTCGTCGGCCACCGCACGGAACCGCGCCGCGAGGTCGGCCGGGAAGTCGGTGCCCGACAGCTGGGAGAAGCGGTCGATCTGCGCCACGTTGGTGAGCGGCATGATGCCGGGGAGGATCGGGATGGTGACGCCGACGGCGCGGGCGCGCTGGAGCAGCGCGACGTAGTGCGACGTCTGGAAGAACAGCTGCGTGACGGCGAACTCGGCGCCCGCCTGCTGCTTGGCGAGCAGCACGCGCGCGTCGTGCTCGAGCGAGGGCGACTCGGGATGGCCCTCGGGGAACGCCGCGACACCGACAGAGAAGTCGCCGAGCGAGCGCACCAGCGCGACCAGCTCGTCGGCGTGCTCGAAGCCGCCGTCGTGCTGCACCCAGGGCGTGCCCGGACCGCCGGGCGGGTCGCCGCGCAGCGCCAGAACGTTGCGGATGCCCGCGGCGGCGTACTGGCCGATCACGGAGCGCAGGTCGGCCACGCTCGCACCGACGCAGGTCAGGTGTGCCACCGGGAGCAGCGTCGTCTCCTCCGCTATCCGCTCGGTGATGCGGACGGTGCGGTCCCGGGTCGTGCCGCCTGCGCCGTAGGTCACGGACACGAAGGTGGGACGCAGGCCCTCGAGCTCGCGGATGGCCTGGAAGAGGATGCGCTCGCCGTCGTCGGTCTTGGGCGGGAAGAACTCGAAGGAGAACGAGTGGCCGCCGTGCGCGAGCAGCTCGCTCACGGTCGCAGCCGAGGAGGGCCGGTACGCAGACGCCATGCCTCGAGGATAGGAAGCCCCGTCAGGGGGTCACTGGAGCGTCCGCATGGTGGGCGGACGCTCCGGATGCCCGCCGTACACAGGGCCAATACGCTGCGATCATGACCTCGCCGGACGTCGTGTCGCCGCTGGACGCCGAGGACCTCCGCGTCCGGGTGCAGAAGCGGCTCGACGAGTTCCTCTGCTCGCAGGTCGCCCTGCTCGACGACGTCAGCCCCGACCTCGCGCCGCTCGCCGAGTCGCTCACCGACCTGCTGCGCGGCGGCAAGCGGCTGCGCCCCGCGTTCGCCTACTGGGGCTGGCGCGGCGCGGGCGGCGCCGACTGCGAGGAGGCCATCACGTTCGCGACGGCGCTCGAGCTGCTGCAGGCCTGCGCGCTCATCCACGACGACGTCATGGACGGCAGCGACACGCGCCGCGGCCTGCCTGCCGCGCACCGCCGGTTCGCGACCCTGCACCGCGGCAACGAGTGGCGCGGCTCCTCGGAGATGTTCGGCGTCGGCGCGGCGATCCTGCTCGGCGATCTGTGCCTGTCCTGGGCCGACGAGATGCTCATGTCCTGCGGGCTCCCGCCGCGCTCGGTCATGCGCGGCAAGCCGGTCTACGACCTGATGCGCACCGAGCTCATGGCCGGCCAGTACCTCGACCTGCTCGAGCAGGCGATGGGCGGAGGATCGGCCGAGCGCGCGATGCGCGTCGTGCGCTACAAGTCCGCGAAGTACACGATCGAGCGTCCGCTGCACCTCGGTGCCGAGCTGGCCGACGC
>DASSQW010000044.1:0-3216 GCA_035702165.1 Candidatus Nanopelagicales bacterium
GATTGCCCGATCTGCGGGGCGACGCTCGAAGCGCAGACCTGGGCGAATCGCGCCTGGGTCGACTGCGCGTCGATGCACCGACTGACCGTCACACCGCAACGGTGGGACGAGTTGTGCCGTCAGCAGCTCGTCGCCGAGGTCAGGCAGTACCTAGCCGGCATGCCGCCGATTCCTGGGCTTGACGATGAAGGCTGAGCTGATCCTGGTCCGTGGGTGCCCACACGCGGCCGAGGCTGAGCGGCGCTACCGGACCGCGCTCGAGGTCAGCGGGCACGGGTACGTACCCGTGCGCGTCCTCGTCCTGGACACCGTCGAGGCCTCCGCGAGCGCTGGCTGCACCAGGTCCCCAACCTTCCGGCTCAACGGTGTCGACCTATTGCCCGACCCCTCCGAGGACGGTGCGGCGTGCCGCTGGACCATCCCCAGACCTGCGACCTCGCCGGGTTCGCCCAGTTGGCGACGACGCCAGAGACCAGGCCGTCGTTTTCGAGCGCCCGAAGAGTCGCCAGCACTTCGGGCATCGGCTCGGCACCTTCGCCGTCTCCACCGTGTTCCATGCGAGCGAGAATGCCACCTCTCTGTTGTCAAGATGCGATGGATGCGGCGGGATTACCCTTTCGGTGGGGTCCGGGTTGTGGCTTGATCGAAGAGTCGACCGTCGGGGCTGGGTCGGCCGCGCTGATCTTCGTAGTCGCCCCCATCTGCCCTCCCGGGCCCCGCTCGCCTGCCTGGGCATCGACCAGGAGCTGGTGGTAGATCGCGTCGCTGATCCGCCGTTTGAGGCAGCGCCGGGCTTCCTTGGGTGTCTTGCCGTCGGCGATCTTGCGCAGGTAGTAGCGCCGGCCCTCGCAGTCGAACCTCAGCTGCACGATCGCGGCGATGTGCAGGGCGTGGTTGAGCCGCCGGTTGCCGTGCAGGTTCACGCAGGGACGCGCGTCGCCAGCGGAGCCCCAGGTCGTGGGTGCGGTGCCGTTGTAGGACGCGAAGTGGTGCTTGGTCGGGAACCGGGACACGTCGCGGACCTCGCCGATCACGATCGCCGCGACCACCGGTCCGACGCCACGGACATCCGTGACGCTGGTGCGCGTCTCGGCGACGACGGTCTTGATCTGGGTGCCGATGTCCTTGAGCCGCTTGTCGATCGCGACCAGGTCTGCGAGCTGGTCCAGCGCGAGGGCCTTGCGGACCTTCCCGACCTCGTCGCGCGGCCGCACCGAGGACAGCAGCGCCTTCGCCTTCGCCGCGGTCAACGCCCGAGAAGCCCCGCCAGGGATGAGGATCTGCAGCTCCCGGTGCAATCGGCAGACCGCCTGGGTGCGCAGACCCACGAGCTCATCACGCCGGTTGGACAGCAGCCGCAGCGTCTCCGCTCGTTCGTCGACCCGGACCTGCAGCAGGTCGCTGTGCAGCGAGGCCAGCGCGACCGAGTAGGCGTCGACCTCGTCGCTCTTGCGACCCGAGGTCGCGGAGAACGCACGAACCAGCGACGACTTCTTGCTCGGGACGTCGAAGACCGTCTCGCCCTTGACCACCAGGCGCTGGGCGAGGTTCTTCCCGACCCCGGCCGCGCCCTCGATCGCCCACTCCCGCCTCGGCCAGCGCCGCGCGAACCCCATCAGGTCGGCGAACCCGGTCGTCGACTGCGCGAACGTCCCGCGCGCCAGAACCTTCCCCGTCGCATCGACCGCGACCACCGCGTTGATCCGCTTGTGCGGGTCGACCGCGATCTTCACCACCGCTTGCCCGACCACCTCGACCTCCCCGAGCTCGACACGACGAGAACCGGGGAGGGCATTGCTACTTCGGGCCGTGCAGTCCTCTCTCGAGCCACTCCCCGCAAGCGGTGCCAGACGGGTTCGCAGGCCATTCGCGAGCCACAACCCGAAGGCCGGGCAGCCGGTTATCGAGCGACCCGCCAGCACCTGACCCGAAGCCTCGCGCAGGCTCCCGGCTGCCGAGAAGTCTCAAGTAGCCGGATATTTCTCGGTCTGAATAGGACACGCCCTCTAAGCCAGGACCTCGTCGAGGAGCGCCGCGGTGACGTCGACGTAGAGGTCGACGTCGGCGTCGGTCGCAGCCGTACCCATCGTCGGTCCGGCGCCGACGAGCGCGTCCCACACGCCTCGGTTGGCGAGGTAGACGCGCGAGAGCCGGCGCAGCGGTACGTCGAGGTGCTCGTAGGCCTCCCGCGCGTCGCGGGGCGCGGTGGGCGCGAACGCGAGTCCGCTGCGCGGCCAGAACCGCTGCACGGTCCACGGGAGCCCGCGCGCCGAGACGAGCTGCTCGAGACCCTGCGCGAGCCGCTCCCCCAACGCGGTCGCGTGCGCGTACGCCTCGTCGGTGAGCACCTCCTCCATCGTCGCGCGCGCGGCGGCCATCGAGAGCGGGTTGCCGAACAGCGTGCCGCCGGTGGCCACCAACGGTTTCGGGTCGTCGCGGCCCAGCGGTCGCTGCAGCACCTCGGCTACCTCCGCACGCATGCCGTACGCGCCGAGCGGCACGCCGCCCGCGATCGACTTGCCGATGGTCACGATGTCGGGCTCCAACGACCACATCCGAGTGAGCCCGCCCGGCCCGACCACCTGCGTGTGCGTCTCGTCCAGGACGAGCAGCGTGCCGGCCTCGCGCGTGATGCGGCGCAGCTGCTGGTGGTAGTCGTCGACCGGCAGCACGAGGCCGACGTTGTTGGTCATCGCCGGCTCGGTGAGGACGGCGGCGACCGTGCGCGAGGCGAGCGCGCGCTCGAGCTCCGCGACGTCGTTGAAGGGCAGCACCAGCACACGGTCGACGACGTCCGAGGGGAGCCCTGCCTCCTCGGCCACGAGCACGCCGTCGTCGATGCCGACGAGCGTCTCGTCGAAGTGCCCGTGGTAGTGCCCGTCGAAGAACGCGACCACCTCGCGCCCCGTCACGGCCCGGGCGACGCGCACCGCCTCGGTGTTGGCGTGCGTCGCCGACAGCGTGAACTGCCACAGCGGCACGGCGTACCGACCGGCGAGCTCCTCCGCCACCCAGACGGAGTCCTCGGACGGAGCCATGAACTGCGACCCCTGCGCCATCCGTCGAGCGACCGCCCGCACGACCGGCTCGGGACCGTACCCGGTGAACATGGACATGTCGGCCACGTTGGTGTCGAGGTAGTCGTGGCCGTCCACGTCGCGGAAATGAGCGCCGCTGCCCTCGTCGACCCACATCGGGATCGGCTCGAAGGAGTTG
>DASSQW010000045.1:0-7175 GCA_035702165.1 Candidatus Nanopelagicales bacterium
CGGGTCGCCGTGCCCACCGGCATCGGGGTGTTCGCGAACGAGTTCGTCCCCGAGGGCCTTCCGCCGCGGTCCCTCCTCGAGCGCCTCTACGACGTACGGCGCTGGACGGTCCACCCGCGCGGCGGGCACTTCGCAGCGGCCGAGGTCCCCGACCTGCTGGCTGCCGACATCGCGGCGCACTTCGACGCCCTCGCACCGGCGCGCTGAGCGGCGACAGGCCGGCATCGGTCGTGCGTGACGCCGGTGACGGCGACGGGCGCGGGGTCGCCGGATCCGGCGCCTGCACGTCCGAGCAGGTCGGGAAGTCCGAGCGACCGATCGGACCGCTGCTCACGTCCCGATCGGCGCCATCAGGCGGTGGCGCGCTTGCGGGCCTCGGCGAAGACCTGGGCGAGGACCTCCTCGGGCTGTGCACCCTGCACGGCCACCGCCGCGGCCGAGAGCCCGTACGCCGGGTCGATGTCGTCGCCGGCGTCGGCGACGAAGGTGGGGACGGCGCTCACGCCCAGCTCGCGGCCGAGCTGGAAGGAGGCGTCGAGCCGGGCGGTGTCGAACTCCGCCACCCGGGCCTCGACCTCGGCGCGGGAGTCGCCGCTCGCCTCCGCGGCCACGGCGTAGCAGACCTCCGGCTCGGTGATGTCGAGCCCCTTCTCGAAGTACGCCGAGTACATCGCGAGGAGCACCCTGCGCTGGCGCGGGTCGCCGTCGTACGACAGCACGACCGAGTGCGCGAAGCGGGTGTTGGCGGCCTTGGGCATGCGGGCGTGGTCGATCGCGAGGCCGACCTCGGCCGCCACGGACTCGGTGCGGGCGAAAGCCTCGTCGACCGCGGCCTTGCCGCCGAAGAGCTCCTCGTAGTGCGAGCGCATGGGCAGGCCCTCGGGCGGGAGCGCCGGGTTGAGCTGGTAGGGCCGGTGACGGACGTCGACCTCGCGTCCGGCGGCGCGCTCGGCCTCGAGCGCGTTGTTCAGGCGGGTCTGGCCGATGAAGCACCACGGGCAGGCGATGTCGGCCCACATGTCCAGGCGCACGGTGTCGGTCACAGGTCCCTCGTCTCGTCGGTGGAGTCCGGGCACACCACGGCGTACCCCGCTGCTCGTCCCAACCACCCCGGCCTCCCGACGATTCCCCACCCGCGACGTCACTGCCGCAATGCAGGCATTCCTGCCCGTTCTCCCTGCATTGCGGCAGTGACGTGCGAGGGGGTCAGCCGCCGGAGACGGAGAGCTCGGCGGCGGTGATGTCGTCGAGGAAGCCGTCGAGGTCGTCGGGGTCGTCGAGCCAGCGGTCGGGCAGGGCGACCCGCTTGCCCGGCTGGGTGCGGCCGCGCGGTCCCTCGGCGACCTGGCCGGGCCACGGCTGGTCGACGTCGAGCATCGCCAGCCAGTGGTCGACCTCGTCGAGCGACGACACCATCGCGAGGCCCTGCCGGACCTCGTGCGGAGCGCTGAAACCCTTGAGGTACCAGGCGATGTGCTTGCGGAAGTCGCGCGGGCCCTTCTCCTCGCCGAGCACCTCGACGAGCAGCGCCGCGTGCCGGCGCATCGCCGCGACGACCTCGCGCAGACCAGGATCCGCCGGGATGTCGCGCCCGGTGAACGACGCCGCGAGCTGCCCGAACAGCCACGGCCGGCCGAGGCATCCGCGACCCACCACCACTCCCGCGGCACCGGTCTGCTCGACCATCCGCCGCGCGTGCTGGTGGGTCCAGATGTCGCCGTTCCCGAGAACAGGTACGCCGTAGGGCTCGAGCTCCTCGACGAGGCGCGCGATGGTCGACCAGTCGGCAGTGCCGCCGTAGAGCTGCGACGCCGTGCGCCCGTGCAGCGCGACCCACGCAGCGCCCTCCTCCGCGGCGGCGCGCCCGGCCTCGAGATAGGTCACGTGCTCGTCGTCGACGCCGACGCGCATCTTCACCGTCACGGGCACCGGGTCGCGCCCGTGCACGCGTGCCGACTCCTCGGCGGTCGCGACGGCGGCCCGCACGATCGCGCGGAACAGCCCGCGCTTCCAGGGCAGCGCGCTGCCGCCGCCCTTGCGCGTCACCTTGGGAACGGGGCAGCCGAAGTTCAGGTCGATGTGGTCGGCGCGGTCCTCGTCGACGAGCAGGTGCACCGCAGCGGCGACGGTCGACGGGTCGACGCCGTAGAGCTGCACGCTGCGCGGGCTCTCGTCAGGATCGGTCTCGATGAGCCGCATCGACTCCTCGTTGCGCTCGATGAGCGCCCGCGAGGTCGTCATCTCGGTGACGTAGATACCGCTGGCCGCACCGTCGGTGGCAGCGCGGGCGTTCTCACGTGCGAGGCGTCGGAACGCACGGTTGGTGATCCCCGCCATCGGCGCCAGGACGACGGGCACGCCACCGCGCGCCAGCAGCTCGTACCCGGGATGCGTCACTCCCCCATGGTCCCAGAGGGACCGGCGTACGCCGAAATCCTCGCGGCGAAGGCGCTCAGCGGCCGTACTCGAGGACCTTCTCGACGTCGACGACCACGTTCACGCGTGCGCCCGTCGCGCGCTCGACCCATGCCTCGCCCGTGTACTTGAGCGACATCTCCTCGATGAGCGCCACCGCTCCCTCGTCCTCGAGCATGGCCGTACCGACCAGGGTGACGTAGCGGTAGGGGTCCTCGGCGTCGAGGACGAGCACGCTGATGCGCGGGTCGGCGAGCAGGTCGCGCTCCTTGACCCGGCCGCGCACGGTGGAGAACACCACCCGGCCGTCGCGCTCCCCCGCCCACACCACGGTCTGGTGCGGAGTTCCATCGGCGGCGACGGTCGCGATCATCGCGAAATTGGGTCCGGAGAGCAGCTCGCGCGCGAGGTCGGTCAGCATGCGCCGATCCTGCCTCATGCGCGCGTGACGAGCGCAGGGTGCCGCGGATCGTCGACCCGCACGACGAGGTCGGCCAGCGACTCGGGGTCGTGCTCGGCGACGTACCGCGCGAGCGCCGGCAGCGTCCACGCCTCGACCTCCGGAGTACGCCGGACCAGCGCGGCCGGCGAGAGCCGGAGGTGCACCGCGACGTCGACGGGCAGACCGCGACCGAGCAGCACGGCGCCCGACACGACGACGACGCCGTCGTCCGGCAGCGTGACGACGGCCGCGCGGACGGAGCGGTCGGTCACCGGGTCGCGCAGCGCCGGGAGCACCCGCCCGGTCGAGGGGAAGCCGTCGAGCACCTCGCGACGCAGCGCGCCGTCGTCGAGCCAGTCGTGCAGGAACGCGTCCTCGTCCTGCTTGCCCCACTCGAAGCGCTGGCCGGCCGGCCGCCAGTACGACGACGCCCGGACGTGCACCGCGGGGCGCGGGGCGAGCGCCGCCGCCAGCCGGTCCCCGAGGCCGCCGGGGTCCGCGGCGTCCGCTCCGTCGAGGAGCACGCGCACGCGGCCGGGGCTGACCAGCGACGCGACGGCCTCGACCACGCCCTCCGGGCTCGACGCGCGCACGACCACGGTCCGATCCTCCCCCGCCGACGACGCAGACGCGGACGCGCCCACCGTGCACCGCATCAGGACCTGCCGCACGGTACGGTCCACCGACGAGAGAGGCTGTGCCCCATGGACGAATCGTTCGCGCTCGACCACGTGATCATCGGCGTGGCCGACCTCGACGACGCCGCTGCGCTGATGCTCGTGAAGCACGGGCTCATCTCGGTGCCGGGCGGCGAGCACCCGCAGTGGGGCACACGCAACCGCATCATCCCGCTGGGCGGCTGCTACCTCGAGCTCGTCGCGATCGCCGACCCGCAGGTCGCATCAAGCAGCGGCTTCGGCTCCTGGGTCGCCGCCATGGCCGCCGGCGAGGCGTCCTGGGGCTGGGTCGTGCGCACCTCCGACCTCGACGCAACCGCCACCAGGCTCGGCCTCGACATCGTCGCCGGTCGGCGGGTGCGGCCCGACGGCGTCGGACTCTCGTGGCGCTCCGCCGGCGTGCCGGACGCTCCGGACGACCGGCTGCGGCCGTTCTTCCTGCAGTGGGACGAGGGCACTCCGCTCCCCGGCTCCGTACCCGTCCCGCACCCGGCCGGCCAGGTGAGCCTGCGGTCGGTCGCGGTGAGCGGAGTCGGTCTCGACTCCTGGCTCGGCGCGCCGGTGCCGCTCGTGGAGCAGGTGCCCGGGCTCGGCGGTGTCGAGCGCATCGACCTGGTCGCCGACGGCGGCGACATCGTGCTCGCCCGTCCGCTCAGCGACGCGGACTGAGCTCCGGAGTCGCGTCCCAGTTCCGTTCGCGAGACGCTGAAGTCAGGGCCTCGTGCCGTCCGATGGACCACGTGACAGCACAAGGTCACGAGGCAGCGATGCGGCTCGGGTCGAGGATCTGGATCGTCGTCGGCATGACGACGGTCCTGCTGCTCGTGGGCGTCTGCTCCGCGATGCTCCTCTCCGGCGCCACCCCCCACCCCCAGGTCGGCACACCCGTCACCCCCCGCGGCTCAGCAGGGCTCGAGACGACCGTCGTCGCCGACGACGTCCTCCCGGGAGTCCTCAAGCTGCCTGTCGGGCCGGTGCCGCTGAAGCCGCCGACCCGGAGCGAGGACATCGGCGACCTGCACCGGTGGGAGGTCGACCTGGACCTCAGCACCGTCGGCAAGGCGGCCGCGATCGCCGCCGTGAAGGCAGACCTCCGGGCCGCGGGGTTCGCCGTGCGCGCGAGCGCCGACGACGTCTTCGGGATGCGTCTGCGCGGCGACCGCTGGGAGATCGTGGTCGCGCGCGTCTCGACGCGCGGCAGCGGTGAGGACGTCACCAACGTGCTCACCATCGGCGTCGGATCTCGCCCCGCCTGACCGGTGGTGAGCGAGGTGGTTCTGCGAACATGATCATGTTCGGAGAACGACGTGCGGGGAGGTCGATCGAGAGGGGTCAGCGGGTGAGCGCTGCGTCGAGGAGGCCGATCGGCGGAGCGCCCAGCGAGAGCAGCGCCGCGTGGAACCGCGGCAGCGAGAACCCTTGTCCCCACTGCGATCGCGCACGCTCGCGCAGGGCGACGATCTCGAGCTTGCCCCACGTGTAGCGCCCGTACGCCGGGTCGTACGTCGCCCGCAGCGCCTCCGCCCGGGCGGCCGGGCCCTCGAGGAACGCGTCGTGCGCGAACATCGCGGTCGACTCCTCGACCGACAGCGCACCCGTGTGGATGCCCAGCGACGAGAGCAGGCGCGTCACGCGCACCAGCGCCTCGAGCGCGACGCCGACGCGGTAGCGCGGGTCGTCGCCGCGGAACCCGACCTCGAGCACCATCTCCTCGCAGTAGTGCGCCCACCCCTCGGTGAAGGCGTAGCCCTGCAGCGTGCGCCCGACCGTGCTCGCGACGCGGCGCAGCGCGCGGGCGTGCGAGAAGTGACCGGGTGCGACCTCGTGGACCGTGATCGCCGGCAGCGTCGTCGCGCTGTAGACCTGCAGCCACTCGTCCTGCTCGTGCCGGGGCCAGTCGAGCTCGGGCGGCGTCACCCAGTACCAAGCGGGGGCGTCGTCCTCGAACGGGCCGCCCGCGGCCATCATCGCCATCGCCGAGCGCATCGACTCCGGCGACGGGCCGACCAGGCACTCGCCGTCGTGGAAGGGCACGAGGTCGTGCTCCCTGGTGAACGCGACCACCTCGTCGACCTGGCGCTGCGCCTCCACGATGACGCCGTGCGCGTCCGGGTGGTCGGCGAGCAGGCGCGGGACGAGCTCGCGCACCGGAACGTCGGGATCCACCTGGGCGCAGGCAGCCTCGAGCATCGCGCGCAGCCGGTCGCGCTCGCCCTCGCCGCGGGCCGTGAGCTCGGCGAGGTCGATGTCCACGGCGTCGGCAGCGCCGAGCAGCTCGGCGAGCACGTCCGCACCCAGCGCGATCTCGTCGCGTCCGTCCACCGACAGCTCCTCGATGCGCGCGACCAGTCGCGCGTGGGCCCTGAGCGCGTCGGCATCGGCATCGGCGTCGAGCCCCGCGGCGAGGCCGCGCGTCGGCGCGAGCAGCGCCGCAGCGACGGTGGACGGGGTGTCGGTGAGCGACTCCAGCGTGCGGTCGATCGCGTCGGGCCATGCCGCGAGGTGCCGGCGGCGCGCCTCCGCGCGAACCTCCGCCGGTGCGTAGGTGCGCTCGTAGAGCGTGACGTCGAGGTTCCACAGGTGCGGCGCCGGGTTCCAGCGATGGGCCTGCGCCGTCCCGTACGTCGCGCGCAGGTCGGCCTCGAACGCGGCGACGTGACGGTCCTCCAGCGGGTCGTCGAGAGGCGCACCGCCCAGGCGGGCGAGACCGGCGGACACGCCCTCGGGCGAGAGGTCCTGCACCTGGCCGTCGTACTCGTGGCGGCCGGCCAGCCCGCGCATGCTCTCGACGTGCATGTCGCACACCGCACGCAGTCGCGGGTGCAGATCGTCGGACATCCCTCGTCCCCCTCCGTGGCGCCAGGTGCGCCGGCGGCAGACGCTACTGCGCCGGGCCGGCCGAGGCGAGGCGCCGACGATGCGCGTCCAGGCGCGGCCGCAGCGGCGCGTGGACACCCATCGTCGGTGGATCAGCAGCCGGGAAGGCGCTGGGCGAGCCAGCCCGGGAGGGCGTCGAGTCCGATGCGCTCCTGCGTCATGGTGTCGCGGTCCCGGACCGTCACGGCCTGGTCCTCGAGGGTGTCGAAGTCGACCGTGACGCAGTACGGCGTCCCGATCTCGTCTTGCCGGCGGTACCGACGGCCGATCGAACCCGCGTCGTCGTAGTCGATCATCCATCTCGAGCGCAGAGATGCGGCCACTTCCTTCGCGGTCGGGACAAGCCGCTCGTTCCGAGACAACGGCAGAACAGCGGCTTTGTATGGCGCAAGCGCGTGATGCAGCTTGAGCACGACGCGCTTCTCCTCTTCGCCCTTGGCCGAGCGCGCGGTCTCTTCCGTATAGGCGTCGATGAGGAAGGCCAGGGTCGCCCGGTCCGCGCCGGCGGCCGGCTCGATGACGTACGGCAAGTAGCGCACGTTCTTCTCTTGATCGAAGTAGGTCAAGTCTTCGCCCGAGAACTTCTGGTGCTGCGCGAGGTCGTAGTCGGTCCGGTTCGCGATCCCCTCAAGCTCGCCCCAATCGGTGAACGGGAACGCGTACTCGATGTCGACCGTTCGCTTGGAGTAGTGAGACAGCTCGTCCTGCTCGTGCTCGCGAAGGCGGAGGTTCTCGTCCTTGATCCCGTAGCGCTTGTACCAGGC
>DASSQW010000046.1:0-2212 GCA_035702165.1 Candidatus Nanopelagicales bacterium
TCGAGGCCGGGTCGTCGTTACCCGAACATGATCATGTTAGGGGAACCACCGGGTGAACGGCAGCCGCCGCCGCGCGGCGGGCGGGAGGGGTGGGGGTAGGGTCGGGCGCATGGTCGGTTCCGGACGCCGTGCGCTGCTCGGGGGATCGCTCGTCGCTGCCGCCGCGCTCACCGCGGCGTGCGCCACGCCGACCTCGGTCGCGCCGTCGCCCGCCGCGTCGATCCCCTCGGCCTCCTCCGCGACGCCGGCCGCCGTACCGGGAGCCGGGACGGCGCCGACGAGCGCGACGTCGGCGCCGACGGGCAGCGCGGCCGTCGTACCCGCGACGCCCGCGCCGACCGCTCCGACGACCCGGCCGCCGGCCGTGGCTGCGCAGGGTCCCGTGCCGCTGACGTGGGAGGGAGGCCGGCCGGTGCTGTACGCGCCGCGCTGGCACCCGACCGCGACCACCACGAGCGCCTGGCTCGCCGCCTGGCCGCGCCCGGTGCGGTTCCTGCCGACACGTACCGGTCCCCTCGCGGGCGTCGTCATCGCGCTCGACCCGGGGCACGACATCGGCAACGGGAGCCACGTCCCGCTCATCAACCGCACGTACTGGGTCGGGTTCACCAAGGCGTGCAACACCACGGGCACCGCGACGAACAGCGGGTACGCCGAGGCGACGTATACCTTCGACGTCACGGCCCGGCTGCGCCGCCTGCTGACCGCCGCGGGCGCGACGGTCGTCGTCACCCGCGACCGCAACACGACGTCGAGCTACGGCCCGTGCATCGGCGCGCGCGGCCTGTTCGGCGGACAGGAGAAGGCGCGCCTCATGGTGCAGGTGCACGCCGACGGCGGACCGTCGACGGGGCACGGCTTCCACACGATCGTCCCGGCGTCGTCGTCGCTGGGCAGCACGCGCCTGACCGCCGCGGCGGACAAGATCCTCGCCGCCGCGATGATCGCGGGCATGAGGTCGCGCGGGTTCGTGCCGGCGACCTACCTCTCGAGCCCGCTGCAGGTGCGCACCGACCAGGGCGCGATGACGGTGTCGACGATCCCCATCGTCACCGTCGAGACACTGAACATGCGCAGCGCCACCGACGCCGCCGTCGCGACGTCGGCGACGGGTCGCCAGCGGATCGCGCTCGGCCTGTACGCCGGCATCCTGCGCTACCTCGGGCACTGAGCCCGTGACCGACCTCGCGACGCTGAGCGTCGCCGCGTGGATCGTGCTCGCGGTGGCAGCGTTCGTGATCGGCTTCTCCAAGACCGCGATCGGCGGCCTCGTCCTCATCGCCGTCGCGCTGTTCGCCGCGGTGCTCCCTGCGCGCTGGTCGACGGGCGTGGCCCTGCTGCTCCTGATCGTCGGCGATCTGTTCGCGATCCGTGCCTACACCCGGTACGCGGACTGGAAGGTCCTGCGCGGCCTGGCTCCGTGGGTCGTCGTGGGCATCGTCGCAGGTGCGTTCTTCCTGCGCTTCGCTGGCGACAGCGCGGTGAAGCGCACGATCGGTGCGATCCTGCTCGTGCTGGTCCTCGTATCCATCGTGCGCAAGCTGCGGAGCGCGCACTCCGAGGAGCAGTCCCCGCCCTCGGTGCCGCTGGAAGCGGGCGCGGGCGTGGGCTCCGGCTTCATGAGCATGGTCGCGAACGCCGGCTCGCTCATCTACCTCTACCTGCTCAGGCTCCGCCTTCCCATGCTGACGTTCCTGGGAACGAGCGCGTGGTACTTCTTCGCGGTCAACCTGGTGAAGGTCCCCATCTCGCTGGGGCTGGGTCTGATCACCTCCACGACCCTCCTGCTCACGCTCGTGCTCAGCCCTGCCGTCGCCGTCGGGGCGATCGTGGGCCGGTACGCCGTGAAGAAGCTGACCCTCGCGGCCTTCGAGTGGATCGTGCTGGTCGTGACGCTGGTCGCGTCGCTGAACCTGCTGCGGTGAGCCGGTGCGGCCGCTGCTGCAGCCAGGGCGCGGTCAGGCGTCGCGCCGACCGGTGATCACGCGCGTCGCTCGACGCACCGACACCCTCCCGCGCTCACGCCAGGATCTGCGCCGGATGTTCGAGCAGCTGCACGAAGACGCTCATCCACTCCGCTGCGGTGGCGCCGTCGACCGGGCGGTGGTCCACCGAGAGGGTGACGTGCACGACGGTGGCGACGGCGAGCTGCCCATCGACGACCACAGGCTCCGGTCTCGCGGCGCCTACGGCGAGGATCGCCGCGTGCGGC
>DASSQW010000047.1:0-11447 GCA_035702165.1 Candidatus Nanopelagicales bacterium
CGCACGTCCGGGGGCGGGCCAGGGAGCGGCGGCTGTCCGGGCGCATTCCTGGCGGTTTGAGGACTGTCTGACGTCCGGCGGGTCTGGGGCGCGTGCCGCGCGGCCTCGGTTAGCATCCGTACATCTGTTCGGTCGGCGTCAGGGGTCCTCATGCGCGTGCTCGGGGTCGACCCTGGGCTGACCCGCTGCGGTGTCGGCGTCGTCGACGGCACGCCGGGTCGGCGGCTGACGCTGGTGCGCGTCGAGGTGCTCACGACCTCGCCGGACCTCGACCTCGCGCACCGGTTGCTGGCCCTCGAGGCGGGGATCGAGGCGGCCTTGGACGCCACGCAGCCCGACGCCGTGGCGGTGGAGCGGGTGTTCGCGCAGCACAACGTGCGCACCGTGATGGGCACGGCGCAGGCGGGTGCGCTCGCGATCGCGGCCGCGGCTCGTCGTGGGATCCCCGTGGCGCTGCACACGCCGAGCGAGGTGAAGGCGGCGGTCACCGGCAGCGGACGTGCCGACAAGGCGCAGGTCGGCGCGATGGTCACGCGTCTGCTCGACCTCGCCGAGACACCGCGCCCCGCCGACGCCGCCGACGCTCTGGCCCTGGCCATCTGCCACCTCTGGCGCGGTGACTCGAGCGCCCGGCTGGCTGCCGCGGCGGCCGCAGCGCCCCCGTCGCGCATCCCGAGGCGCGCCCCGACCCCCCGGACCCCCCCAGGTCGCCGTGTCGCCGTCGGAGGAGCCCGGTGATCTCGTTCGTGCGCGGCACCGTCGCGTCGGTGGGTGCGACCACCGCGGTCGTCGACGTCGGAGGCATCGGCCTCGAGCTGCAGTGCACGCCGGCCACGCTGTCCGACCTCCGCGTCGGTCACGGCGCGGCCCTGCCCGCGACGCTCGTGGTCCGCGAGGACTCGATGACCCTCTACGGGTTCGCCGACGCCGACGAGCGGTCGGTCTTCGAGCTCCTGCAGACCGTCACCGGCGTCGGCCCGCGCCTGGCCCAGTCCCTGCTCGCGGTCCTCTCGCCCGACGCCCTGCGGCTCGCGGTCGCGACCGAGGACCTCACGGCGCTGACCCGGGTGCCCGGCGTCGGGCGCAAGGGGGCGCAGCGCCTGGTGCTCGAGCTCAAGGACCGGCTCGGGGCGCCGTCCGGTGTCCTCGACCTGGCTCGCGCCGACTCCGGCAGCGGCCCGGTGTGGCAGGGGCAGGTGCACGGGGCGCTCGTCGGCCTGGGCTGGGCGCCCAAGGAGGCCGACGCCGCGATCGAGGCCATCGCGCCCGAGGTCGGCGACGACGCCGACGTCGGCACCGCCCTCCGCGCGGCGCTGCGCACCCTGGACCGCGCGTGAGCCCCGAGCGCGACCGGCTCGACGACGTCGATCTCGGTCCGGAGGTCGTGCACGACGACGACGGCAGCCGGCTCGTCGGCCCGGAGATCGTCGACGACGACGCCGCGGTCGAGGGGGCCCTGCGTCCCCGCACGCTCGACGCCTTCATCGGCCAGCAGCGGGTGAAGGACCAGCTCGGGCTCGTGCTGCAGGCGGCGGCGGCGCGCGGTCGCGCGGCCGACCACGTGCTGCTCGCCGGCCCCCCGGGCCTGGGCAAGACGACCCTGGCGATGATCATCGCCGCCGAGCTCGCGACGCCGCTGCGCGTCACGAGCGGCCCGGCGCTGCAGCACGCGGGAGACCTCGCCGCCGTCCTGTCGAGCCTGGTGCCCGGCGAGGTGCTGTTCCTCGACGAGATCCACCGGATGTCGCGGGCTGCCGAGGAGATGCTCTACCTCGCGATGGAGGACTTCCGGGTCGACATCATCGTCGGCAAGGGCCCGGGCGCGACGGCCATCCCGCTCGACCTGCCGCCCTTCACCCTGGTCGGCGCCACCACCCGCGCCGGTCTGCTCCCCGGGCCGCTCCGCGACCGGTTCGGCTTCACCGCGCACATGGACTTCTACGAGCCCGAGGACCTGCGCGCGATCCTCGCCCGCAGCGCCGCGCTGCTCGACGTACCGCTGGCCGACGACGCCGCCACGGAGATCTCGCGTCGCAGCCGGGGGACCCCGCGCGTCGCGAACCGCCTGCTGCGCCGGGTGCGCGACTTCGCGCAGGTACGGGCCGACGGCCATGTCGACCTCGCGGTGGCGCAGGCCGCCCTCGCGCTCTACGAGGTCGACCCCATCGGGCTGGACCGCCTCGACCGCGCCGTGCTCGACGCGCTGCTGCGCCGGTTCGCCGGCGGACCGGTGGGCCTGTCGACCCTGGCCGTCGCGGTCGGCGAGGAGTCCGAGACGGTCGAGACCGTGTGCGAGCCGTTCCTGGTGCGTGCGGGCCTGCTCGCGCGCACCCCGCGCGGACGCGTGGCCACCCCGGCCGCCTGGACGCACCTCGGCCTGTCGATGCCGGCCGGTCTGACGCCGGTGCTGCCCTTCGCCGAGGCGGAGGACCCCGGCTCCAGCACCTAGACTCCTCGCGGACCGCCGGGGCGACCGGCTCGTGACCGGAGGAACCGCGTGGACCCCAACGGCCTGCTGCTCATCATCGTCGTGCTCGGCGCCTTCTACCTGCTCGTCGTACGACCTGCCCGCAACCGGCAGAAGTCGCAGCAGGCCACCGTGTCGCGGGTGGTCCCCGGCGTACGCGTGATGACGACGGCCGGGCTGTTCGGCACCGTGACCGCCGTCGAGGACGACCAGATCGACCTCGAGATCGCGCCAGGAGTCACGGTCCGCTACGTCACCGCGGCGGTCGCCCGCATCGTCGAGACCCCCAGTATCGACGAGCCGGACGCGGCGGCCCCGGGACCTGCGGGAACACCGGAGGAGCCCGGGGCGTCCCAGAGCGTGGACGACACGCCTGACTCCTAGCCCGGTACCGGGGGACCAGGGCCCGTCCTCCATACTTCTCGGGCAGGTTCCCACCGGCCCCAGGCGGTGCGGACCAGGGCGGGGGTAGCGCCGAACCGCTGCAGACAACGACGGTCACCGGACCGTCACGACACAGACCCGTCCTCGAGACGGGCACGAGGGTTCCCGGGCCGGTCGCACCGGAACGGGACGCACGGGAGACACCACGGTGGCAGCACCGAAGACCGGCTACACGCATGCGGGACGGACCCTGGCGATCCTCGGGGTCATCGTGCTCGCGCTCGGCGTCTGGACCTTCTGGCCGGGCCTCACGAACACGCCGAAGCTCGGCCTCGACCTCCGCGGAGGCACCCAGGTCATCCTGACGCCGACCGGTTCCAACGACGGCGGTGCGATCACCGACGACCAGCTCAAGCAGACGGTCGAGATCATCCGCCAGCGCGTCGACGGCTTCGGCGTCGCCGAGTCCGAGGTGACCACCCAGGGCAACGGGTCGAACGCCACGATCATCGTGTCGATCCCCGGGGCCACCAACCAGGCGGTCCTCGACTCCCTCGCGACCACGGCGAAGCTCGACATGCGCCCGGTGCTCGCCATCGACTACGGCAGCCCGCAGCCCAGCGTCTCGCCCTCCGCGTCCCCGTCGGGCAGCGTGTCGCCGTCGACGTCGGGCAGCGGCGCGCCCAGCGCCACCGCCACCGCCGGCAGCGGCTCGGCGTCGCCGACCGCCTCCGCGTCCTCCACGGGCAACCCCGCCGCGATCACCGGCGGGCTCTCCGGCTCCGCCAGCCCGTCGCCCTCGGCGAGCCCGTCCGCGTCCGCCTCGCCGTCCGCGAGCGCCAGCGGCGGCGCCGGGGGAGTCACCTCGCAGAACGGCAACCCGCCGATCCAGTCGGCCACCAACGACGCCGCGCTGCAGGCCGCGTTCACCGCCCTCGACTGCAGCAAGCCCGGCGCCACCAAGGGCGGGCCGGCCGACCCCAACAAGTACCTCGTCACCTGCGACAAGACCGGGGCGCTGAAGTACCTGCTCGACAAGGCGGCGGTGCAGGGCACCGAGATCTCCAGCGCCTCGGCCGGCCTCTCGCAGAACTCCGCCGGCTGGGAGGTCAACCTCAACTTCACCGCCGAGGGCGCCCAGCAGTTCGCCACCGTCACCGGCCAGCTCGCGCAGAACCAGCCGCCGCAGAACCAGTTCGCGATCGTCCTCGACGGACTGGTGGAATCGGCGCCGAGCGTGAGCCAGGCGATCATCGGCGGCAGCGCCGTGATCACCGGCCAGTTCACGGCAGACGAGGCCAAGGCCCTGGCCAACGTCCTCAAGTACGGCTCGCTGCCGGTGTCGCTCGAGGTCTCCTCGGTCGAGCAGATCTCGCCGACCCTGGGCAGCGACCAGCTGCACGCCGGCCTCATCGCGGGTGCTCTGGGCCTGATCCTCGTGGCGATCTATCTGGTCGCCTACTACCGCGCGCTCGGTCTGGTCGCCGTCGCCTCTCTCGCGGTCGCGGCACTCATCAGCTACGAGCTGTTCGTGATCCTCGGCCGCCAGCTCGGGTTCACGCTCTCGCTCGCCGGCGTCGCCGGTGCGATCGTCGCGATCGGCATCACCGCCGACTCGTTCGTCGTCTACTTCGAACGCATCCGTGACGAGATCCGCGAGGGTCGGAGCCTGCGCGCCGCAGGGGACGCCGGCTGGATCCGCGCCCGGCGCACGATCCTGGCCGCGGACTTCGTGTCCTTCCTCGCGGCCGTCGTCCTGTACTTCCTGAGCGTCGGTAGCGTCCGCGGCTTCGCGTTCACCCTCGGTCTCACCACGCTCGTCGACATCGCGGTGGCGTTCACGTTCACCCGACCGCTCGTGTCGCTGCTGATGCGTACCTCGTGGTTCACGTCGGGCAAGCCCTGGACGGGTCTGTCGCCCGACCGCCTCGGGGTGAAGACGCCCGTCGTCGAGGTCGCCGACCCGCACCGCGCCAAGGCCGCCGCCGGCGAATCGAAGGAGTCCTGATGAGCCGCCTCGGAACCCTGGCGCACCGTCTGTACAGCGGTGAGGTCTCCTACGACTTCGTCGGCAAGCGCCGCCGCTGGTACGCCATCTCCGGCGTGATCCTGGTGCTCGCGCTCGTCGGCCTGTTCGGCCGTGGCCTCAACCTCGGCATCGAGTTCAAGGGCGGCTCGGAGTTCACCATCCCGAACACGACCGCGTCGGTCCAGCAGGTGCGCGGCGCCGTCGAGTCGGCCGGCGTCACCGACCCGATCGTGACTCAGGTCGGTGCAGACACCATCAGGGTGCAGACGCCGGCCCTCACGCCCGACCAGTCGGCCAAGGTCACCACCGCCATCGCGCAGGAGACCGGCGTCAAGCAGGGCGACATCGGAGTCCAGCTCGTCGGGCCCAGCTGGGGGTCGGAGATCACGAAGAAGGCGTTGCAGGGCCTCGCCGTCTTCCTGGTCCTCGTCGTCATCTTCCTCTCGGCGTACTTCGAGTGGAGACTCGCGGTGGCGGCGGTCATCGCGCTGCTGCACGACCTCGTCATCACGATCGGCATCTACGCCCTGACCGGCTTCGAGGTCACGCCCGCCACCGTCATCGGCGTCCTGACCATCCTCGGTTTCTCGCTCTACGACACCGTCGTCGTGTTCGACAAGGTGCGCGAGAACACGCGCAACATCACCTCGGGCAACCGGATGACCTACAGCGAGGCCGCGAACCTGGCGCTCAACCAGACGCTGGTCAGGTCGATCAACACCTCGATCGTCGCGCTGCTGCCCGTGACGGCGATCCTGGTGGTCGGCGTCGGCCTCCTCGGCGCGGGCACGCTCAAGGACCTGTCGCTCGCGCTCTTCATCGGCACGGCGGCCGGCACGTACTCGTCGATCTTCATCGCGACGCCCGTCGCGGCCCAGCTGCAGGAGCAGCGCCCGGAGATGAAGGCGCTCGCCGCCCGCGTCGCCGCGCGCCGCGCCGGCACCGACGCACGCGGCAAGTCCGCGGCGCAGCGCCGCAAGGCGGGCGCGTCGCCGACGGCCACTGCCGTGATCGACGACGTCGACCAGGCCGACCCGGGCGCCGACGAGCGGCCGACCGCGGCCGACCTGTCGAGCCCCGCCGTCGTCCCGACCGGTCCGCGCCAGCAGCCGCGCAGCAATCAGTCGCGCAACAAGCGCAAGAAGCGCTGACGGCGACGACGTGAGCGACCTCGACGCGCTGCTCGACGAGCGGCTGCGGTCGATCCCGGACTGGCCCGTGCCCGGGGTGACGTTCCGCGACATCACCCCCGTGCTCGCGGACCCCCGCGGCCTGCCCGTGATCGTGGCCGCGATGCGCGACGCGCTCGCCGACCACGGCGTGATCGCCGACGCCGTGGCAGGCATCGAGGCGCGCGGCTTCGTCCTCGGCGCACCGCTGGCGGTCGACCTTGGTGTGGGCTTCGTGCCGGTGCGCAAGCAGGGCAAGCTGCCCGGCGACGTCCTCGCGCGGACCTACGACCTCGAGTACGGCACGGCGACCCTGGAGATCCAGGCCGACGCCGTGGCGCAGGACCACCGGGTCGTCGTCGTCGACGACGTGCTCGCCACCGGGGGCACCGCGCGAGCGACCGTCGACCTGCTGCGCTCCACAGGGGCGGAGGTGGCGGCCGTGCTGTGCCTGCTCGAGCTGCCGGCACTCGCCGGTCGCGACGCCCTCCACGACGTCCCCGTCGTCACCCTCCGGGCCTTCTGACCTGCCGCCAGCGACGTTCCGGCCACCGCATGACGGCGCTCCGCGCCGGGTGTCCGTAGACTGGCCGCTCCCCACCTCAGGAGGAGGAGCGTGGCCGAGGACGTAGCAGCCGGGACGGGAGCACCCGTCACGCCTCCGCCTGCCACGGACTACGACTCCTCAAGCCGTCGCTCGCTCCTGCCGCGCATCGCACCGCGCCGGCCCGGCAGCCGGCAGAGCATGCACCCCGAGCTCGAGCCGCTGCTGCGCACGGTCAAGCAGTTCCACTCCAAGGTCGACACCAAGATCCTCGAACGCGCCTACGAGCGGGCGGCGTACCTGCACCGCGACCAGCGCCGCCGGTCCGGCGACCCCTACATCACCCATCCGCTCGCGGTCGCGACGATCCTCGCCGAGCTCGGCATGACCCCGCCGACGCTCGCGGCCGCGCTCCTGCACGACACGGTCGAGGACACCGAGTACTCCCTCGAGGCGCTGCGCGAGGAGTTCGGCGACGAGGTGGCGGCGCTCGTCGACGGCGTCACGAAGCTCGACAAGGTGAAGTACGGCCAAGCGACTGCGGCCGAGACCGTCCGCAAGATGGTGGTCGCGATGGCCCGCGACATCCGCGTGCTGCTCATCAAGCTGGCCGACCGCCTGCACAACATGCGCACGCTGCGCTGGATGCCGCCGGAGAAGCAGGAGAAGAAGGCGCGCGAGACCCTCGAGATCTACGCGCCGCTCGCGCACCGCCTCGGCATGAACACGATGAAGTGGGAGCTCGAGGACCTCTCCTTCGCCACCCTCTACCCGAAGATGTACGACGAGATCGTGCGGCTGGTCGGGCAGCGGGCACCGGAGCGCGACCACTATCTCGCCGAGGTCAAGGCGATCGTCGAGCAGGACCTGCGCGACGCCAAGATCAAGCCGACCGTCACCGGCCGGCCGAAGCACTACTACTCCGTCTACCAGAAGATGATCGTGCGCGGCCGCGACTTCGCCGACATCTACGACCTCGTCGGCATCCGCATCCTCGTGGAGTCGGTCCGCGACTGCTACGCCGTGCTCGGCGTCATCCACGCGCGGTGGAACCCGGTCCCCGGCCGGTTCAAGGACTTCATCGCGATGCCCAAGTTCAACATGTACCAGTCGCTGCACACGACCGTGATCGGCCCCGGCGGCAAGCCTGTCGAGATGCAGATCCGCACCCTCGAGATGCACCGAGCCGCGGAGTACGGCGTCGCCGCGCACTGGCGCTACAAGCAGGGCAACGTGGGCGGGAAGAGCAGCCCCGACGACCTCGGCTGGCTTCGCCAGCTGCTCGAGTGGCAGCGCGAGACCGACGACCCCGACGACTTCCTCGACGCGCTGCGCTACGACCTCGCGTCCACCGAGGTGTTCGTGTTCACGCCCAAGGGCGACGTCGTCGCGCTGCCCGGCGGTGCCACTCCGGTCGACTTCGCCGACGCCGTCCACACCGAGGTGGGCCACCGCTGCGTCGGCGCCCGGGTCAACGGGAAGCTCGTGCCGCTCGAGTCCGGGCTGACCTCGGGCGACGTCGTCGAGGTCTTCACGTCGAAGGCGGAGAACGCAGGGCCCTCGCGCGACTGGCTCAACTTCGTGACCAGCCCCCGCGCGCGGTCCAAGATCAAGGCCTGGTTCTCCAAGGAGCGCCGCGAGGAGGCCGTCGAGAACGGCAAGGAGTCCCTCACCCGCGCGATGCGCAAGGCCGGCCTCCCGCTTCACCGCCTGCTCACCGACAGCGCGCTGCAGGCGATGCTCGCCGACCTGCACTACCCCGACGTCACGGCGCTGTACGTCGCGATCGGGGAGGGCCGCGTCTCCGCGGCCAGCGTCGTGCAGCGCATCATGGTCGCGCACGGCGGGGCCGACGGTGCCAGCGAGGACCTCGCCGAGGTCGCCACTCCGACCCGGGTCTCCGCCGGTCGCGCGCGCCCGCAGGGCGACCCGGGCATCGTCGTCGACGGCGACGACGACGTGTGGGTGAAGCTGGCCCGCTGCTGCACGCCGGTGCCGGGCGACGACGTCCTCGGCTTCGTCACGCGCGGGCACGGTGTGTCCGTCCACCGCCTCGACTGCGTCAACGTCGCCGCGCTGCGCAAGGAGCCGGACCGCATCGTGCCGGTCACCTGGTCGCCGCAGGCGACGAGCGTGTTCCTCGTCAACATCCAGGTCGAGGCGCTCGACCGCTCGCGGCTCCTCTCCGACGTCACGCGCGCGCTGTCCGACCAGCACGTCAACATCCTGTCCGCGTCGGTGAGCACCACGCGCGACCGCATCGCGATCTCGCGCTTCACCTTCGAGATGGCCGACGCCACGCACCTCGGGAGCGTCATCAAGGCGGTGCGCGGGGTCGAGGGCGTCTACGACGCCTACCGCGTCTGACCTCGCACGTCGGCTCTTGACCCGACCCTGACCCGGCACAGCCGTTTGCTGCCGCATTCCGCGGGAACCCGACCGGATCGGCGGGCGGATTCGAGGAGGCGGACATGTCGGCGACGGAATGGCTCGTGCTCGTGGTGATCGTCCTGATCGTGATCCTGGGGCTCCTGTGGTTCTGGACGCGCTCGCGCGACCGGCAGGCGTTGCGGGAGCGCTTCGGCCCCGAGTACGACCGCGCGGTGGAGTCGGCCGGGTCGCAGTCCCAGGCCGAACGCGAGCTGCGCCAGCGCGAGGAGCGCCACGACGCGCTGCAGATCCACCCGCTCACGAGCGAGCAGCGCGAGCGCTACTCACGGACGTGGGACGGCGTCCAGGCCCAGTTCGTCGACGACCCGGTGGGCGCGCTCGCGGGCGCGCAGACGCTGGTGCAGCAGGTGATGGCGGACCGCGGCTACCCCACGGGCGACCCGCGCCAGCAGGCTGCCGACCTGTCGGTGGAGCATGCGGACGTGCTGCACCACTACCGCGACGCGCGCGCCGTGCAGATCGGCCCTGCGACCACGACCGAGCAGCTGCGCGAGGCGATGGTGCACTACCGCGCGCTGTTCGCGTCCCTGCTCGCGAGCGATGCCAGCACCGCCGACCCCGGGCCGAGGAGGGCCCGATGACCGGGCCGCGAGGCATCGCGAGACCGAGCAGCGGCGGCGGACGCTGCAGCAGTAGCCGAAACACGCTCGAGCGTCCCCCGGACCGCGGAAACCTCGATCCGGATGGTCCGGAGGCCGCGCAACGAGCCTGCGAGCCATCCGGATCGGAGCGGTCAGCCGCTGAACTCCTCGGCGGCACGCTCGGCCGCCTCGAGGAGGGCGCGGGTCGTCGCGATGCGAGACTCGGCGTCCCCTGCCTTGCGGGTGTCGCCGGCGGCCGTCGCGGTGTCGCGCTCCTTCTCGAGCTTCTCGAGCGAGGTGCGGAACTGCGCCACCGTCGCGTCGGCGCGAGCCTTCGCCTCGGGGTTGGTACGCCGCCACTGCTCCTGCTCACCGCGGCGCACGGCGTCCTCGACCCGGCGCAGCCGGCCCTCGATGCGCTCCTTGTCGCCGCGCGGGACGTGGCCGATCTTCTCCCAGCGCTCCTGGATCCCGCGCAGCGCGGCCTTGGAGCTCTTGAGGTCGCCGGTGTCGAGGGCCTCGGCCTCCACGAGCAGCGCCTCCTTGGCCCGCAGGTTCTCGGCGAAGCCGGCGTCGCGCTCGCCGAGCGCGGCATTGCGCGCCGCGAAGAAGGCGTCCTGCGCCGCACGAAACCGGCCCCAGAGCGCGTCCTCATCGCCCTTGCCCGCACGGCCCGACGCCTTCCAGCGCGACATGAGGTCGCGGTAGGCACCGGCGGTCGCGCCCCAGTCGGTGGAGCCCTGCAGGCTCTCGGCCTCCGCGACGAGCGCCTCCTTGACCTGCTTGGCCTCGGAGCGCTCGGCGTCGAGCCGGGCGAAGTACTGACGACGATGCTTGTCGAACTGCGAGCGCGCGTGACTGAACCGCTTCCAGAGCGCCTGCTCGCTGGTGCGGTCGGCGCGCGGGGCGGCCTTCCAGTCCTCGAGCAGGGCCTTGAAGCGGTCGCCGGTCGACTTCCACTGCGTCGACTCGGCGAGCTGCTCGGCCTCGGCCACGATCGCCTCGCGCGCGGCCAGGGCGGCCGCCTTCGCCGCGGCGCGCGCCTCCGACGCCGCGGTACGCCGCTCGACGACCAGCGCGTCGAGGGCGTCGACCCGGGCGGTGAGCGACGCGAGGTCGCCGACCATCGACGGCGACTCGAGCGACTCCCGCACCCGCTTCACGACGACGGCGGCCTGCTCGGGCGTGGCCTTGCCCTCGGCGAGCCGACGCGCGGCGAGGTCCACCTCGACCGAGAGGTCGTCGTACTTGCGGACGTAGAACGCCAGCCCCTCCTGGGGGGTGCCGGCGGCGAACTGCCCGACGGCCGTCTCGGTGCCGTCGGCGAGGCGGACGTGGACGGTGCCGTCGTCGTCGACGCGGCCGAAGGTGTGCGAGTCCGACGGCGGCTCGGCGGCCGGCTCGGCGACAGCCGTCTCCGCGGCGACCGGGCGCGGGGGCACCGGGCGCGAGAGACCCGCGAGGCTCGCCGGGCTCGGACGCGGACCCGGCGGCGGGCCGGGACGCGGTGCTGCGGGCCTGGCCGGGGCAGCCGGATCTCCCCCCGCGGCGGAGCCGGTGCCCGCGGCGGGCTGCTCGGCCGGTGCGGTCGTTGCGTCGGCAGTGTCGCTCGCGGTCGGGGAGCCGGTGTCTGCGGCGGCCTGCTCGGACGGTGCGGTCGCAGTCTCGGCGGTCTCGCTCGCGGTCGTCGAGCCTGTGTCTGCGGCGGCCTGCTCGGACGGTGCGGTCGCAGTCTCGGCGGTCTCGCTCGCGGTCGTGGAGTCGGTGTCCGGGACGGACGGCTCGGCCGGTGCGGAGTCGCCGGTCTCGTCCGCGGCGGGCT
>DASSQW010000048.1:0-23752 GCA_035702165.1 Candidatus Nanopelagicales bacterium
TCGCTCGGGGTGCGTGAGCTCGACGCGATGACCGACGACCAGATCGACCTCGTGCGCCGCGCCCACTTGCTTCTCGCGGCGTACAACGCCTGGCAGCCGGGCGTCTTCGCGCTCTCCGGCTGGGACGTGCGCGGCGTGCTCACCGTGCCCGCGCACGACGTCGAGCACCTCATGGGCGATGCCGACACCCGCTGGATCAACCGGGGCGCGCACGACCTCATGGGCGTCGCACCCGACGCGCAGGTGTCCACCGCGGGCCTGCCGCGCGCGCGTGCGCTCTACGGCAGCATCCCCGAACAGCTCGCCGACCCGGCGTCGTTCCTGTCCCACCTCGCCACGATCCTGCGCGTGCGCGACGCGCTCGGCATCGCGACCGGGCAGCTCGTCGACCTCGCCACCAGCGGTGCGTCGTCGGTGCTCGGGCTCGTCCACCTGCTGCCCAGCGGTGCCCTCGAGCTCACCGCGCTGAACTTCGGGCAGACGGCGGTGACGGCGTCGTTCGCCTCGCCGAACCTCGCGCCCGGCGCGCGCCTCATCGACGCCGCAACCGGCGCCGACGTCTCGGTGGTCGACGAGCTCGGCGTGACGACGCTGCCGCTCGAGCCGCTCGGCGCGCTGGCTCTCCTGCTGCGCTGACGCTTCGTGCGGATGTGTGAGCAGGAACGCGCTGTCTGCGACGCGTTCCTACTCACGGCGGGCGATGAGGTCGCGGAGGGCGGCGAGGCCGTCGTGGACGTCGGTGAACCGCGTGTAGAGCGGCGCCAGCCCGATCCGGACGCCGTCGGGGTTGCGGAAGTCGGGGATGACACCGCGCGCGGTGAGCGCGTCGGTCAGCGCGCGCGCATCGGGATGGCGGAGCGTCACGTGCGACCCCCGCTGCGCGGGGTCGCGCGGCGACGCGAGCTCGACGCCGAGCGGCGCGAGCCAGGCGTCGTGCAGCTCGACGGCGTACGACGTCAGCGCCACCGACTTCGCGCGCACGGCGTCCATCCCGGCCTCTGCCAGGACCGCCACGCCCTCGTCGACCGCGGTCAGGGCGATCGCCGACGGCGTACCGGTCATGAACCTGCGCACGCCGTCTGCGGGTGCGTACGCCGGACCCATCGCGAACGGGTCGGCGTGCCCCATCCAGCCGGGCACGGGGTTCACGAGATCGGCGTGGTGCTTCTCGTTGGCCCAGAGGAACGCGGGCGCCCCGGGACCTCCGTTGACGTACTTGTAGGTGCACCCGATCGCGAGGTCGGCGTCGACCTCGGCGAGCGCGAGCGGGAGCGAGCCGACGGCGTGCGAGCAGTCCCACAGCACGAGCGCACCCGCGTCGTGCGCGGCGCGGGTGATGCCGGCGACGTCCGCGATCGCGGCGCTGCGGTAGTCGACCACCGACAGCAGCACCACGGCGACGTCGTCGTCGAGGCCGTCGGCGACCATCACGGCCGACACGGGGGCGGGGTCGTGCACATCGGCGTCACCGATCCACCAGACGCGCCCCCCGCGCGCGGCAGCCACGGACTTCGTGACGTAGCGGTCGGTCGGGAACTCGCCGCGGTGCGCGACCACCGTGCCGCGGTCGGGCCGCAGCGCCATGGCGGCATGGAGCGCCTTGTAGGTGTTCACCGTGACGTTGTCGCACACGACGGTCTCGCCCGGTCGAGCACCGAGCAGCGCGGTGCCGAGGCGATCCCCCACCTGCAGCGGCAGGTCCATCCAGCCCTCGGTCCACGACCGGATGAGCCGGTTGCCCCACTGCTCGCGCAGCACGTCGTCGACCCGTGCGCCGGTGGCCGCGGGCAGCCGGCCGAGCGAGTTCCCGTCGAGGTAGACGACGCCGTCGTCGGCGATCGCGAACCGGCCGCGGTACGCCGCGAGCGGATCCTGGGCGTCGAGGTCCTCGGCACGGCTGCGGTCGGTCATGTCCGCAGGCTGCCAGCAGACCGGCCGGTGTGTCAGGGGCTCGACAGCAACGCCGACACGACGGCGGTCGCGCGGCGCGCGGACTCGGCGGCCGACCTCCGGGCTGCCGCGCGCTGGACGGTCCGCACCGTCTCACCGGGCAGCGCGACGACGCGGCGGGCCACGAGGAACGGGTGCCCCTTCGTGGGGAACCCCCAGAAGGCCGTGACCTTCGCGACGTCGCCGCACGCGTTCGTGTGCAGCATCCACGTCGTTCGGCCGCCGTCGGGCGACCCGAGGTACATGACCACGTGCTTGTACGTGCAGCCGCCCTGGGGGCAGGTGTCGTAGAGGACGAGATCGCCGGGGCGCAGCGCGCTCGGGCTCACCGCGACGTAGTGCGGGTCGAGCGGTACGCCGTCCCACGGGACCATGTCGCGCGTCGAGGCGGCCCAGGTGTCGCCGGCCGTGCCGAGACCGGCGCCCTCGTGGTAGGCCCGCGACACGAAGGACGAGCAGTCGGCGCGCCAGGGCTCCATCCGCCCGACGCCCTTGCAGGCGTAGACCGCTCCGAGGTGCTGGAAGGCCCAGGTGAGCGCGAGCGCTGCCTGCGGGGTCGCCGCCTGGCGCACCGCCGAGCGGCACAGCGCGGCCGCGCCGATGCGGTCGGAGCCGTCGCGCAGCGTCGCCGGGACGTCGACCGTCGGGCACCCGTCGGCGCCGATGGCGACCTGCGGTGCCGCGGCGCCGAGAGCCGTCAGCCGCGCGTCGGCGGTGGCCAGCGCGATGCGCGCGGCGTCGAGACGCGCCTGCGCCGCAGCCACAGCGCCGCGAGCCTGCGCGAGCCGCACGTCCTGGGCAGCGACGGCCGCCTGCGCGGTCGCGAGACGGTTGCGCGCGTCCTGCGCGAGAACGACGACACCGTTCGCGGTCGATGTCGCCATGCGCGCGTTGTCGATCCGCTCGATGAACCCGTCGGGTCCGGCGGCGAGGATGGTGGCGAGGGCGCCGATCCCCGCGTCGCCCTGCTGGTAGAGGTCGCGCACCACGTCGTCGGTCGTGCGCTGCGTCTGCGTCGCGGCCTCCAGGGCGCGTGCGACGTCCATCGCGAGCGAGGCGCGGTCGCTCTCCAGCACCGACACCTCCTGCACGTCCGCCGTGAGCTCGCTCGTCCTGCGCGCCACCTCGAGCGCTGCCGCGTCGCGGGCGCCGGACGCGACGAGATAGTCGTCGGTCTGGCCGGGTGCGAGCGGGGTGCCGTCGTTGGCCTCGGTCGCCGGCGCGAGCGTCGGGCCGGGCGACGCCGACGGCGCTGCCGGCAGCGGCGTCCGGGTGGAGGGCGGCACCGGCCGCACGTCGGGGGCGGAGTCGACAGGTGCGGACGGGTCCGCCGTGGGAAGCGCGTCCGACGACGCGGACGCCGAGGGCTCGGCCGACGTCGCCGAGCCCGACGGGGTTGGCGCGGCGGGTGGCGGCGAGGTCTGCGCCCATGCGGTGCCTGCGAGCAGCGACAGCAGCACGGCCCCGGTCGTGGTCGTCAGCGCCGCTCGGGCGGTCGTCATGCGCACGCGCTCATCCTCCGGTCGCACGCTACGCAGCGGAGCACGGTCGTCGCACGGCGGGCGAAGGCTCGGTGAACAGGAGGTGCGTCACGTCGGCGCGCCCGGCGGGTCGCCGTCCCCTGGACGAGCCCGGCGCGTGGGCCTCGTCGCTCACCCGGCTGGCGCAAGGGGTCGCGGTCGACCTCGACGTCGCGGAGCCCGAGGGTACGCGTGCTGACCTGCCTCTCAGGAAGGACTCAGCGGTTCCTGACCGTCCCTTGGTCGTTCCGGAGGGGTGCGTCTGCCACCGTGGGCTGGTCGATGCGGCGGACATGGCCCCGCTCCACTGCCAGGATGGGACACGTCATGACCACCGCAGAACCTCCGGGGTTGCGCACCGATGCGCCCGGCCGCGTGCCCGTGGGGTACGTGTCCGGGGTCTTCGACATGTTCCACATCGGCCACCTGAACCTGATCCTGCGCGCGCGCGAGTGCTGCGACGTCCTCGTCGTCGGCGTCCTCTCCGACGCCGAGGCCACGGTCGTGAAGGGTCGGCCGCCGGTCATCCCCGAGTGCGAGCGGCTCGCGATCGTGAGGGCGCTCGGGGCGGTCGACGAGGTGATCCTCGACCCGTCGATCGACAAGACGCACGCCTGGCAGATCCGCAGCTTCGACGTGCTCTACAAGGGCGACGACTGGCGCGGCACCGAGCGCGGCCATCGCCTCGAGGAGCAGCTGGCCTCGGTCGGGGCGCGCGTCCAGTACTTCCCGTACACGGCGCACACGTCGAGCACGTCGCTGCGCCGCTACCTCGAGGGCGCCTGACCTGCGGAGCCCCGCCTCGGGATCGAACCGAGGACCTTCCGCTTACAAGGCGGGAGCTCTACCACTGAGCTAGCGGGGCGTGGAGCGCCGTCAGGCTATCGCGACGGGGTCCGCGCTCCCGACCTCCGCTAGCGCCGCACGGGCTCCCAGCCCGGACGCGGGTCGCGGTTGCCGACCTGCTTCGGGTCGCGGCTGCGGTAGACGAGATAGGGCCGCGAGAGGTAGCCCACCGGCACGCTGAAGATGTGCACCAGCCGGGTGAACGGCACGAGCGCGAAGAGCACCATCGCGGCCACCGCGTGCAGCTGGAACGACAGCGGCGCGCTCGTCATGCCCTCGGTGTCGGGGCTGAAGAAGAACAGGCTGCGGAACCACACGGCGACCGACTCGCGGTAGTTGTAGCCGCCCGGGTTGCCGCCACCGATGTTGAGCAGGTTGACGCCGATGGTGTTGTAGACCCCGAGGAGCACCACGGCGCCCAGGACGACGTACATCAGCTTGTCCATCGGTGTCGTGACGCCCATGATCCGTGCGTTGGAGCGGCGCCGGTAGATCAGCAGCGACAGCCCGACCACCACCATCAGGCCCGCGACGACGCCGGAGGCGACGGCGGCGACGTGGTACGTCGACTCGCTGATGCCGGCGGCGTCGGTCCAGCCCTGCGGCACCAGGAGGCCGAGCACGTGGCCCGCGAGCGCGAACAGGATGCCGAAGTGGAACAGCGGGCTGCCGATGCGGAGCAGCCGCGACTCGTACATCTGCGACGAGCGCGTGGTCCAGCCGTAGGCGTCGTAGCGGTAGCGCCAGAACATGCCGACGGCGAACACCGCGACGCTCACGTACGGCAGGACGATCCACAGCAGGGTCGAGGAGGCGCTCATGCGCGCGCACCCACCTTCAGCGACTCGAGGGGGACGAACGGGGCGAGGCCGACCTGCTCCGCCGGCGGGCCGCTGAACGCGAGCTCCTCCGCGGTCGGACCGGCAGGTGCAGGGGGCACGACCGGCAGCAGCGCGGTCACGACGTCGGCGTACGGCGAGCCGAACTGCCGCAGCGCCTTCTCGAGCACCTCCAGACCGGCGCGGTGCCGGGCCAGCTGCTCGAGCGCCACCGCGAGGTCGCCGACCGAACCGAACTCGAGGACGACGGGGAGGAAGTCGGGGAGCTCGCTCGGCGGTACGTCGAACCCGGCGGTCTGGTAGGCCTCCTTGAACTCCACGAGCGCCATGCCCCGCCGGCGGGTGTCGCCGTTGAGGAAGTAGGTGAGGTAGAGGCAGGCCTTGCGGCGTCGGTCGAAGATCTCGACGTAGTGCGACTGCGCCTCGATCAGATCGACCGACGACAGCCACGCGGCGAAGCGCGCGATCGGTTCGCGCGACTCGTGCGGCAGGGTCGGCGTCGACCGGTCGACCAGCGCGAGCCGATCGATGGTCGATGCCTCGGGGTAGCAGAGCAGCATCGAGGCGGCGGCCAGCAGCCGGCGTACCTCGCGCTCGTCGTGGTGGACGGTCACTGCATGCCTCCGACCTGGGGCAGGTCCTCGTGCTTGTCGGCCTCGGCGCGCCTGCGCGTGGAGTGGAAGCTCTCGATCGACACCGGAACCGGCCGGACCTCTCCGACCGGGGAGGTGGTGCCCATGCCGGGGCCCCCCTCGAAGTCCAACGAGCAGCCCGGGCTCTCCTCGAGCGCCGAAGCGGCCTCCTGGTGAGCGGCCGGGATGACGTAGCGCGACTCGTACTTCGCGATCGCGAGCAGCCGGTACATCTCGTAGATGTCCTCGCCGGTCATGCCGACCGCCTCGGCGATCGACTCGTCGGGATCGCGACCGAGGTTGATGTCGCGCATGTACGAGCGCATCGCGGCCAGCCGCTTGAGGACGCCGTCGACGACAGCGACGTCGCCTGCGGTGAGGAGGTTCGCGAGGTAGCCGATCGGGATGCGCAGCGCGTCGATCGCACCGAACAGGTTGCCGGCGTCCTCGGCGTCGTGCCCGGTGTTCTTCAAGGCGTCGACGACGGGCGACAGCGGCGGGACGTACCAGACCATCGGCATGGTGCGGTACTCCGGGTGCAGCGGCAGCGCCATGCGGTACTTCTTGGCCAGCGCGTAGACCGGCGACTTCTGCGCTGCCTCGATCCAGTCCTCGGCGATACCGTCGCGACGCGCCTGCGCGATCACCTCGGGGTCGTCCGGGTCGAGCAGGACGTCGAGCTGCGCCTCGTAGAGCGCCTGCTCGTCCTCGACGCTCGCCGCGGCGAGCACCTTGTCGGCGTCGTAGAGGAACAGGCCGATGTAGCGCAGCCGGCCGACGCACGTCTCGGAGCACACCGTCGGCTGGCCGACCTCGAGGCGCGGGTAGCACAACGTGCACTTCTCGGCCTTGCCGGTCTTGTGGTTGAAGTAGACCTTCTTGTAGGGACAGTTCGAGACGCACATGCGCCAGCCGCGGCAGCGGTCCTGGTCGACGAGCACGATGCCGTCCTCGGACCTCTTGTACATCGCTCCCGACGGGCACGACGCGACGCACGAAGGGTTCAGGCAGTGCTCGCAGATGCGCGGCAGGTAGAACATGAACGCCTTCTCGAGCTCGAAGACCACGCTGTCCTCGATGCCCTTGAGCATCGGGTCGGTGTGGCCGCGCTCGTGCGTGCCGCCGAGGTCGTCGTCCCAGTTGGCGCCCCAGCGGATGTCCATGTCCTTGCCGGTGATCATGGACTTGGGGCGGGCGACCGGCGTGGTATCCATCGTCGGCGAGCTGATGAGCGTGTCGTAGTCGTACGTCCACGGCTCGTAGTAGTCGTCGAGACCGGGGAGCTTGGGGTTGCTGAAGATCTGGCTGAGCCGGTGCAGGCGGCTGCCGCTCTTGAGCTGCAGCTTGCCGCGCTTGGTCCGGACCCAGCCGCCCTTCCACAGCTCCTGGTCCTCGTAGCGGCGCGGGTAGCCGAGGCCAGGACGCGTCTCGACGTTGTTGAACCAGACGTACTCGACGCCGCTGCGGTTGGTCCACGTCTGCTTGCACGTGACCGAGCAGGTGTGGCACCCGATGCACTTGTCGAGGTTCATCACCATGCCCACCTGGGCCATGACGCGTGTCATCAGTACTGAACCTCCTGCGAGCGGCGGCGGATCGTGGTGACCTCGTCGCGCTGGTTGCCGGTGGGGCCGTAGTAGTTGAAGCCGTACGACAGCTGGGCGTACCCGCCGATGAGGTGCGTCGGCTTGAGCAGCAGGCGGGTGAGCGAGTTGTGGATGCCGCCGCGCTTCCCCGTCTTCTCGACGCGAGGCACCCCGACCGTGCGGTCCTTGGCGTGGTACATGTACACCGTGCCCTCGGGCATCCGGTGGCTCACGACAGCGCGCGCGACGACGATGCCGTTGCGGTTGTGCGCCTCGATCCAGTCGTTGTCCTTGACGCCGATCTTCTCGGCGTCCTCGCGGCTCATCCAGATGTCCGGGCCGCCGCGCGAGAGCGCCAGCATGAACAGGTTGTCCTGGTACTCCGAGTGGATCGACCACTTCGAGTGCGGCGTGAGGTAGCGGACGACGACCTGCTGCTCGTCGTGGTCGCCGAGCGTGGGGTAGCCCGCGATGGCCGCGAGGTTGAGCGGCGGGCGGTAGGTCGGGAGCTGCTCGCCGACCTCGGCCATCCAGTCGTGGTCGAGGAAGAAGTGCTGTCGGCCGGTGAGGGTGTGCCAGGGCTTGAGCCGCTCGACGTTGATGGTGAACGGCGAGTAGCGGCGTCCGCCGTGCTCGCTGCCCGACCACTCCCACGAGGTGATGACCGGCTGCGGCCTGCTCTGGGTGTCGGCGAAGGTGATCAGCTTGCCCTCGTGGTCCTTCGCCAGATCGGCGAGCGGCTGGCCGGTGCGCTTCTCGAGGAACTCGAAGCCCGCCACCGCGACTGCTCCGTTGGAGACGCCGGACAGCGTGAGGATCGTCTCGCAGACCTGCTCCGCGGTCTCCAGCCTGGGCCGGCCGTCAGCGACGCCGCCCTGCACGACGCCGTTCACGCGGGCGAGGTGCTCCACGGACTTCGGCTGCTGCAGCGTGATGCCCTTGACCACCGTGCCGAGCTTCTCGACGTTGGGGCCGAGCGAGGCCATCTTCGCCGCGATCGCGGCGTAGTCGCGTTCGACGACGACGATGTTGGGCATCGTGCGGCCGGGCACCGGGTCGCACTCACCGGCCTTCCAGTCGAGCACGCGTCCGCCGGGCTGCGAGATCTCGGAGGGGGTGTCGTGCTGCTGCGGCAGCGCGACGACGTCGGTCTGCGTGCCCAGCCGCGGCCCCGCGAGCTCGCTGAACACCGCGGCCATGCGCTGGAACACGTCGTGGTCGCTGCGGCACTGCCACGGCGGCGAGATCGCGGCGTTGAACGCGTGGATGAACGGGTGCATGTCGGTGGACGAGATGTCGTACTTCTCGTACCAGGTCGCGGCCGGCAGCAGGACGTCGCTGAACAGGCCGGTGCTCGTCATGCGGAAGTCGAGCGACACGAGCAGGTCGAGCTTGCCGACCGGCGCCTCGTCGCGCCACGTCACGCTCGCCGGGCGCTTGCCCGCCGGCGTCTCCGCACCGTCGATCGCACCGTCGGCACCGAGCAGGTGGTGCAGGAAGTACTCGTTGCCCTTGCCCGACGAGCCCAGCAGGTTCGCGCGCCAGACCGTGAGCACCCGCGGGAAGTTCTCGGGCGCGTCCGGGTCCTCCACGGAGAACCGCATGCGGTCCTCCTTCAGCTCGCGAACGACGTACTCGGCCGGCGTGATGCCCTCGGCCGCGGCGTCGGGCGCGATGCTCAGCGGGTTGCGGTCGAAGGTCGGGTACGACGGCGTCCAGCCCATCCGCACCGCCTGCGCGAGGGTGTCGGCCATCGCTTGGCCCTCGAACCGGCCGGTGCCGAGCGGGGTGGCGACCTCGTCGGCGCCGAACGCGTCGTAGCGCCACTGGTCGGTGTGCAGGTACCAGAAGCTGGTGCCGGCCATCTGCCGCGGCGGGCGCGACCAGTCGGCGCCGAACGCGAGCTGAGCCCAGCCGGTGAAGGGGCGCGCCTTCTCCTGGCCGACGTAGTGAGCCCAGCCGCCGCCGTTCTTGCCCTGGCAGCCCGTGAGCAGCACCAGGCTCACGATCGCGCGGTAGATCGTGTCCGAGTGGTACCAGTGGTTGGTCCCTGCGCCGAGGGTGATCATCGAGCGGCCGCCGGAGTCCTCGGCGTTCTGCGCGAACTCGCGCGCGATGCGCTCGACCGTCGCGGCCGGGACCGACGTGATCTCCTCCTGCCACGCCGGCGTGTAGGGCGCCGACGCGTCCTCGTAGCCGCTGCCCCAGGTGCCCGGAAGGCCCTCGCGACCGACGCCGTACTGCGCGAGCAGCAGGTCGTAGACGGTGGTGACGAGGCGGTCGCCCACACGCCGGACCGGGACGCCGCGACGGATGGCGTCACCGCGCTCGGTGCCGTTGTCGCCGACGTCGAAGCGCGGTAGGTCCACGGTGACCGTCTCGACGCCGGGGGCCCACATCGACAGCTGGGGGTCGACGCCCTCGAGGTCGAGGTTCCAGCGACCCATGCCGGACTCGTTGTGGCGGAAGCCGATCGATCCGTTGGGGACCACCGGTTCGCCGGTCCCCTCGTCGATCAGGGCCGGCTTCCACTCGGCCGCCTCGACGTCCTGCCCGAGATCGCCCGCGTTGACGAAGCGGTCCGGGACCCACGACTCGCCGTGCTGTCGCAGCGACACCAGGAAGGGCAGGTCGGTGAAGCGCTTCGCGTAGTCGGTGAACATCGGGACCTGGCGGTCGACGTAGAACTCGCGCAGGATGACGTGGCCCATCGCCATGGCGAGCGCGCCGTCGGTGCCCGGGTGCGCCGGCAGCCACTCGTCGGCGAACTTGGTGTTGTCGGCGTAGTCGGGGCTGACGGTGACGACCTTCTGGCCCTTGTAACGCGCCTCGGTCATGAAGTGGGCGTCGGGGGTGCGCGTGGTCGGGATGTTCGAGCCCCACATGATCAGGTAGCTCGCGTTCCACCAGTCGGCCGACTCGGGGACGTCGGTCTGGTCGCCCCAGATCTGGGGCGACGCGATCGGCAGGTCGCAGTACCAGTCGTAGAACGACAGCATCGTGCCGCCGATGAGCGAGGTGTAGCGCGCGCCCGCGGCGTGCGAGGCCATCGACATCGCGGGGATGGGCGAGAAGCCGGCGACGCGGTCGGGCCCCCAGCGGCCGATCGTGTGGACCTGTGCCGCCGCGACGATCTCGAGCGACTCCTCCCACGAGGCGCGGACCAGGCCGCCCTTGCCGCGCACCGACATGTAGGCGCGGCGCTTCTCGGGGTCGTCGACGATCGACGCCCACGCGGCGACCGGGTCGCCGCCGTGCTCGGCCTTCGCAGCGCGGTACATGTCGAGCAGGACCCCGCGGACGTACGGGTAGCGCACACGCGTGGGGGAGTAGGTGTACCAGCTGAACGCCGCGCCGCGCGGGCAGCCGCGGGGCTCGTACTCCGGGGAGTCCGCGCCCACCGACGGGTAGTCGGTCTGCTGGGTCTCCCAGGTGATGATGCCGTCCTTGACGTAGACCTTCCACGAGCACGAACCGGTGCAGTTGACGCCGTGGGTCGACCGCACGATGCGGTCGTGCGACCAGCGATCGCGGTAGAAGACGTCGCCCTCGCGGCCGCCGGAGTAGTGCACCGCGCGGTGGTCGGGCGAGACGTCGGAGCGGGTCAGCAGCGACCGGGCCGAGATGAGGGCGTCGACGAACGGGTCGTCCAGCCGCGGGGTGTCGGTCACGTCAGCGCTCCAGGTCGTGGGTGGTAGCCCGCTCGGCGGCAGGTGCCGGAGCGGGTCGCAGGTCGGGTCGGTCGAGGTGGGCGACGCACAGGTCGCCCTTCACGAAGATGTCGAGCCGACGCACGCTCACGCCGGCGTCGAGCTCGCCGAAGAAGCCGCGGAGCATCTCGTGGTGCAGCCGGCAGATCGCACGGTCCTCCTTCGCCATCTCGAGGAAGGGGCAGACCGAGAGGTAGAGCCGGTCCCCGAGCGGGTCGGTGGTCGTCTCGAAGCCAAGCACGTCCAGACCGTCCGCGGCCATAGCCACCGCCTGGTCGGGCGTGAGCTCGCCGGCGGGCGAGGCCTTGTCGCGCTGGGCGCGGGCGAGCCGACGTCCTGCGGCCAGCCCCGGCGTGTCGCCGGGCTCGCCACCCGAGACGCCGGCGGCGAGCTCGGCCGCCAGCGCGCGATAGGGGTCGGTGGTGGCGGTGTCGACGGCGCGGTAGAGCAGGCGGGGTCGGCCCGGACCGGCGCGGTGCTCGGGCACCGACTCGACCCGACCCATGTCGACGAGCAGCGCGAGGTGCGCGCGCACGGTGTTGGCGTGCAGGCCCGTCGCCTCCACGATCTGCCTCACGGTCTGCGGTGCGGGCGCGGACACGAGCAGGTCGTGGACCCGTCGCCGCGAGGTCTCCGTCTCGGCCGTTGCGGCCTTGTCGGGCTTCGCCACGAGGACTCCCAGTTATTTAATACCCGCCTGTGATCAACTCTGACAGCGACCGTACACCCCAGACAGCCGTGCGTGTCCAGCCTTCATTTGTGATCGAGGTCATAGGAAAAATCTCGCCTCAGGCTGGACTGACTCGGCATCGGAGGGCGTACCTTCCTGCCAGTTGGTAAATAACACCCAGGAGGGGTCATGGCCGTCAGCACCCAGGCCGCCGTCACCGTGGCGACCGTGGCGTCGCCGGACGGCGCGCCCGCCGTCGGCCGCTACCGGGTGCTGGTCACCTCGACGCTGGCCTTCACCCTCATGTTCGCCGTCTGGCTGCAGTTCGGGATCCTCGGGCTGCCGATCAAGAAGGAGTTCGGCCTCTCCGACACCGCCTTCTACTGGCTCACGGCGCTCCCGGTGCTCAACGGTGCGATCTGGCGGATGGGCACCGGCGTCCTGGCCGATCGCTGGGGCGGCCGCATCGTCATGACGGCCATGCTGCTGCTCGCCGCGATCCCGACCTTCTTGCTCTCCGGCGTGCACAACGCCGGCGCACTCTTCGTGCTGGCCTTCCTCATCGGCTTCGCCGGCAACTCGTTCTCGTCGGGCATCGCGTGGAACAGCGCGTGGTTCCCGCGCTCGCAGCAGGGCTTCGCGCTCGGCGTCTTCGGCGCCGGCAACGTCGGTGCCTCGGTCACCAAGCTGATCGGGCCGGCGATCATCGCCGCCACCGCGGGCGCGACCTACTTCGGGTTCGTCTCGGGCGGCTGGCGCGTCATGCCGGTGATCTACGCCGTCGCGCTCGTGGTCATGGCCGTGGTGCTGTGGTTCGTGGCACCCAAGCACGACCGCCGACCCGGCGCCACGACCCCCCTGCGCGAGCACCTCAAGGTCCTCGGGCGCGTGCGTGTCTGGCGCTTCTCGCTGTACTACGTCGCGGTGTTCGGCTCCTACGTCGCACTGTCGTCGGCGTTGCCCTTCTACTACGAGAAGAACTACGACGTCCCGCTGTGGCAGGCCGGTCTGCTCACGGCGCTGTTCATCTTCCCGGCCTCGCTGCTGCGCCCGGTCGGCGGCTGGCTCTCCGACAAGATCGGTGCCCGCCGGATCATGTACTGGACATTCGGCCTCATGCTGCTCGCGAGCGGCGTCCTCATGATGCCGAGCGGCTTCATCACCGTCGACGTCGCGACGAGCAAGGCGTCCGACGGCACCGCCGAGATCCTTCCCTGGCACCTCGGCCTGTTCTGGTTCACCTTCTTCGTGGTCCTGCTCGGCTGCGCCATGGGCATCGGCAAGGCCGCCGTCTACAAGCACATCCCCGAGTACTTCCCGCACGAGGTCGGCGCGGTAGGCGGGGTCGTCGGCATGCTCGGCGCGCTCGGCGGCTTCTTCCTGCTCCCCATCTTCGGTTACGCCGTCGAGCTCACCGGCATCTCGAGCGCCGTGTTCGGCGTGCTGTTCCTCCTGACGCTCGCGTGCCTCGCCTGGATGCACCTCACGATCGTCTCCATGCTCCACCGCGGCTCGCCCGAGCTGTCTGACGCCTTCGAGCTCCGCCACGTCGACGAGCCCGTCGCCGCGGGCACCCGCTAGATCCATCCGCCTTCAGGAGAGGTACGAGATGACCACCACCGACACGGCCGCCCGCTCGGGCAGCGAGTGGCTCACCGACTGGGACCCCGAGGACGAGGCGTCCTGGGACAGGAGCCTGGCCTGGAAGACGATGTGGATCACGACGGGCGCACTCACCCTCGCCTTCTGCACGTGGTTCCTCGCGAGCGCGATCGCGCCGAACCTGACCAACCTCGGCTTCAAGCTCGACAAGAACCAGCTCTACTGGCTCGCCGCGATGCCCGGTCTCGCCGGCGGCACGCTGCGGCTGGTCTGGATGTGGCTGCCCCCGATCATGGGCACCCGCAGGCTCGTGTCGCTCACGACGCTGCTGCTGGTGATCCCGCTGATCGGCTGGGGCATGGCGGTGCAGAACCCGTCGACCAGCTTCACGACGTTCATGATCCTGGCGGCGCTGTCGGGCATCGGCGGCGGCGCGTTCTCCGGCTTCATGCCGAGCACGTCCTACTTCTTCCCGCGCTCGAAGCAGGGCACGGCGCTCGGCCTGCAGGCGGGTATCGGCAACTTCGGCGTCTCGATCGTGCAGTTCGTGACTCCGTGGATCATCGGCTTCTCGCTGCTCGGCATCCTCGGTGCCTCGCAGAACTTCCACGACGCCGCGAAGAACACCAACCACGAGGTCTGGGAGCAGAACGCGGCCTTCATCTACGTGCCCTTCGTGATCGTCGCGGCGATCCTGGCGTGGACGATGCTCAAGAGCGTCCCGGTGCGTGCGAACTTCCGCCAGCAGATGGACATCTTCCGCAACGCCGACACCTGGTTCATGACCGCGCTCTACGTCATGACCTTCGGCACGTTCGCCGGCCTGTCCGCGCAGTTCGGCCTGCTCATCAAGAACCTCTACGGCGCGGGCAACACCCAGATCGTGGCGACCGCCGCCGACGGCTCGACCTCGGTCCTCGTCCCCGGCTACGTCGTCCCGCTGGCGCTCTCCTACGCGTTCCTCGGCCCGCTGGTCGGCGCCGGCGCCCGCGTCGCGTTCGCCCCGCTGACCGACCGCTACGGCGGCGCCCGATGGACGCTGGTCGCCGGCATCGGCATCCTGTTCTCGCTGCTCTTCACGATGCTGCACGTCCACCCGGACCCGTCGGCCGGAGCCGAGGCGCTGCACTCGGACTTCATCGGCTTCCTCGGCGGGATGATCGCGATCTTCTTCTTCACCGGCATCGGCAACGCGTCGACGTTCAAGCAGATGCCGATGATCTTCGAGCGTCGCCAGGCCGGCGGCGTCATCGGCTGGACGTCGGCCATCGCGGCCTACGGGCCCTTCTTCTTCGGCGTCGGCCTCGCGGTCGCGAACATCACCGCCTTCTTCACCCTCGGCGTGGTCTTCGCGCTCGGCTGCATCGTCCTGACCTGGGTCCGCTATGCCCGCCCCGGCGCGCCGAAGCCCTCCTGATCCCCCAGCTCCGCACCAACCCCCTGAAGAACCACCGCACCCGGAGGAACCCCAGATGGACGTCTCGATCTCGACCAGTCCCCAGCCGCTCGAGACGACGTCCTCCTCCGGGTGCGGTGGTGGGTGCGGCTGCGGCGGCGACGCCGTCGCGGCCGACGTCCTCGACGTCCGCCTCATCCCGCACTCCGTGCGCCGTGCGTCCGTGCTCGCCGCGATCGGCGCGGTGCGGCCCTCGACCTCGCTGGTGCTGCTCGCCCCGCACGACCCCGCCCACCTGCTCGAGCAGGTCGGCGCGTCCTTCCCCGACGAGTTCGGCTGGACCTACGACGCCGCTGGTCCGGAGACCTGGGCCGTCCGCCTCACACGTCGATAACGGCGCGCACCCTCGCCTACCGGACACCGCACCCTCATGGCAGGGTGGGGGGCCGAGCGGAGAGGGGCGCAGGGGTGGAGTCGGTACGGCTTGCCCTGCGTGGTCTGCGCTGGCGCACCGGTTCCTCGATCGCGGTCCTCGCGGTGGCGATCGTCGCGATGGCCGGTGCCGCCCTCGGTCCGCTGTACGCCGCGAGCGCCGCCGACTCACTCGTGCGCGACAGCATGGCCACCTCGCCGGCGGTCGGGACGGGCGTGGTCTCGCGCGGCAACATCGCCGGGCAGACGCAGTACTCCCCGGCAGAGCTGCGCGACGCGGTCGCGCAGCGCGCGGCCGATCCTGCGCTCGATCCGTGGTACCTGCCCGGGAGCATGGCGCTCGTCGTGCACGACGGCACCATCACCGACGGCAGCCGTCTCGTCGGTGTGGCGCAGGCCGGCTGGCACCGCGGTCAGTGCGACGCCGGCGCGGTGACGATCGTTCAGGGGCACTGCGCCGTCGAGGGCGGCGAGGCGATGGTCTCGCAGCGCACCGCCAAGGACATGGGCGTCCCGTTGGGATCCGTGCTGCGGCTGGGGATCTCGTCGGACTCCAAGGCCGACACCGTCACCGTGGTGGGCTACTACGACCAGGCGAGCGCCGACCCGGTCGTGTGGGGTCTCGACAGCCCGGCGCAGTTCGCGCCGGCGCGCATCGAGGGCCCGCCGGACCGCCTCGACGAGATCGTGGTCGGCGAGCAGACGATGCTCGACACCAACGGCGACGTCGCGGCTGTGAGCCTGCGTCGGATCGACGCCGCCCGCGTGCACCTCGCCGACCTGCCCCAGCTGCGCGCCGCCGTCACGGCCGCGACCGCGATCGACCCCTCGGCCGTCCCGACCGGGCCGCGCACCCTCTCCATCAGCGGGATGATCGAGCACCTCGACGGCCTTCAGCCCCAGCTCGACTCGGTCGCGGTCGCCGCGTTCGCCGTCACCGCTCAGCTGGTGCTGCTGGCGTGGTTCGTTCTCTTCCTCGTCGTCGCAGCCACGAGCGACGAGCGCGCGGGGGAGATCGCGCTCGCGAAGCTGCGTGGCATGAGCCGGCGCAGCACGCTCGCGTTCGGGCTCGCCGAGCCGGTGCTGCTCGTGCTCGTCGCCGTACCGGTGGGCCTGCTCATCGCGTGGGCGGCCGACACCGTGCTGACGCACAGCTACCTCGTGGCCGGCACCGCCGTGTCGATCACGTGGACCGTCGTGCTCGCGCTCGCCGTCTGCTTCCTCGGCGCGGTCTCCGCCGCGGCGCTCGCAGCGCGCAGCATCCTCTCTGCACCGGTGCTCGAGCAGCTGCGGCGCACCGGGGGACGCCGCGCGCGGCTGGCGCGGTCGTCGGCCATCGACGCCGGTGCCGTCGCTCTGGCAGCGGCGGGCATCTACGAGCTCAAGCAGGGCGGGTCCGACGCGCTCGCCCTGCTGGCCCCGGGCCTCATCGCGCTGGCGGTCGGGCTGCTCGCGGTGCGGCTGCTGCCGGCGCTCGCCCGCGTCGAGGTCGCGCGCACCCGCGCGTCGGCGTCGGTCGCGTCCTTCCTCGCGTCGCGCAACGTGGCACGGCGGCCCGGCGGGCTGCGCATCGTCGTGCTGCTGACGCTCGCGGTAGCGCTCGCCGTGTTCGCGGTCGACGGGTGGACGGTGGCTGCAGCCAACCGCGGCGACGTCGCCCGCGCGCAGGTCGGCGGGAGCGAGGTTCTCCACGTGCGGGTGGCGTCTCCCGGCGAGCTGCTCGCGGCCGTCGACGCGGCGGACCCGTCGGGCACGCAGGCTCTCGCCGCGGTCGTGAGCGACAACGGCACAGGCGGACTGATCGCCGCGGACGCGACGCGGCTCGGGGTGCTCAGCGCGTGGGACCCCGCCTGGGCGGGCACCAGCCGCGAGGCCATCGGTGCGCTGCTGCACCCGCCGCAGCCGGCGAAGCCGCTCGTGATCCACGGCGACCTGACGCTCACGGCGGAGTTCACGCGCACCCAGGGCTCGACGCCGCTCACCTTCTCCGTCGGAGTGCGCTCCGCCTCAGGCCTCCCGTACCAAGCGAAGTTCGGGATCATCACGCCCGGGACGGCGACGTACTCCGTCCCTCTGCCGCCGTGCCGGGAGACCGCGTGCACGTTGATGACGTTCGCGTGGACGCAGCCGGTCGGCATCCCCGCGAGCGTCATCGGCGGCAAGGTCGTCCTGCGCGACGTGAGCGATGCCAAGGGCGTGGTCGACCTGACCTCCGTAGGGCTCACCGGCTGGCGCTCCGTGGACAGCGCGTCGCCGGTGGGCGGCGGCGACGCCGCGAAGGTCGTCGGGTCGTCGGACGGCGTCCTGACCGTGAGCATCGCGAAGGCTCCGATCGACGACGCGACGATCGAGGTGGCCGACCACCCGATCGCGCTGCCCGTGCTGCAGGGCAGCAACCAGCCCGTGCAGGACGGTGGCGGCGTGTATGCCGTCACGACCGGGCTGGACGGTGGATTCGCGCGCGCGAAGATCGAGGGCACCGGCGTCCTGCCGCGCCTGCTCCAGCAGGGGACGATGGCCGACCTCTCGTACGCGATCGCCGCGTCGGGCACCGGCTTCGACCCGCTCGACTTCGAGGTGTGGCTCTCGCCGACGGCGTCGCCCGAGGTGCGCGCCGCGCTGGGGAAGCTGGACGTCGTCTCGACCGAGTCGGTGGCGACGACCGAGGAGAGCCTCGCCCGCAGCGGGCCGGCGCTGGCGCTGCGGCTGTTCCTGCTCGCTGCCGTGGTCGCGCTCGTCCTCGGCGCGGGCACGCTGCTCGCGAACGCGTACGTCGTGATCCGGCGGCGCGCGTACGAGCTCGCCGCGCTGCGTGCGCTCGGCGCCGACCGCCGGGTGCTCGTTCGCTCGGCGCGGCGCGAGCAGGTGGTGCTGGCGCTGACGGGCACGCTGCTCGGCGCGGTCGCGGGGCTCGTGGCTGCCGGCTTCGCTCTCGAGGCGCTGATCGGCGCGGACGCGTCGGGACTGCCGGTCTGGCTCGGTCCGGCGTGGACGCCGGTCGTCGCGCTGCTGCTCGTCGTGCTCGTGGCGCTCGTCGTGGTCGCCGACATCGGAGCGCGGCGGACGGTGCGCGGCGCGGTGCCGGAGCTGCTGAGGCAGGTGCAGGAATGACGACGACCGCCAACGGCCTCGCCGTCCGTTGCGAGGAGCTCGTGCACATCTACCGCACGGGCGAGACCGACGTCGTCGCCGTGCGCGGCGTCGACCTCCTCGTGGCACCGGGGGAGCGGGTCGCGCTGCTGGGTCCTTCGGGCTCGGGCAAGTCGACGCTGCTGGCGATGCTCGGCGGGCTGGTGTCGCCGTCGGCCGGCCGCGTGTGGGTGGGCGACGACGAGATCGGCGGCATGAGCGAGCGCGAGCGGCTGCGGCTGCGCGCGAACCGCGTCGGGCTCGTGCTGCAGGGGGCCGCGCGCAACCTGCTGCAGTACGCCACGCCGTCGCAGAACGTCGTGTTCGCGCAGCGGTCCGCGCCTCGCGACGCACGTTCCCGGCTGCTTCCCCCGCACGAGCTGCTGGGCGCGCTGGGGCTCGGCGCGATCGCCGACTCCCCGGTGCCGGGGCTGTCCGGAGGCGAGCAGCAGCGCGTCGCGCTCGCGGTCGCGGTGGCCAACGCCCCCGGTCTGCTGCTGGCCGACGAGCCGACGTCCCAGCTCGACCATCCCGCGCGAGACTCCGTGCTCGACCTGCTCGACACCGTCAACGACCAGTTCGGCACGACGGTCGTCATCGTCACGCACGACCCCGAGGTCGGCGCGCGGCTCGGCCGTACCGTGACGATGCGCTACGGCCGGGTCGGCCAGGAGGGTCACCAGGGCGAGCAGTTCGCTGTCGTGGGCAAGGACGGCAGCGTGCACCTGCCCGACGAGGTCGTCGCCGAGTGGCCGCCGGGGACGCAGGTCGTCGTCGAGCGCGACGGCGACGAGCTGCGGCTGCGCCGGAGGCAGACATGAGCGAGCGCGGTCTTGCGGTGAGTGCGCGCGGCATCGTCGTGGTGCGCACCGGTCGCCGAATCGTCGACGGTGTCGACGTCGACGTCGAGCCGGGGCGCATCCTCGGCGTCACCGGGCCGTCGGGCTCGGGCAAGTCGACGTTGCTCGCCGTGCTCGCCGGTCTCATCGCCCCGGACGAGGGCTCGGTCGATCCCGCGGACCGGGCGTCGCGCACCGGGATCGTTCTGCAGGGCTACGGACTCCTGCCCGTGCTCACGGCGTACGAGAACGTCGAGCTGCCGCTGCAGCTGCGCGGCGGCGCTCCCTCGGCCGTGCGCGATGCCGCGGCACGCGCGCTGTCGAGGGCGGGGCTCGACGACGCGGGCGACCGGCTCGCGGAAGAGCTGTCCGGTGGCCAGCGCCAGCGGGTCGCCGTCGCGCGCGCCCTGGTGAGCGAGCCGGACCTGCTCGTGGCCGACGAGCCCACTGCGGAGCTCGACGCCGACACCGCCGCTCTGGTGCTCGGGGCTCTGCGCGAGGAGGCTGACGCAGGTGCGGCCGTGGTGATCGCGACGCACGACCCCGACGTCGCGGCGCTGTGCGACGTCACGCTGCACCTCGTCGACGGCCGGCGGGAGGGCTCGTGAAGGACGACGACGTGCGTGCGCTGCTGCTCGACAAGCGCGCCGACCTGCTCGCGCGGATGGCCGGCATCAGCGCCGCGCCGACGGACGCCGGCGGCATCTCGTTCGGCAAGCGCGTCGGCGACGGCACGTCCATCGCCGTCGAGCGGCTCACCCAGGTGGCCGCCCACGAGCAGATGCTGGCCCAGCTCGCCGAGGTCGACCGCGCGCTGGTGAAGCTCGACGACGGGACGTACGGCCTGTGCGACGTGTGCGGTGGGGAGATCCCCGCAGGTCGGCTCGAGGTGCACCCGTGGGCGGTGCGCTGCGTGGCGTGCGCGTCGTCCTGAGCACGTCGTACGCCCGGGTGATCGGCGGTCGTACGGCTCGCGGGTACCGTGGTGGCGACGTCCGACGAGGAGGCTCCGCGTGTACCGAGGTCTGACGGTGGCTGCCGTCGTTCCGGCGTACAAGGAGGAGAAGCACGTCGCGCGCGTGATCGAGACGATGCCCGACCTCGTCGACCACATCGTGGTCGTCGACGACTGCAGCCCCGACGAGACCTCCGCCAGTGCAGCCGCGGTCGGCGACCCGCGACTGGTCCTGATCCGCCACCCGGTGAACAAGGGCGTGGGCGGCTCGATCATCACCGGCCACCGCGAGGCGATGGACCGCGGCGCCGACGTCATGGTCGTGATGGCCGGCGACGCGCAGATGGACCCCGAGTACCTGCCGACGCTGCTCGACCCGATCGTCGACGACGGGTACGGCTTCACGAAGGCCAATCGCTTCTACTCGGCGACCAGCTTCGAGGGCATGCCGAAGGTGCGCATCGTCGGCAACATCGCGCTGACGTTCATGACCAAGGCGGCGTCGGGCTACTGGAACCTCGTCGACCCGCAGAACGGCTACACCGCGGTGACGCGAGAGTCGCTCTCGCGCATCCCGCTCGACCGGGTCGCGGAGCGCTACGACTTCGAGAACGACCTGCTCGTGTGGCTCAACATCGCCGACGTCCGGGCCAAGGACGTGCCGATCCCCGCGGTCTACGGCGACGAGACGTCGACCATGAACCTCGGCACCGTGATCCCGCGCCTCACGGCGACGCTCTTCCAGGGGTTCTGGCGCCGGATGTGGCGCAAGTACATCCTGTGGTCGTTCTCGCCGGTGGCGCTGCTGCTCTTCTCCGGACTGTTCATGCTGGCCCTGTCGGTGATCCCCGGGGTGTACGCGATCTGGTCGGCAGCGCACGGCCACAGCCCCACGAGCGGCACCGTGCTGCTCGCGGTGACGCCGTTCCTGTGCGGCTTCTGGCTGCTGGTGCAGTCGCTCGTGCTCGACATCAACGCCACACCCAAGTAGCGGCGCTCGACACCTCAGCGGCGGCGGCACTTGCCGCATCGAGAGTAGATGCGCGCTCCCCGCGACGCGTTCTGACTCACGAGGCAGAGCCGACGTGGGTGTCGAACCGGAACGTCAGTCGATGGCAGGGAAGTCGAGCGGTGGCCCTTCGCCCGTCTCTCCGTCGACGGACTCCCGGAGAAGATCGGCATGCCCTGTGTGTCTGGCGTACTCCTCGATGAGGTCGACGAGGTATCGACGGAGCGTGAAGGTGTCGCCGTCCGGCCAGTGCCTCGATGCCTCGCGGCCGAGGCCGCCGTCCGCCATGGCCTCCTCGATCGCGGCTCGCGAGCGTTGAACGGCAGTCAGCCAGAGTGTGCGCAGCTGGTCCGGGCTGTCGTCGAGCGCCGTCCGCCACTCCCACGACGGGTCGGCGTCGAAGTCCACTGCGTCCCAGGGCGGCGGCATCGGACGTCCATGGAGCTGGAACGTGAAGTAGTAGTCCTCGACCAGCGCGAGGTGCTTGACCAAGCCGGCAAGCGTCATGGTCGACGCCCCGACCGTGGCACGAAGTCCGTCGGCACCGAGTCCGGAGCACTTCCAGGCGAAGGTCCGACGATTGCGCTCCAGCGCAGCGACCAGTGTGCTCGCCTCATCGCCCGCGGCCGGTACCTGATGCCTCATCGGTCGATCGTAACCATGCAGAACGAGTGCGCCGACGTGCCGTCAGGCAGCGGTTCATCGCCCGTGTCGCACGAGGAACTCACACCGCGCGAGCGCTCGTCTCCGCCTCGTCCAGATCAGAGACGCCGGCGAGCGAGTTGACCCCCGAGAACAGCGCCGACAGATCGAGCGATGTGACCCGTCGCTGGGACGCAAGCGATACGTACCGCCTGGCCAGCTCATCCTTCGCGATCCCGAACACCGTGCCGATCAGTCCGACGGACTCCGCCAACTGATCGGGACGCACGAGGGGGACCACCGTGCGCCACATCACCGACTCGAGCAGGTTGAACGCGTGCTGCACCTCCGACACGTCGAACCCTGACGCGAACCGCTCCTCAGCCACCGCGTCGGCGTAGGCAGTCACGGCCGCGACATCACGGTGCTCGATCGCAGCCACCACGAGCTCGAACAAGCTCTCCAGCCGGGTGCGGGTGAACTCCGGGCCGGCTGACTCGTAGTGATGGAGCCGGAGCTGGCCCAGCTCCGCAGCAGTGTCGTCGAGGATACGACCGGCGTGGGTGCGCAAGACCGCATCAAGGTTCATCAGATCCTCCTAGGGACACGTCCATGCTCCGCTCCCCATGGGGCTAGGTCGCAGCCAGCGCTCGTGCGGTGTCTCACCGGTCACACGCCGATCCCAGCCGGAGCAACGACTGAGCGGCAGGGCACCGGCCACCAGCGACACCGACATCCACCTGGTCCTGCTGGACTGGCGCCGGCTTTCAGCCAGCCGCGGGTAAGGGTTTGACCAGGACCGAGGACGTCGGATGCGCCCGGTGCCACACTTCCCAGCGCATCAGTTCCACCCCGGGCATCGGTTCACCGACAGGGGGTGTCGGCGCAGTGCGCCAGGGCGGGACCTCACATCCACGCAAGGGGGTCGAAGATGCTGTTCATCCGTGCCCGGGCCGTCGTGGTCGCTGCTGCGCTTGCCCTGGCCCTTCCGGTGCAAGCCGCCGGACCCTCGACGGCTGCGCTCCCGTCCGGCGAGCGCCAAGTCGGCCATGCGGCCATCGAGCCGGCCTACAACGCCGACACCGGCCAGATCCTGTACCTGCTCACGCCGGAGAAGTCGCCCTTCCCGACGCACACGAGCCCGCGCGCCGTCGCGCCGCTCTATCTGGTGGAGTACCCGCCCGGCACGGAGGGGACCTTCAACTGCATGGGCGTGCCGGGGAACTGCCCGGACCATGACGGGCTCGTGGCCGCAGTGGCGACCGGCGCGATGCCTGCCGTGTACGGCACCGACCCGGCAGCGGTGCCCGGGCACGACCACATCGTCGACCCGCCCGGTGCCCCGGACTTCAACGTGGCCTGGGAGGTCATCGAGGTCCTGTTCACCCCGCAGGCCACCATCACCCACCTGACCACCGACACGGCTATCGAGAACGCGGTCAAGGCTGGTGACGCCATCGAGATCGACCTGGGCTTCGCCTTCCACTGCTCGGTCGTCTCTCCCTCGGTCTATGCCCATGGGACCCCGATCGGCTGAACGCAACCGGCTCGGCCGGCCGACAACAGCAAGCCGGATGGCCCCGGGGCGGCACACGCCCCGGGGTCATCCTGTCCACGCGATGCCACGCTGTACGCCGGAGCGCGCAGCGCGGTTCTGCCTCGGCTGCTGTCGCAGGATCCGGCATTCGGCGCCGCTCGGACGTCATCCGTGGTTCAGTGCGGAGCCGCGCCCGCGATGAGACGGGTCCGTGAAAGGTCGCACGAGGGAGTCGACGTGTCCGTGCTCTCGTCCGGGGTAGGCGTCTCGCGCGCCGAGGATCGTCGACGACTTCTCTGGGCCGGGCGGACGACGTTCGACCTCGTCCTGGACGCCGAGCACACGCAGGGCCGGGTCGCCCTGCTGGACCAGCACGGCGAGCGCGGCGATGTCACGCCGATGCACATCCACCACGACGAGGCCGAGATCTTCTACGTGCTGGAGGGCAGCATCGTCGC
>DASSQW010000049.1:0-19841 GCA_035702165.1 Candidatus Nanopelagicales bacterium
CGCCGACTACAGCCAGATCGAGATGCGGCTGATGGCGCACCTGTCCGAGGACGACGGCCTGATCGAGGCGTTCCGCTCGGGCGAGGACCCGCACAGCTACGTCGCGTCGCGCGTGTTCGGCGTACCGACCGACGAGGTCACACCCGACCAGCGGCGCAAGATCAAGGCGATGTCCTACGGCCTGGCGTACGGGCTCTCGCCGTTCGGGCTCTCGCAGCAGCTCGGCATCACGCCCAGCGAGGCGAGCGCTCTCATGGACGAGTACTTCGAACGCTTCGGCGGGGTGCGCGACTACCTCCGCGAAGCGGTCGACCGCGCCCGGGGCACCGGCTACACCGAGACGATGCTCGGCCGTCGCCGCTACCTGCCCGACCTCACCTCCGACGTCCGGCAGCGTCGCGAGATGGCCGAGAGGATGGCCCTCAACGCGCCCATCCAGGGCTCGGCAGCCGACATCGTCAAGGTCGCGATGCTGCGCGTCGACTCCGCGCTGCACGAGGCCGGCCTGCGCTCGCGCATGCTGCTGCAGGTGCACGACGAGCTCGTCCTCGAGGTGGCTCCCGGGGAGCTCGAGGCCACCAAGGCGGTGGTCCGCGAGGGCATGGGCGGCGCCGTCCCGCTCACCGTCCCGCTCGACGTCTCGGTCGGAGTCGGACGCACCTGGGAGGACGCCGGCCACTGAGCGGACACGGACGGCGGCAAGCCTCGGCATCGGATGCCACGGATCCGCCCTCGTGCGAGACTCCGGAACCATGACCGCCCGCCGTCCGCTCGTCGTCTCCATGACCGCCGGGCTCGCTGCCCTGCTCCTCGCCGCCTGCTCGAGCAGCCCGTCGATCCCGCCGCAGCGCGACCTCTCGGCCGACGTGCCGTTCACCGCGTGCACCACGGAGCTCTGCGCCGGCACGATCGACGGCGCCGCGTTCACGATCTCGATGCCGAAGACGTGGAACGGCACGCTGCTCATCTACTCGCACGGCTACCGCTACGCGCAGCCGGCGCCGCCGGCGTTCGAACCGGTCGAGACCGCTGCGCAGGCGGCGAGCGACGACGCCACGGCCGCGACGCTGCTGTCGCAGGGCTACGCGCTCGCAGGCTCGGCGTACGCCAGCAACGGCTGGGCGGTCTCCGACGGCGTGAAGGCGGCCGAGGGCCTGCACGACTGGTTCGTGCAGAAGATCGCGCAGCCCAAGCGCACGCTGCTGTGGGGGGACTCCCTCGGCGGCCTCATCACGCAGGTGACCGCGGAGAAGCACCCCGAGTGGGTCGACGGTGCAGCACCCCTGTGCGGGGCCGTCGCGGGTGTGGTCCCGAACATGAACCTCGCGCTCGACCTGTCCTACGCCGTGAAGACGCTGATCTACCCCGACCTCAAGCTGACCGGCTACGCCACCTACGAGGAGGCGGTCAGCAACTGGACCGAGGCGATGAAGCGGGTGATCGCGGCCGCGTCCGACACCAAGGGCGGAGGCACCGCGAAGGTGCTCTACATCGCCGACCTCGTCGACGCGCCGAGCCAGACGCGGACATACGACGGCGCCTCGGTCGAGTCCAAGGTGAAGGCCACCGTCGAGGCGCTGGCCACCGGCCTGGGCTACGCGACCTTCGCGCGCTACGACCTCGAGCAGCGGTTCGGCGGCAACCCGTCGGGCAACGAGGACGTCGACTACTCCAAGCGGATCTCCGAGTCCGAGGCCGCGCTGCTGAACTCGGTCACGCCCGGGTCGGTCGACAGGTTCGACGCGCTCATGGCCGACGGCCAGCGGCTCGCCGCCGATCCGGCCGCCACCGCGAAGGCCCTCGCGGACGGCGGCGACCCGAAGGGCATCATCCAGCGCCCGGAGATCACGCTGCACACTGCCGCCGACCCGCTGGTCATCGTGCAGAACGAGACCTTCCTGCTCGACCGCTTCCGCGCCCAGCAGGCGAAGGGCGCCGCGACGTCGGACCTCGTGCAGCTCTACACCGTCGCGCCGACGACGTACCCGGAGTCGACCGGAGCGCCCTACGGCGCGGGCCACTGCAACTTCACGTCGCAGTCGCGCGTCGCCGTCCTCGACCTGCTCACGGCCTGGGTGCAGCGTGGCGTCTACCCCGGGTCGGCCGCGATCGCCGACGCGATGGGCGACAGCAGCGGCTACGCACCGGGTTTCCGGCCCGGGCCCTGGCCGCGCACCGAGCAGTAGTCAGGCGGTCTCGACCGCGGCGTCCTCCGGGACGTCGCGGCGGATCTCGGCGACGGCCAGCGCGCCGCCGGCGACGCAGAGCAGCGCGGTCACGACCACCGCGCTGCGGACGATGTCGACCGGCGTGCTGTGCGGCCCGACCCATACGAGCGCCACCACCGCGACGACGGCCGCCCACAGCGCGCCGACGGCGCGGCGGTCCTCGACGGCGAGCCGGCTGTAGAGCAGGAACTGCGCGAGCGACTGCAGCGCGCCGAGCAGCGCGAACATCCACACGAACGACGCGAGCTCGGAGTACGCCGCACCGCCCACCACGAGCACCACGAGATCGGGCAGCAGCTCCGTAGCGAGAACGAGCGCCGCGCCCAGGGCGGCGACGCCGACACCGCCGACCACGAGGGCACGACGTCGACGGTGGTCCGCCATCCCGGGGAACGCGAGGACGATGACGGCCTGGGGGAGCCAGAACGCGATCTTGGCGACGATGCTGCCCGCGGCGTAGACCCCGGACTGCACCGCGGGCAGGAAGTGCCGGGCCAGGAGGAGGTCGGCGGTGGTGAGGACGAACAGCGCCGCGAGGGCGTGCGACGCGTGCAGCACCTCGGACGCCCAGCGCTCCTGGTGCAGCGGAGCGGCGTCGGCGAGCGGGTGGACGACGAGCTGCAGCGCCACCGCCATCGCGACCGAGCCGATCGCCACGCCGACCAGGGTGCTGGTGACCGTGCCGCCGAGGACCGCGCCGGCGATGCCGCCCGCCGACTTCACCGCGCCGCCCAGGTAGACCAGTGCGAGCCGCCCCGGCGCCTCGCTGCCCTGAGCGACGCCGAGCTGCGCACCGACGACCGTGAGGGGGATCAGCGAGACGGCGACGAGCAGCAGGTCGGCGGGACCGCCGAGGTGCAGCAGGGACGAGGTGATCGGGTAGGTGAGCGCCGTCGCGGCCGCGACCGCGAGCCCGGCGGGGAACGACGCGCGCAGCGCGGCCGCGGCAGTTCCCCGGTGGTCCGACGGCGGCGAGGTGACGATGCGGCGAGCGGTCGCGGCCTGGACCCCGAGAGCGACCACGTTGCCGATGGCCAGGATGCCGAGCAGCGAGGCCAGCTCGCCGAAGGAGGCGGGACCGAGGGCGCGCGCCGCGACGAGGTTGAGCAGGTACGTCGATGCCTGCCCGATGGCGATGCACAGCGCCACCAGGACCGCCGCGCGCAGCAGGAGGGCACGGGGCCGCTCGGCCACGTCGACCTCCTCACCGCGGGTCGCCGCACCGGCGACGCATGTCCAGGCGTCACCATAGGTGCTCATGGACGCGGCCCGAGCACCCCACCAGTCCCGGCGGAGGTCCGTCCTCGGCACCGCCGCCTGGTGCCTCGGTCTCTCGCTCCTGGCGCTCGGACCCGCCGCGCTGACCGGCTTCACCCTGCGGGCCGACATGGTGTTCGTGCCGCGCCAGGTGATGCTCCCGGCCTGGCTCGGGCTGGGCCCGGCCCTGCCGCGCTCGGTACCGCAGGACGCGGTCGTCGCGATCCTCAGCACCGTCGTGCCCGGCGTGGTGCTGCAGCCGGCGATCCTGATGCTGACGCTGGCCCTGGCGGGCGCCGGCGCGGCGTGGCTGCTGCGCGGGGAGCGCTGGGTCGTGCAGGCGCTGGCCGCAGTGGCCTACGTGTGGACGCCGTACGTCGCGGAGCGCCTGCTGCTGGGCAACTGGGGGCTGCTCGTCGCGTACGCCGCGCTGCCCTGGGCGCTCGGGCTGGCACGGGACGTGCGCGCCGCGCGGCGGCCGTGGCTGGTGCTGGTGCCGGTGCTCGCCCTTGCGGCGCTCACGCCGACCGGCGGGCTGCTCGTGGCCGCGGTCGTCGTCCCGGTGGCGGTCGTCGGCGGTCGCACCCGGGTGCGATCGCGCGTGCTGGTCGTGGCCTCGGCCGTCCTGGTGAACGCGCCGTGGATCGTGCCGGCGCTGCTGGCGCCCACCGACCTGCGTCCCGACGCCGACGGCGCGCTCGTGTTCGCCCTGCGCCCGGAGGGCGGTTGGGGGCCGCTGCTGACGGCGCTCGGCACCGGCGGCATCTGGAACTCGCTCGCCGTGCCGGGATCGCGCGGCACCCTGCTCGCGCCCGTCGGCACGGTCGCGCTGCTCCTCCTCGCGCTGCTCGGCGTACCGGCGGTGCGCCGCGTCCTCGGCCGCGCCGCCCTTCTCTCGCTGGCGACCGCCTCCGCGCTCGGCGTGCTCTGGTGCGTCCTGGGCGCGTGGGTGGTGACCCGCTCGCTCGTCACCTGGGTCGTGACGACCGTCCCCGGCGGCGGGCTGCTCCGCGACGCGCAGAAGCTGCTGCTGCCGTGGGCGCTGCTGCTCGCGGTCGCGGCAGCCCTGGGTGCAGCGCGGCTCGCCGTCGCAGTCGCCCGGCGCGTGCACGAGCCCGCGCTCGTACCGGGGCTCGTGGTCGCGGCGGCGCTCGCCTTCGTGCTCCTCGTGCCCGACCTCCTCCTCGGCGGGGCGGGACGCCTCGCACCCACGGCGTACCCGGCCGGCTGGACGTCGGTGCGTCAGGCGGTGTCCGAGGGCCCGGACGGCGACGTGCTGCTGCTGCCGTGGAGCACCTACCGCGCGTACCCGTGGAACGCCGGGACGCCGGTGCTCGATCCCGCGTCGCGGTTCCTCGACCGCACGACGGTGGCCGACGACACCCTGGTCGTGGCGACGTCGGAGGGTCTGGTGACCGTGTCGGGCGAGGACCCGCGCTCGGCCACCGTCGGGGCGGCGCTGCAGCGGGGGAGCATCGACGCGGCACACCTGCGCGCCTGGGGAATCTCGATGGTGCTCGTCGAGACCGACCAACCGGGGACGCCGGTGCGCCTGCCGACGGGCCTGGTCGAGGTCCCGCTGCCGCCGGACGCCGCGGAGGCGGACCTGCGGCTGCTCAGCACGTCCGGCCCGGCCGGACCCGACCCGTGGGCGGCGTCCGCACTGCGGACCTGGGCCGTGATCGCCGTGGACCTCGTCACCCTGCTGGCCGTGCTGGCGAGCGTGGCAGTCCTCGCCGTCCGCACGACACGGGGCCCGAAGTTGCTACACTCGCGGCCACTGCTTACCGAGGAGTAACACGTGGGTGTCATCATCGCGGCGATCATCGGCTTCGTGCTGGCCGTGGTCACGGCGTTCGGCCTGGTCACGATGACGACCAACGCCTCGGCCCCGTCGCCGGACCAGCCGAGCGACGCCAGCGTCATCGTCTACGGCACCTCGAGCTAGTACCGGTCACGCGGTGGCCGAGGACCTCGGCGAGCTCGACGTCTCCGTGGTGCTGCCCTGTCACAACGAGCAGGACCACGTCGAGGCCGAGATCGACCGCATCTGCGCCGCGCTCCGCGCATCGCCGTACACCTTCGAGGTCGTCGCCATCGACGACGCCTCGACCGACGACACCCCCGAGGCGCTGCGGCGTGCGGCCAAGGCCCACCCCGAGCTCGTCATCACGACGTTCCGACGCAACGGCGGAGCCGGCACCGCCCGGCGCATCGGCACCCAGAGCGCCCGAGGCCGCTACGTCGCCTGGACCGACGCCGACATGACCTACCCGAACGAGCGCATCCCCGAGCTCGTCGACATGCTGCAGACCGACGAGACCTACGACCAGGTCGTCGGCGCGCGCACGAGCGAGCAGGGGACGATGCGGGTGCTGCGCGTGCCGGCGAAGTGGTTCGTGCGCAAGCTCGCCGAGCGCCTCACCGGCGAGCGCATCCCCGACCTCAACTCCGGTCTGCGCGTGTTCCGCCGCGAGGTGGCGCTGCCCTACCTCCCGCTGCTGCCACCCGGCTTCTCGTGCGTCACCACGATCACGCTGTCGTTCCTGTCCAACCAGCACGACATCAAGTACACGCCCATCGAGTACAAGCCCCGTGCCGGCCGCTCGAAGTTCTCGCCGGTCAAGGACGCCTACCGCTATCTGCTGCAGGTGTTCCGGATGGTCATGTACTTCAACCCGCTGTCGGTCCTGATGCCGCCCGCGCTGGCGATGCTCGGCGTCGCGTTCGTGAAGGCCTTCTACGACATGTGGCGCACGCCGTTCTACGTGCACACCAACACGATCGTGCTGTTCCTGACCGGCCTGATCATCGGGACGCTCGCACTTCTCGCCGACCTGATCGTCCGCTCCCGACCGCAGGGTTGACGTGCGCATCGCCGTCGTCGGCCCGGGGGACCCGCAGAAGGGCGGCGTCGCACTGCACACGACCGACCTCGTGCGCCGGCTCGCCGCTACGGGTGACGACGTCGCGCACGTCGGCTGGCGGCACCCGTACCCCGGCCTGCTCTATCCCGGCCGCATCACCGTCGACGGCGCGCCCGAGCTGGCCTCGCCGATCCCGGTGCAGCCGCTGCTCGACTGGTACGACCCCGTCGGCTGGCGACGAGCCGGACGTGCCGCCGGCCGCGCCGACCTCGCCGTGGTCGTGCACGTCACACCCGCGCAGGGACCCGCGCTGGCCGCCGTGGTCCGCCACTGCGCCGACGGACGTGCCCGCACGGTCGTCGTGGCGCACAACGTCGTACCCCATGAGAGCCGTCCCGGGGACCGCGCGCTGACCCGGTCGGTCCTGCACCGCGCCGACGTCGTCGTGGTGCACGGAGAGGCCGAGGCCGCGGCCGCTCGCCGGCTCACCGACGCGGCAGTCCGGGTGCGCCCGCTGCCCGCCACCCTGCCCGACGCGGTCGCCGCGGCGGGGCCGCAGCCGCCACGGGCGCACGACGGCGAGCTGCGCGTGGTCGTGCCGGGCCTCGTGCGGCCCTACAAGGGCGTCGATGTGCTCGTGCGCGCGTTGGCGTTCGCCCCCCGCGTCCGAGTGCGTGTGGCCGGCGAGTTCTGGGGCGGCACGGAGGAGCTCGCGGGTCTCGCCGCCGCGGTCGGGGTGTCGGACCGGATCTCCTTCGAGCCCGGCTACGTCCCGGCGGATCGGCTCCCGGGACTGCTGGGCTGGGGGGACGTCGTCGCGCTGCCCTACCGCAGCTCGACGGGCTCGCAGAACGCACTGCTCGCGCGGGCGCTGGGCCGACCCGTGCTGGCCACGCGCGTGCCCGCCTTCGCGGCGGACGTCCGCGACGACGTCGACGGTCTGCTGGTCGCGCCCGACGACCCGCAGGCGCTCGGCGCAGCGCTCGTCAGGCTCGGCGACGCAGGGCTGCTCGCGCGTCTCACGTCGGCCGCCGCGTCGCGCGGCGCGACCGAGGACGCCGGATGGGACGCCTACCTCACGGCAGTGACGCAGCCCGCCGGCTGAGCGCTGGGTCCGGGCGGCACACCACGACGTGCGTCGGGCCCCACGCGATCAGCGTTGCCGCCCAGGCGGCCTCGGGCACCGCACGCAGAACTGTCGCGGCGCCCCGTCGGTCCGCGAGCCGCATCCGCGCCACGTCGGTCGTGCGGTCCTCGACGTCGAAGCCCGCTCGCGCGAGCAGGCGCAGCAGCCCGGTCCGCGTCGGCGGGACGACGTCGTACCAGGTGCCTCGGCCGGTACGGCGGACCGCGCGGTCGGCGAGGTCCTGCGGCAGCCACGACAGGAACGGCAGGCCGTAGTGCGCCTCGACTAGACGGTGCTTGTTCGGGACGGCGAGGTAGAGCACGCCCGACGGATCGAGCACGCGGCGCGCCTCGCGGAGGTAGGCGACCTGCGCCGCTTCGTCGCCGACGTGCTCGAGCACGTGGTTGGAGACGACCACGTCGAACGACGCGTCGGCGAACGGCAGTGCGCAGCCGTCGGCCTGCGCGAAGACGTGGCCGCCGGTCGAGGTGCGGGCGTCGGCGCGGTCGACGGCCACGACCCGGGCGCCCGAGTCGCGACCGAGGAGCTCCGCGATCGCACCGCTGCCGCAGCCGTCGTCGAGCACGCGGGCCGAGCAGAGATCGACGTCAGGCGCGAGGACGGTACGGATGGTGCCGGCCTTCTCCGCCCGCGATCCTGGATCGCAGACGATATGCGTCCCGCGGGCGTCCGGGGCAGGTGCGGCCTGCAGCTCCGCGCCGAGGACCTTCTCCATCGTGTCGACGGCGCCGTCCCAGCTGTACAGCCGCGCGTGGTCGCGGGCGGCGTTCCCGAGCGAGCGTCGCAGGTCGGCGTCGGCGAGCAGCGTGCGCGTCGCCGACACGAACGAGTCGAGATCGTCGGCCAGGATTCCCGTGACGCCGTCCACGATCGACTCAGCGACGCCGCCGGCCTCGCGGAAGGCGATGCTGGGGGTGCCGTGCGCCGCAGCCTCCATCACCGCGATGCCCCAGCCCTCCTTGAGCGAGGGCACGAGGGAGAGCCAGGCCGCGGACAGCAGCCGGTCCTTCTCGTCCTCGTCGATCCAGCCGACGAGCGAGATCTCGTCGTCGGTCAGCCCCAGGCTGTCGCGGTGCGTCTCGATCTCGTCGTGCCACCAGCCGCGCCCGGCAACGACGAGCCGGAGACCGGGGAACTCGTCGCGGAGCCGGGCGACGGTGTCGATCGCGTACTCGACGCGCTTGTGCGGCACCAGCCGACCCAGGACGACGAGCAGCGGCGTCGCGCTGCGCGGTGCGACCGCGTGCTCGGGGACGTCGACGCCGTTGTGCACCACGCCGATCGCCGCCGGGTCGACGCCGAGCTCCGCGAGCTCGCGCCCGCTGACGTCGCTGACCGTGACGTAGCTGCAGCCGCGATGGACAGCGGGGGAGAGCTGCGACTCCACCCACCAGCCGAAGCGCGCTGCGCGCGGGCCGAGCACCACCGCCCACTGCTCCCGGTGGACGTGGTGGCACAGCAGGACGACCGGCGTGCGCGACCAGAGACGTGCGAGGAACGGGAGCCCGTTCTGCACGTCGACGATCACGTCGGGGCGACCGAGGCGTCCGCGCCAGAACGCCATGACGGCACGGGAGTACACCGTCAGCCGACCACCGGCGCGCACGATCCGGACGCCGGCCGAGGTGACGGTCTCCGGTCCGGCGTTCTCGTGAGCGGCGCAGAAGATGGTGACGCGGTGGCCCCGCCGCGCCAGCCCCTCGGCCACGGTCTCGGCGAACACCTCGGACCCACCGCCCTGCGGATGCGTCTGGTCCCGCCAGTTGAGGATGAGCACCTCCATGGGGGCTTCCTCACGTTCCTGCATCGACCTCGGCTCCTGGCTCGGCTGGGCGCGGCTGCACGCCGGCGCGGTCCGTACGATGGTCGCATGTCGGGAGTGGCGCAGCCCTTTCGGAGCGCCCACGCTCCGGCCACGCTGCGCCGTTCCCTGGACCTGTTCTCCGCCTTCCGGCTCGAGCAGACCCGGCCGGATGTCTTCTACTCCGCCCTGGCGCGCGACGCCGTCGAGCAGATCGGCGCCTACTCCGCGCTCGAGGGCGCGACCGTCCTCGACGTGGGCGCCGGCCCCGGCTGGTTCAGGCGCGCCTTCGAGGAGGCCGGCGCGCGTTACCTCAGCATCGATGCCGACGCGGGCGAGATGAGCGCTGCAGCGCTGCCCCAGGACGCCAGCGTCCTGGGCGACGCGATGTCTCTCCCGTTCGCCACCGGCTCGGTCGACGTCGTCTTCAGCAGCAACGTGCTCGAGCACGTGCCCGAGCCCGAGCGGATGGCCGACGAGATGCTGCGCGTCGCCAAGCCCGGCGGCCTGGTGTTCCTCAGCTACACGCTCTGGTACTCGCCCTGGGGCGGTCACGAGACCTCGCCGTGGCACTACCTCGGCGGCGACCGCGCGGCGCAGCGCTACACCCGCACCCACGGGCACCCGCCGAAGAACGTGTACGGCGAGTCGCTCTACCCGTTGACCGCGGGCCGCATGCTGCGGTGGTCGCGACGCGTCACCGGGGCCGACGTCCTGGCTGCCATCCCGCGCTACCACCCGTGGTGGGCGCAGTGGGTGATGCGCGTGCCCGGAGTCCGCGAGCTCGCGTCGTGGAACCTGCTGCTGGTGCTGAGACGTCGATGACCACCGTGACCTCGTTGCCGGAGACCCCGTCGGTCGCCGCCCCACCCGCCGCCGTCGCCTTCGACCGCGACCGCGCGCGGATGTGGGCCGTGATCGTCGCGCTGGTGGCCGCGGCCTTCGTGCAGTGGCCGGGCAAGGTCGCTGCCGACACCAAGGTCGACCTGTACGAGAACCCCTGGGGTCTCCTGGCGCGCGCGCTGCACCTCTGGGACCCCCAGACCGCGTCCGGCGCGCTGCAGAACCAGGCGTACGGCTACCTGTTCCCGCAGGGGCCGTTCTACGGCGTGCTCCACTCCCTCGGCGTGCCCGCCTGGGTGGCTCAGCGTCTGTGGTGGGCGCTGCTCCTGGTCGTCGCGTTCCTCGGGATGCGTCAGCTCCTGCGCGTCCTGCGCATCGGTACACCGACCATCGCACTTCTCGGCGGCGTCGTCTTCGCGCTGTCGCCGCGCATCCTCTCGACGATGGGGCAGGTGTCCAGCGAGGTCTGGCCGATGGCGATGGCGCCGTGGGTGCTCGTGCCCCTCGTCCGGCACGGGATGCTCGGCGGGGACCCACGCCGCGCGGCCGCCCGCTCGGGTGCTGCTTTCCTGCTCGTCGGTGCCGTGAACGCGGCCGCGAGCCTCGCCGTCCTCGTCCTGCCGTTCGTCTACCTGGCCACCCGCCGGTGGTCGCGCGATTCGCTGCGCACCTTCCTGTGGTGGACGGGGAGCATCGCCCTCGCATCGCTGTGGTGGCTCGTGCCCCTCGTGCTGCTCGGCCGCTACTCGCCGCCGTTCCTCGACTGGATCGAGTCGAGCGCGGTGACCACATCGCCTGACTCGCTCGCCAACGCGACGCGCGGCGTCACGGCGTGGCTCCCGTACCTGGCGGGAGGTCGCGGCGAGGCCTCACCGGCGGGGTGGATGCTCGTGGCGCAGCCGGTGGTCGTCCTCGACACGGCGGTGCTCGCGGCGCTCGGTGTCGCCGGCCTCGTCCGCCGCGATCTGCGCGACCGGCTCTGGCTCGTGGCGGGTGCGCTGGTCGGCCTCACGCTCCTCGCCGTGGCGTGGGTGGGCCCCGTCGGCCCGCCGTTCGCGGAGGAGGTGCGCGCCTTCCTCGACGGAGCCGGCTCGCCGCTGCGCAACATCCACAAGTTCGACGTCGTCCTGCGCATCCCGCTCGTGATCGGCCTGGCGCACCTCGTCGCGACGGTGCGCCTGCAACGTCTCCGGCAGGCACGCTGGACCCGGGACCTCGTCCCGATCGTGGCGGTCGTGGCGGCGATCGGCGCCGCAGCGCCGCTCCTCGTCGGCCAGGTCGGAGCCGCCGCCGGCTACGTCGCCGTGCCGGACTACTGGAAGCAGACCGCTGCGTGGCTCAACGGCAACGCGACAGAGACGCGCACCCTCGTGGTGCCCGGGTCGCAGCCGGCGGCGTACCTGTGGGGCACGACGGGCGACGATGTGCTGCAGCCCCTGCTCGACACGTCGTGGGCCGTGCGCGACGGCGTGCCGCTCGGGTCGGCAGGCAACACTCGGATGCTCGACGCCGTGGAGCAGGCGCTCGCCAACGGCCGCGGCTCCTCCGCGCTGCCGGACTTCCTCGCCCGCGCCGGCGTCGGGTTCGTGGTCGCGCGCAACGACGTGGACTGGGCCCGGCTCGGCACCACGCGCCCGATCCTCGTGCACGCCGCGCTCGTCCGGTCGGGCCTCACCCGCGTCGCGTCCTTCGGCCCGCTGATCGGCGGCTCGCAGTCGCCGGACCTCGTGATCGACGGCGGCCTCGGTGTCGACCTCCCGGCGGTCGAGGTGTGGCAGGTGCCCGGCCTCACCGGTCCGGTCACCCGCGTGGCTCCCGGTCCTGTGCTCTCCGGTGGTCCCGAGGACCTGCTCGCCGTCGCCGAGGCCGGCGTGGTCGGCACCGCACCGACGACTCTGGCCGGCGAGCCCGGCGAGGTCCGTGCCGACATCGTGACCGCGGGATACCGGCGTCGGGAGGTGAACTTCGGCAACTCACGTGCGAACGCGTCCAGCACGATGAGCGCCAGTGACGAGTTCGTGGCGCCGCGCAAGGTCCACGACTACTGGCCGATCGCTCCCGCCGGGAACCAGACCGTCGCCGACTTCCCCGCAGGGCGGCCCGAGGCCTCGAGCAGCGGAGCCACGCCGACGGCGTCGCGCAACAGGTCCAACGGCTGGGGGGCCGCCCAGGCGTTCGACGGCGACGAGCGCACCGAGTGGCGTTCCGCGTCGCGCACGCCGGTCGACGAGTGGGTCGGCGTACGGGACCTCCCGTCGACCGTCCTGGGTCGCGTCGTCGTCCGGCTCGACACCGATCCGACCCTGGCCCAGGTGCGCGAGATCGAGGTGGCGGCGGGGAGCACGCGGCGGCCTGTCGCCGTCGGACCCGACGGGACCGCGTCGGTCGATCTCGGCGGCGTGACCGCGACGGCGGTCCGCGTGACGATCACCAGGGTCGCCGACGGCAGCGCGACGAGGTCCGTCGCGGTGCGCGAGATCGAGCTGGGGCGGTCCGTCCCTCGCCTCCTGCAGCCCGCACGGGTGATCGATCCCGGCACCACGGTGGTCCTCACCGCCTCGGCGGACCGGCGCGACGGCTGCGTCTACGTCGGGGAGCGACCGCTGTGCAGCGACGTGCTGCCCCGGCCCGGCGAGGAGGACGCCGGGCTCGCCGCCGAGCTCGACATCGCCGCCGCCGGGCGGTGGGACCTCTCGCTGCAGGCGCGAGCCGTCGGCGGCCCGGCGCTGGACCAGCTGCTCGTCCCGGTCGGCCCGGCGATGGACGCGACGGCGTCGTCGTCGCTCGTCCCGGACGCCGGCGGCAGGCCGCAGACGGTCGTCGACCGCGACCTCGGGACGGGCTGGGTCGCCGGCCGCGGCGAGCAGCTGCCGCGCCTGACGCTCACCTGGCCCGAAGTCCGCGAGGTGAGCGGGCTCCGCCTGCTGCACGACGCCTCCCTGGCGGCGAGCGTCGCGACGTCGGTGCTGCTCTCGTTCGACGGCGCGGATCCCCTCACCGTCCCGGTCGACAGCGACGGGCGCGTCGAGTTCCCTCCGGTGCGCGCGACCTCGGTGGCGATCGTGCCCGTCGCGCTGCACCCGAGGAAGTCGCTCGACCCCGCGACCGGCGCCACGAGGACCCTGCCCTGGGGCGTGTCCGAGGTGGAGGTCGTGGGCGCGGACTCCTTCCGTCGAGCCGTGCCCTCCTCCGCGCGCACCGGGCTGCCCTGCGGGTTCGGACCGAGTCTCGTCGTCGACGGCGTACCGGAGCAGACACGCATCTCGGCGACCATCGGCGACCTCATGCTCGGCCGGCCCGTGACCGTCGCACCCTGCCGCAGCAACGGTCTGCGGCTCTCCGCCGGTCCGCACCGTGTCGCGCTCGTGGCGTCCGGGGAGTTCGTGCCCGAGTCCCTGGTGCTGACCCCTCCCGGCGCGAGGCGGCCCGTCGACGCGGGCGCGGTCGCTCCCGGGGTGTGGGGTCCGGTGCATCGCGAGGTGGCGATGCTCGCGGCTCCCGGCGACACGCAGCTCGTCGTGCGCGAGAACGCGAACGCGGGCTGGACCGCGACGCTCGACGGCACGGTCCTGCAGCCGGTGCGGATCGACGGCTGGGAGCAGGGCTGGTGGATCCCGGCAGGGGTGAGCGGCACGGTGTCGCTCGACTTCGGCCCGGACGCGACGTACCGGCGGGGGCTCCTGCTCGGGCTGCTGGCCGCCCTGGTGCTCGCGACGCTCGCGCTCGTGCCCGCCCGCTCCAGGTCGGCCACGCCAGCCGCCGCCGGCGCGTTCGTCGGACGCGGCGCCTCGTCCGTCGCCGCGCCGCTCGTCGGCGCGGTGCTGGGCGGGCTGCCCGGTCTGGGCATCGGGGTGGTGGCGCGGCTCGCGGCGGTGCGCGCCTCCGACGACCTGCTCTCGATCGTCGCCGGGTCCGCGGTCGCGCTGTCCGGCGCCCTGGCCGCCCTCGCGCCGTGGCCGACGAACGGCGCCGGTGCGTTCGGCGCCGGAGCGCAGATCCTCAGCCTGGTGGCCGTCTGCGTGCTCGCGGGCTCCGGCGGCCGGGGGTCGGTCCGCCGATCGACGTCACCGGACGAACCGGCGCAACCGGAGGGCCGGGCGCTCGACGACGTACCAGGAGACGGCGGCCACTGACACCGTCAGCGCGAGCACGAGGACGAGCACCGGCCAGAAGTAGTCGTGGAACGTCGGGATCCCGGTGATCCGGAAGACCACGTAGAGGGCGGTCACGTTCCACAGGAAGATCCCGTACGACACCTCGCCGAGCCACGACGGGACTCGCGACGCCCACGCGGCGGTCATGCGGTCGTCGCCGTGGCCGACGGCGACGGGCAGGAGCGCGAAGAACGCGGCAGCGCCGTAGAGCCAGTGCTTGAGGAAGGCCTGCGACAGGGTCGGGGTCGTGAGGTCCAGCGGTCCGCCGATGGACGTCGTCGAGATCCAGAAGGCGCTCAGCGCGAACGTCCAGCAGACGCCAGGTGCGGAAGCCAGACCGGTGAACCAGCGCGAGAGGCGACCGCCGGCGTCCCGCTGACCGCTGCGCAGCACGGCGAGCGCCATGCCGAGACCGAACCAGTCCAGGTAGTTCGGGAGCCACAGGGGGAGCAGCCCCGGGCCGTCGGGACGCGTGTAGGCGTACGCGCGCCAGAGCTGGGCGGCCACGACCAGCGCGATCACCAGCCGCCACTGGCGCGCGGCTCGCGCCGACGGGTCGTCGCTGCGCCGGCGCAGGACCCACCGGCCCAGCAGCGGGAGCGCGACGTAGAACCCGATCTCGGCGCCCAGGCTCCACATCTGCGTCAGGCCGGGGAGGAGCGAGTCAGGAACGTAGGTCTGCAGGACCAGCAGCTGGACCAGCCACTCGGCGGGGCTGCTTCCCTGGTTGGCCGGGAACACCAGCATCGCGGCGACGACGGCGCACCAGTAGGCGGGGAGGATGCGCAGGGCCCGGTGCCAGGCGTAGACGCGCACCGGCTGCGGAGCGGAGCCGCGGTGGTGGGCGACGAAGAACGGTCGGGTCAGCAGGAACCCGGACAGCAGGAAGAAGATCGTGACGCCGATGTCGAAGCGGGCCAGCACACCGGCGTACGGGCCGCGCAGGGCGACACCGGTCTGGAAGCCGACGTGCGTGAGCAGCACGAGGACCGCCGCGAGAGCGCGGTAGCCGTCGAGGGCCTCGAGGCGGCCCGATCCCGGGACCCGCTCGGCGACGAGGTCGGACCTGTCCTCGGCCGCGACGACGGGCCCGGCCGTCACGGGTTCGTACCCTCGGCCGAGCCCTGCACGACGACCGCGGGACTGGCGATCGAGGCACCGGTGATGCACACCCCGACGGCGGGATCGGTCGTCCGGATCACGAACCCTTCGGCCCGTGCGCCGTCGGGCAGGCGCCACATGAGACGGAAGGCACCCCGGTCGACGACCGCGTCGGAACGTGTGGCGGGCGGCAGGACGCCGTCCTTGGTGAGGATGCCGACGTCGATACCCGTGCGCCCTGACACGAGCACGGACATCCGCAGCTGCGCGTCGCGGTAGTACGGGGCGGGGGCGGTGAACACGATGCCTCGCGTTCCGGAGCCCGGCTGGAGGCTGAGGCCGCACCAGCCGGCAGGGACGGCAGCGCTCGTGATCGTGCTCCATCGCGGGACCACCAGCGAGCCGTCCTCGGCGGTGGTGCGCGCACCCGAGTCGACGTGGAACTGCGCGGCACCCACGAGCGGTGCGAGCAGGTCCTCGGTGCTGTAGTCCGGCTGGACCCAGTTCGGGACGATCGCCGGCGCGGCCACGGCCACGAGGGACGCCGGGCTCGGGACCGTGGTCAGACCGGCGCGCAGCCGGGCGACGTAGGCACCGCTCGGGTTGGCCGCCCACTCGCGGCCGAAGGTGAAGGTGGAGTAGCCGACGTTCAGCATGACGGCGAGCAGCGGCACGAGGGCGAGCGACTGCAGGCGGGCGCGCGGCGCCGCACCGACCACGGTCGGATCGGGGAGCACCGACATCGCCGGCGGGACGACGGTGCTCGTGGCCGGTCGCGCACGCACGGCGAGCACGACGGCCACGGTCAGGCAGATGCCGAGGACGACGACGGCATCGGCCCACAGCCGCAGCTCCATGCCCGCGACCGGACCGATGCGCGTGAGCCGCCCGACCGCCACGATCGCTGCGCAGGGCAGGTAGAAGAACAGGAACGCACCCACGAGCGCCGCGGTCGTCCGGGGAGCGCGGAGCGCGGCGTACCCGAGCAGCCCGAGGACCGCTGCGGCCGCCACCACCATGAGCCACAGCGGCGGGTCGCCGACGCCGAGGTAGGGGGACGGGTACGTCCACTGCCACGGGCCGCCGACGAGCGCCGGGAAGAGCGCCCGGGTCACGTTGAGCCACAGCATCGAGAGGACCTGTCCGACGCCCACCCTCCCGGCGTCGCCCTTGTCGTAGCTGCCCGAGCCCAGGTAGTAGACGAGGAACAGCATCAGCACCCCGGCGGTCGCGACCACCGGCACCGCGGCCCTCCGCGCGATCGTCCGCAGCGGGAGCCGCGTCAGCGAGGGCAGCACGAACAGGGACAGCCCGACCAACCACGGGACCAGGACCGCCGTCTTCTCGAGGAAGCACAGGCCGACCGCGAACCACGCCAGCGTCTCGACGAGCGGCCGGACGCGCGGTCCGGTCACGAACCGCACGTGGCTGGACGTGGCCATCAGCAGGGCGATGACGGCGGGGAGCTCGGTGATCGACTGGCGGTACCAGGCCGTCGCGGGCAGCAGCGAGGCCGTGGTCGCGAGCACCAGCAGCGCGGGCAGGGCGAGGAACGTCGGGCCCACCAGGCGTCGCAGCAGCACCCAGATCGCGCCGCCCAGCAGCACCCGGACGAGCAGGGTCACGACCACGGCCCAGCCGTGCTGCAGGGGGAACCACTGGGTCTGGATCCAGTCCAGGGTGCGGGCGCCGGGCGCGAAGTGCGTGCCGTTGGACTCGATGATCCACGGCCAGAACGGCTGCCCGGCGGCGTAGGACTGGGCCCGGAAGTCGTCGATGTAGAAGCTGCCCGTCCACACCACCGGCCCGACCACGAGCAGCTGGCCCAGGACGATCAGCAGCGCATAGCTGTCAGCGGGGCGCCACCGGGCCGCTATCCGGACCCCGGCCGCGCGCCAGGAGGCCGGGACCAGGCTCGCGAGGTCGAGCTCGTCGGTCTCCGCAGCAGGCTCGGCCGTCGTGGGATCGGCCACGGACACGACGGCTCCTCACATCAAGGTCGTATCACGAACGACACGGGGGTTAACTCATGGGTAACTAACAGGGGCCAGTCTGCGCTACCTTCCTCCCCGACACGCAACTGCCACACGGAGGTTCCCCTTGCGTCGAGGTTGGGGTCTGGCCCTCATCGGCCTGGGCGTGCTGTTCCTCGCACTCGCCCCGCTGCTGAAGTTCTACGCCGTGCCCAGGCTCGCGGTCGCGCCGCTGAACCTGGACTTCAAGGGCGACCCGTCGGTCGCCTCCGGAACGGTGGCGCAGGTCGCGGACCTCCCCACGGGAACCCAGCGCAGCGACGTCCCGCTCGTGGCCGTCCGCCACACCGGTGCCGACGTCGCGGCGTCCGAGCAGCTCGGCGGCAACGCCGGCGTCTACTTCAGCACCCAGGTCGTCAGCGAGGCCAGCGACTCGCAGGGGCTGCCCTACCTGCCGGTGAGCCCCGAGCGCTACGCCTTCGACCGCACCACCGACGTGATGCTCGCCGAGGCCGACGCCAACGTCGACGGCGTCAAGATCACGCCCGAGATGATCGCCGGCGACGCCCTGATGCCGCTGAAGATGCCGTTCTTCACGGAGAAGAAGACCTACAACGTCTTCGACTCCACGCTCATGAAGGGCGTGGCCACCGAGTTCGTGGCCGAGGAGCAGGTGCAGGGCCTCACCACCTACCACTTCCGCTCTCACGTCGACGCGGTGCAGTACGCCACGCAGGGCACGCAGACGCTCTGGTACCAGAACACGACCGACTCGTGGGTCGAGCCGATGACCGGTCAGGTCGTCAACGGCGCGAGCGACACCAAGCAGTGGCTGAAGAACGCCGACGGCACCGACAGCCTGGTGCTCGTCGACGGAACGCTGGCCTTCACCGACCAGAACGTCACCGACTCGGTGAACCAGGCCAAGGAGAACTCGGCCAAGATCAACCTCATCAGCAACGTGGCTCCGGTGGTCCTTCTCGTGCTCGGGCTGATCGCGCTGGTCGTCGGCATCCTGCTGCTGCGTCGCGACGACGAGCCGGCCGAGCCCGAGGCGGTCGGCAAGCGCTCGGTCGCCGTCTAGCCGGGGCGCCGCGCCACCCAGATCGCCGTCCCCGGCAGCACGCGGCCGCGCAACGGCGACCACCCGCCCCAGGTCTGGTCGTTGCGATCGGGCCACTCCGGTTCGACCAGATCCTCGATCACGAGGCCCGCGTCCACCAGGGCTCGGACCAGGTCGCCCAGCGTGCGGTGGTGCTCGACATAGGTCGGACGCCCGGCGGCGTCGCGCTCGACGTACGGCGTCCGGTCGAAGTAGGGCCGGTCGGCGACCAGCCCCTCCGGGCCGGGGGAGTCGGGGAAGGCCCAGCGCACCGGGTGGGTCACCGAGAAGACCCAGCGCCCGCCCGGGCGCAGCACCCGCCCCACCTCGCCGAAGACCCGCCCGGCGTCGGCCACGAACGGCACCGCCCCGTAGGCCGAGCAGGCCAGATCGAACGAGGCGTCGGCGAACGGCAGCGCGCCGGCATCGGCCTGGACCAGCGGAACGACGGGCTCCTCGCTCCGCGCGTGGGCAAGCATGGCGTGACTCACGTCGACGGCGACCACGCTCGCGCCCTGCTCCGCGAGCCACCGGGCGCCCTGCGCCCCGCCCGCCCCCACCTCCAGCACCCGGCGTCCGCTCACCGGACCGAGCAGGCCGAGGTCGGCCTCCGTCCAGCCCTCGGGCCCCCACACGAGGGCCCCGCCCGGCCGGCCGTCGCCGAGGAACGCCCCGTGCTCCGCGGCGTACTCCCGCGCCGCGCCGTCCCACCACCCGCGGGACGCCCGGACGGAGTCGCGTTCTCCCACGTCAGAGCGGTACGGGCGGTTTGACCCCTGATCTGCCACGTCCGTATCCTTGCGGGTGCGTCGCGGGCCTGCGCGCGCCTCGGACCGAGCAGGCTCGTGCATGTCGTTCGTCGTGACCCACCGCGAGAGCCTTCCTGGCCCCTGCCCGAGCCGCGCCGCAATGGCAAGGGCCCGCCGTCGCACTCCGTCACGACACCCATCCACCGGAGCTCTTCACTCCATGACGTCCACCATCGAGACCACCACGACCCAGGTAGCGATCAACGACATCGGCGACGCCGAGGCCTTCGCGGCTGCAGTTGACGAGACCATCAAGTACTTCAACGACGGCGACATCGTCGAGGGCACGATCGTCAAGGTCGACCGCGACGAGGTCCTCCTCGACATCGGCTACAAGACCGAGGGCGTCATCCCCTCGCGCGAGCTGTCCATCAAGCACGACGTCGACCCGAACGAGGTCGTCTCCCTCGGGGACGTCGTCGAGGCCCTGGTCCTCCAGAAGGAGGACAAGGAAGGCCGCCTGATCCTGTCCAAGAAGCGTGCGCAGTACGAGCGCGCCTGGGGCACGATCGAGAAGGTCAAGGAGGAGGACGGCGTCGTCACCGGCACCGTCATCGAG
>DASSQW010000050.1:0-5626 GCA_035702165.1 Candidatus Nanopelagicales bacterium
TCCCTACGTGAGCGTCTCGACCGCGTAGACGGCCATCGCGTCGCGGACGTACTCGGCGAGGCCCGGGCGGATGTCGTCGTAGCGCTTCTTGAAGTCGGGGTGGTCGACGTAGAGGTCGCCGAGCCCGGCGAACGCCTCGGCCGACGGCGTCCAGAACCGGTCCACCCAGGCGTAGTGCTTCGCGGTCACGGCCTGCGCGCGGGGGTCGTCCGCCGGCACGCCGGCGTCGAGGAGCGCGGCGTACTCGGCGTCGCGCTCGGCGAGCTCGGCCTGGACCTGCGCCGCCTCCTGCTGGGACATCCGGCCTACCCGCCGCCACGACTCGTCGATGCTGTCCTGGACCTGCGGGCCGAAGCGGTCCACGAGGTCGGCCTCGTACTGCTTCTGCTTCTCGGGGTCGAACCCGTCGAAGAGCTCTGCGGGATCCACGGGATCCCCTCCTTCTCTCTCGTCGATGGCCCGGCCGACGGCGTCGGCGAGGCGGGTGAGCCGGTCGCGCTCGGACAGCAGCGCGGCGCGGTGCTCGCGCAGGACGCCGACCCGGTCGACCGTGCCCTCGAGCACCCGGGCGATGGCCTCGAGCGGGAGCCCGAGCTCGCGCAGCACCAGCACCTCCTGCAGCCGGTGCAGCTCGTCGCGCCCGTAGTAGCGGTAGCCGTTGGCCCCGACGTACGCCGGTGCCAGCAGACCCACGTCGTCGTAGTGCCGCAGCGTCCGCGACGAGACGCCGGCCCACCGGGCGACCTCCACGATCGACCAGGCCGCGGCCTGCTGGGTGCTCATGCCGACGACGATAGAGATTGACGTAGCGTCAAGGTCAACCCGGCTGTCGGAGGTCGCGGGCAGCCTGACCGCATGGCTGACCTCCTTCCCCTCCTGCTCGGCCTGGTCCTCGGGCTCGTCCTCGGCGCCGGCGCCGTCCTGCTGCTGCGTCGCCCGGGGCCGCCCTCCTCGCTGGCGGCCGAGCGCGTCGCGGTCCAGGCGATGGTGCGCCCGCTGCAGGACACCCTCGACCGGGTCTCCGACGACCTCGCTCGCGCCGAGCGCGAGCGGGCCGCGGCCCAGGCGGCGCTCACCGAGCAGGTGCGGCAGACGGCGCTGGGCACCGACGCCCTGCGCGACCAGACCGGGCGGCTGGTCACGGCGCTGCGCCGCTCCGAGGTCCGCGGCCAGTGGGGCGAGGTCACGCTGCGCCGCCTCGTCGAGTCGGCCGGCCTGCTGCCCCACGTGCACTTCGAGGAGCAGGACAGCACCCGCGGCGACGACGGCGACCTGCTGCGCCCCGACCTCGTCGTCGACCTCGCCGACTCCCGCCAGGTCGTGGTCGACGCCAAGGTGCCGCTCTCGTCCTACCTCGACGCCGCCGAGTCGACCGACGACGCGACCACGCGGCTGCTGCTCGCGCGGCACGCCAGCGAGGTCGCGGCACACGTGGATCGCTTGTCCTCCAAGGAGTACTGGCGCCGCTACCCCACGCCGGAGTTCGTCGTGCTCTTCCTGCCGGCGGAGTCGTTCCTGTCCTCGGCGCTCGAGGCGCGGCCCGACCTGCTGGAGTACGCCTTCGCGCGCGACGTCGTGATCGCGACGCCGACCACCCTGCTGGCGCTGCTGCGCACCGTCGCGCACACCTGGCGGCAGGAGGCGGCGACCCGCAACGTCCGGGAGGTGCAGCGGCTGGCCCGCGACCTGCACGGCCGGCTGGCGACCCTCGGCGGCCATCTGGCCCGTCTCGGCGCCGCGCTCGACGGCGCGGTCGCGCACTACAACTCCGCCGTCGGGTCGCTGGAGTCGCGCGTGCTCGTCACGGCCCGATCGATGGCCACGCTGGGCGTGGTGGACGAGTCCGCCGGCGACGACGCCGGGCTCGCGGCCCCTCGACTGGTGAGCGCCTCGACACGTCCGCTGAGCGCCCCGGAGCTCGTGGCGAGCGCCGAAGGGGGCCTCGCCACGCTCGCCACGGACGTCCCGCGTGCGGGAGGCGCGCCGTGAGTCACGTACGGTGGGGCACCGTGAGCGACGACCACGGCGCCGGGGCCCCTTCGTTCGGGGACCTGTTCGACGACCCCGACGCGCCCGACACCCCGGCCGCGGCTGCCGCCGCGCCCGTCGCCGCTGCCGCATCCCGGGAGGCGGCCGCGCCGGCGCGGCCCGAGCCCCAGGTCGAGCCGCCGGTCGAGCGCGAGACGGATCTCGTCACGGGTCACGACCTCGACCACGGGTCCACCGAGGCCGACCATCTGGTGGCCGGGTTCGAGCACGACGACGAGCCCGAGGCGGCCACCGACGACTCCGCCGACGACCACGGCCGCGCCGTCCCCGCCGCCGCTGACGGCGCCGCGGGCGTGTCGGTCGCCGCGTCGCCCTGGGACGGCACCGTCGACCCCGCCGTGTCCTCGGCCCCCGCGGCTCGCGTCGACACCGGCCGGCTCTACCGCTCGGCCGGTGCCGAGGGTCCCGCCACGCTCGACGCGATCCCGGCGCTCGACCCCGACCGCCTCGCGGCCATCGAGGCAGGGCGTCCGCAGCCCGAGCCCGAGGCCAAGGCTCCCGCGCCGCGCGGCAGCAGCGTCGGCCTCACCTACGCCGGCGTGATGGTCGTCGTGATCTCGGCCACCGTCGTCGTCGCGCTGCTCGAGGCGGTGGTGCGCAAGGAGATCGGCTGGCTCACCGGCGTCGCCCTGCTGCTCGCGTCGGTGTACGCCGCCGTCTTCGTGCGCCGCGCCGACATCTGGGCCGCCGTCGTCGCGCCGCCGCTGGCGTTCCTCGTGGCCACGCTGACGGCGGGCCAGCTCACGCTCGGCTCGACGGGCACGCTGCTCGAGCGCGAGGGCTTCATGATCTTCAAGAGCCTGGCCGTGAACGCGCCGTGGATCCTCGCCTCGACCGTCGCCGCCCTGGTCATCGTCCTGGTCCGCCGACGGCGCAGCCCGGCCTAGCCGGGAGCACGGGGCGGCGGCTACGCCCTGCCGTCAGGCTCGCTCGGCGGCCTTGAGGTCGCGGCGCAGCTCCGGCGGCAGCGCGAACACCAGCCGCTCCTCCGCGGAGTCGACCTGCTCGACGTCGGCCCAGCCGCGCTCGGCCAGCCAGGCGAGCACGCCGTCGACGAGGATCTCGGGCACCGACGCCCCGCTCGTGAGCCCGACGGTGCTGGCGCCGTCGAACCACTCCTCCTGCAGCTCGCTCGCGAGGTCGACCCGGTACGCCGCGGCGGCGCCGGCGTCGAGCGCGACCTCCACGAGGCGTACCGAGTTCGAGGAGTTGCCGCTGCCGACGACGACGAGCACGTCGCAGCGCGAGGCGATGTCCTTCACCGCGAGCTGGCGGTTCTGGGTGGCGTAGCAGATGTCGTCGCTGGGCGGGTCGACCAGCAGCGGCAGCCGCGAGCGGAGCCGGTCGACGGTCTCGATGGTCTCGTCGACCGACAGCGTGGTCTGCGAGAGCCACACGACCTTGTCGTCGGGGCCGACCTCGACCTCGTCGGCATGGCCGGGGCCGTCGACGAGGGTGATCGCCTCGGGCGCCTCCCCCATCGTGCCGACGACCTCCTCGTGGCCCTCGTGGCCGATGAGCAGGATCCGGTAGCCCTCGTGGGCGAAGCGCTTGGCCTCTGCGTGCACCTTGGACACCAGCGGGCAGGTGGCATCGATCGCGCGCAGCGAGCGCGCGGCCGCCTCCTCGTGCACCTCCGGCGCGACCCCGTGGGCGCTGAACACGACCACCGAGCCCTCGGGCACCTCGTCGGTCTCCTCGACGAAGATCGCCCCGCGGTCCTGCAGGGTCGCGACGACGTGCTTGTTGTGCACGATCTCCTTGCGGACGTAGACCGGCGGGCCGTAGAGGTCGAGCGCCTTCTCCACGGTCACCACCGCACGATCGACGCCGGCGCAGTAGCCGCGCGGGGACGCGAGGAGGACCTTCTTGGCCGGGATCGGGGAGTCGCTCACCTGTCCATCGTAGGTGGGTCCGGCGTACGCGGCCTCCCGCCGCCTGGGCGGGGGGTCCGCACCGCGCCCTAGGCTGCCCGCCATGGCCCTGACGACCTCGCCGGAGAGCCCCGCGGCGGTCCGCACGATCGCGAAGGCGGTCGGCGACTGGATCGACCGGCTCGGGTCGGTGTGGGTCGAGGGGCAGGTCGCGCAGCTCAACCGCCGCCCGGGCGCCACGTCGGTCTGGCTGACGCTGCGCGACACCGAGGCCGACATGTCGCTGTCGGTCAGCTGCCACGCCCGCGTGCTCGACTCCTGCGTGCCGCCGCTCGCCGAGGGTCAGCGCGTGGTGGTGCACGTGCAGCCGGAGTACTACGCCGTGCGCGGGTCGCTCTCCTTCCGGGCCGACCAGATCCGTCCGGTCGGGATCGGTGAGCTCCTCGCCCAGCTCGAGGCCCGCAAGAACCTGCTGGCGGCGGAGGGGCTGTTCGACCCCGCCCGCAAGAAGCCGTTGCCCTTCCTCCCCCGCGCCGTGGGGCTCGTCTGCGGCCGCGGGAGCGACGCCGAGCGCGATGTCGTCGAGAACGCGCGCCGCCGCTGGCCCGGCGTGGTGTTCGAGGTGCGCGAGGTCGCGGTGCAGGGGGTCCGCGCGGTCAGCGAGGTCACGGCCGCGGTGCGCGAGCTCGACTCGCTGCCCGGGGTCGACGTCATCGTCGTCACCCGCGGCGGAGGCTCGGTCGAGGACCTGCTGCCCTTCTCCGACGAGGGCCTCGTGCGCGCGGTCGCGGCAGCCGCCACACCGGTCGTCTCGGCCATCGGCCACGAGAAGGACGCGCCGCTGCTCGACCTCGTCGCCGACGTCCGGGCGTCGACCCCCACCGACGCCGCGCGCCGGGTCGTCCCCGACATGGGCGAGCAGATGCGCATCGTGTCCGACCTCCGCTCGCGCGCCGAGCGCGCCGTGCGCGGGCGCCTCGACCAGGCGCAGTCGTGGCTCGATCAGGCGCGCCACCGGCCGGTGCTGGCCGATCCGTCGGTGCTGGTGACGCTGCGCGCCGAGCAGGTCGCCTCGCTGCTCGAGCGCTCGCGGCGCAGCCTCGACCACCGCCTGGTCCGCGCCGGCGACGACGTCGAGCACGTGCGTGCCCGCGTGCGTGCGCTGTCGCCCGCGGCCACCCTCGACCGCGGCTACGCCGTCGTCCAGACCGACGACGGCGCGGTGGTCCGCGACGCGGAGGCCGTCGCGACCGGTGCGCTGCTGCGCGTCCGCGTCTCCCAGGGCGAGCTGCACGCACGCCGCGAGGACTGAGCGGCTACAGACCCGGCGGCCGGCGCACCATGCGAGCGAACGGCGACACCTCGAAGCCGAGCGAGCGGTAGAGGTCCTCGCCGTCGGTCGTCGCTGACAGGTCGATCTTCACGACACCCATCCCGTCGAGCCGCTCGAGCACGCGACCCAGCGCCGCGCGCGCGTGGCCCTGCCTGCGGTGCTCGGGATCGGTCGCGACGCCGAACACCCACGCCCGACGTCCGTCGTGCCCCGGTCCAGGGATCGTGGTCCAGACCGTCGCCATCGCACCGCTGACGGTCGCTCCGTCGACGACTGCGACGGCGCCGATGACCCGACCGGCGTCGAGGCTCTCCCGCAACGACGCCACGGCGCGCTCGCGCCACTCCCCGTCGGCGTCGCCGCCGAGCGC
>DASSQW010000051.1:0-15601 GCA_035702165.1 Candidatus Nanopelagicales bacterium
TCGGTCCAGATGCCCGCTGACAGCCCGTACGGCGTGTTGTTCGCCTTCTCGACCGCCTCCGCCGGCGTGCGGAAGGTGAGCACCGACAGCACCGGTCCGAAGATCTCCTCGCGTGCGATGCGGTGCGCCTGGCTGACGCCGGTGAACACGGTCGGTGCGAACCAGTAGCCCTTCGCCGGGCGATCGCACTCGGCCGTCCAGCGCTCGGCGCCCTCGTCGTCGCCGACCCCGGCGAGCGTGCGGATCCGCTCGAGCTGCTCCAGGGAGTTGATCGCCCCGATGTCGGTGTTCTTGTCGAGCGGGTCGCCGAGGCGCAGCGTGGAGAGCCGGCGCTTGAGCCGCGCCACGAGCTCGTCGGCCACCGACTCCTGCACGAGCAGGCGCGATCCGGCGCAGCAGACGTGGCCCTGGTTGAAGAAGATGCCGGCGACGATGCCCTCGACGGTCTGGTCGATCGGCGCGTCGTCGAAGACGATGTTGGCGGCCTTGCCGCCGAGCTCCAGCGTGAGCCGCTTGTCGGTCCCGGCGACCGAGCGCGCGATCGCCTTGCCGACCTCCGTCGAGCCGGTGAACGCGACCTTGTCGACGCCGGGATGCGCGACGAGCGCGGCACCCGTCTCGCCCGCGCCGGTGACGATGTTGACCACGCCCGGCGGCAGGTCCGCCTGCCGGCAGATGTCGGCGAAGAGCAGCGCCGTCAGGGGAGTCGTCTCCGCAGGCTTGAGGACCACGGTGTTCCCGGCGGCGAGCGCAGGCGCGATCTTCCACGCGAGCATGAGCAGCGGGAAGTTCCACGGGATCACCTGCGCGGCGACACCGAGCGGCCTCGGGTCCGCACCGAAGCCCGCGTGCTCGAGCTTGTCGGCCCAGCCGGCGTAGTAGAAGAAGTGCGCGGCGACCAACGGCACGTCGACGTCGCGCGACTCCTTGATCGGCTTGCCGTTGTCGAGCGACTCCAGCACCGCGAGCTCGCGCGAGCGCTCCTGCACCAGCCGAGCGATGCGGAACAGGTACTTCGCGCGCTCGGCGCCGGAGGTCTTCGACCACACGCGCGTGAACGCGCGGCGCGCAGCCTTCACCGCCCGGTCGACGTCGGCCTCGCTCGCCACGGCGACCTCGGCGAGCACCTCCTCCGTCGCCGGGTTGATGCTCTTCATCGACGAACCGGTCCCGTCGACGAGCTCGCCGTCGATGAACAGCCCGTATGACGACGCGATGTCGACGACCGCGCGCGACTCCGGCGCGGGTGCGTACTCGAAGGTGGCCATGCGTCCTCCCCGTCAGTCGACGGTGACGTAGTCGGGACCGGAGTAGCGCCCGGTGGACATCCGCTGGCGCTGCAGCAGCAGATCGTTGAGCAGGCTCGACGCACCCAGCCGGAACCAGTCCGGCGACAGCCAGTCCGGCCCCACCGTCTCGTTCACGAGGACCAGGTACTTGATCGCGTCCTTCGTCGTCCGGATCCCGCCCGCCGGCTTCATCCCGACCATCTCGCCGGTCGCGTCGCGCCAGTCGCGGCAGGCCTCGAGCATCACCAGCGTGACCGGCAGCGTCGCCGCCGGCGAGATCTTGCCCGTCGACGTCTTGATGAAGTCAGCACCCGCGAGCATCGCCAGCCACGACGCGCGACGCACGTTGTCGTACGTCGCGAGCTCGCCGGTCTCGAGGATCACCTTGAGATGCGCGGAGGCTCCGCCCTCGGCGCACGCCTGCTTCACGGCCGCGATCTCCTCGAACACCTCGAGGTAGCGCCCGGACAGGAACGCGCCGCGGTCGATGACCATGTCGATCTCGTCGGCACCCTGCAGCACGGCGTCGCGCGTGTCGGCCAGCTTCACGTTCAAGGACGCGCGCCCCGACGGGAACGCTGTCGCCACCGCCGCCACCTTGACGCCGCTGTCGCCGAGCTCGGCCTTCGCCTGGCCCACGAGGTCGTTGTAGACGCACACCGCCGCAGTCCGCGGAACCGATGCGTCGTTCGGGTCGGGACGCATCGCCTTCGCGCACAGCGACCGCACCTTGCCCGGCGTATCCGAGCCCTCGAGCGTCGTCAGGTCGATCATCGAGATGGCGAGGTCGATGGCGAACGCCTTCGAGGTGGTCTTGATCGACCGCGTCGACAGCGCCGCGGCGCGGCCGTCGGCGCCCACCTGGTCGACACCCGGAAGCCCGTGCAGGAAGCGACGCAGCGCGGCATCGCTGCGGGTGACGTCGGTCAACCCGCCAGGCGCCGCGAGCAGGTCGGTGACAGATCGGCTCACCCACCGATCCTAGGCCCGTTGCCCGAGGTCGCGGACCCGCTCGTCGGGGCCGGAGCGAGCCTGGTCACAGACGCCCGGCGAGCGCCGGGCGCACACAGGAGGCGGGCCGGCCGTCGGATCCTGGCGAAAGCCAGTCGGGCTGAAGGGCGGGACCGCCCACCACCGGGTGCCGGCCGTCCGCCAGGGATTTCGGGGGCGGCGTACGGCGCTGCTAGCCTCCGGACCTCGGCGCCTGCTGCGTGGACGGGCCATCGGCGCGCCGGATTCCCTGGAAGGCTCCAGCCATGGCTGACGCCCCCCTCGCGCCGCAGCGCATGCACACCTACGACGAGCGCCTCACCCGGCTCGTGCTCGACTACGTGCAGGAGCGGCTCTCGATGTCCGAGACGCCGCTCGACCACCCCGGCGAGAAGGCCGAGGTCGACGCGATCCTCGAGGGCCTGGTCACAGCCGGCGGTCGCGACGCCGCCGAGGTGCTGAAGCTGTACGACGAGCACCTCAGCAAGACCGTGCTCTCGGCCGACTCGCCGCGCTACTGGGCGTTCATCCCGGCGGCGCCCACGAAGGCAGCGCTGCTGTTCGACATGGTCGTCTCGGCGGCGTCGCTGCAGGGGATCAGCTGGCTCGAGGCTGCAGGTGCGGTCGCGGCGGAGAACCAGGCGCTCCGCTGGATCTCCGACGCCGCCGGCTTGCCGCGCACCGCGGGCGGAGCGTTCGTATCGGGTGGTTCGGCGGGCAACCTGTCGGCGCTGGTCGTCGCGCGCGACACCGGTCGCCGCAGGCTCGTCGAGCGCGAGGGGGATCGCGCGCGCCACAAGCGGCTGCGCATCGTCGTCAGCGACCAGGCCCACTCGTCGATCAAGAACACGCTGTCGATCCTCGACGTCGACCCCCTCGTCGTGACGACGGCCGACCACCGCTTCACCGGCGAGGCGCTGCAGGCCGCGCTCGAGGCCGACAGCGACCCCTCGAGCATCGTGGCGGTGGTCGCGACGTCGGGGACGACGAACGCGGGGATCATCGACGACCTGCGGGGCATCGGGACGATCGCGCGGGAGCGTGGGCTGTGGTTCCACGTCGACGGTGCCTATGGCGGCGCGGGGCTGTTCGCCCCGAGCGTGCGGGACCGCTACGACGGCGTCGAGCTCGTCGACTCGATCGTGGTCGACCCGCACAAGTGGCTGTTCGCGCCGTACGACTGCGCGGCGCTGATCTACCGCGAGCCGTGGCTGGCGAAGGCCGTGCACACGCAGGATGCGTCCTATCTCGACGCCATCCACCACCACGACGGCTCCTACGAGTGGAACCCGACCGACTACGCCTACCACCTGACGCGCCGGGCCCGCGGGCTCGCGCTGTGGTTCTCGCTGGTCGTGAACGGGACGCAGGCCTACACCGATGCGATCGAGCACACGATCGCGCTCACCCACCAGGTGGCCGACGACATCCGGGCCGCCGAGCACCTCGAGCTGCTCCGGGAGCCGAGCCTCGGCGTCGTGCTGTTCCGGCGTACCGGCTGGACGTCGGCCGACTACGACGCCTGGAGCGCGAGACTGCTGCGCGAGCAGAAGGCCTTCGTCACGAGCAGCTCGTGGGAGGGCGAGGTCGTCGGCCGGTTCGCGTTCCTGCATCCCGGCACGACGCTGGAGATGGTGCGCGAGATCCTCGCCGAGACCGCCTGACTGCTTCTGCGCGTCCGCGTGGAAGGTGGAGCGGCGGCGCGGCATGATCGCGCCGTGGAGCACTGGGCGACGGTCGTCGCGGGCATCGATCCTCCGGCCGTCGAGGCCGGCTCGGTCGTGACGACCGGGACGACGAGCACCGGGCTCACGGTGGAGCTGCAGGGCTACGACGTCGAGCGCCAGGTGGCCACGCCGTCGCCCTACGAGGAGTGGCCCGAGGGCGAGAAGCTGATGCCGCCGCACAACGCCCGGCTGCTCGTCGTGGTGACCGACGGCGACGGCATCTCGGCGGTGGCGGGCTCGATGTCGTGGCACCTCGAGGCCTACGGCCCGACCCAGGGCTCGTTCGCCTGGAACATCGGCATCGGTCTCACCGACGCCTGCCGCGGGCACGGCGTCGGCACCGTCGCGCAACGGCTGCTCGCGGAGTGGCTGCTGGGGAGCACCCCGCTCGACCGCATCGAGGCGTCGACCGACGTCGAGAACATCCCCGAGCAGCGCGCACTGGAGAAGGCCGGGTTCACCCGCGAGGGCGTCCTGCGCGGAGCGCAGGCCCGCGCCGACGGCGTCCACGACCTCGTGTCGTACTCGTTGCTGCGGTCCGACGTCAACATCGGTTGACAGCCCGTGAAGTTGTCAACTAACGTTGACGGCATGACGACGACCCGTGCGCTGCAGGACGATGCGGCCAGCCCCGACCCCGCGGTCGGGCTGCGTGCCGCTGCGGCGCTGCGGCGTCTCGCCGAGCAGCTCGAGGCCACCCAGGTCATGTCCGCGCGCCGCGCGGGCTGGTCGTGGCAGGACGTCGCAGCGGCGCTCGGCGTGAGCCGGCAGGCCGTGCACAAGAAGTACGCATCCATGGAGAAGGGTGGTGGCGGCCATGCTCGAACGGTTCGCTGAGCAGGCGCGCACGGTCGTCGCCGACACGATGGCGACGGCCCAGGCGCAGGGACTCGACGAGGTGCGGGCGGAGCACCTGCTGCTGTCGCTGACCCGCGTCGCCGACGGCGCCACTGCGGTCGTGCTCACCGAGAACGGGCTCGACGCGGCGCTCGTCGCGCGCGTCGTGGGAGGGCCGAGCTCGCTCCTCGACGACGGCGATCGAGCCGCCCTCGGTGCCCTCGGCATCGACGTCGACGACGTGCTCGCCCGGATCGAGGAGGGGCTCGGTCCTGACGCGCTCGCACCCGTTCCGGCCACCGGGCGGCGTCCGCGGTTCACCAAGGAGGCCAAGAAGTCCCTGGAGATGGCGGTGCGGACGACGACGGCGCGGCACGCGCGCACGATCAGCGTCGACGACCTGCTCGTCGGCATCGTCCGTGCCGACAGTCCTGGTGTCGCGAAGGTTCTCGCCGCAGCAGGCACCGACGCCGATCGCGTGGTCGCGTCGGTGAGCTCGTCGCAGTGAGACCGGGAGTCGTGATGCACGTCTTGGCGATCTCGACGGTGAACGACAGCGATCGGTTCTGGGGCGGCATGAAGAAGGCGTACGCCCGTCTGCCCGAGCAAGCAGCGTGGGTGCTCGCCGTGGCGGACACCGCAGGTGCGCGCGCGGTCAACGTGATCCAGCACGATTCGATCGACGCCGTGCGCGCGCTGCTGGAGGAGTACGCCGGATCAGCGGCGGTCACCGAGTACGTCGAGGTCGATGCGGCCAACGCCGTCGGGCTGGGGTCGTAGGGCAGCGCGATGGTCGACCTCGCGGACCTGCGCCCTCGGATCGTCGAGATCCTGGCCGACTACCGATGCCCCGGGGCCGCGATCGGCGTTCTGCACGAAGGACGGGCGACCGAGCTGGTGCTGGGGGTGCAGGACGTCACCACCGGCCGCCCGGTCACCTCCGAGACCATGTTCCAGTGCGGCTCGCTGACCAAGTCGTGGACCGCCGTGGCCTTCCTGCAGCTGGTCGACGAGGGCGCAGTGGGGCTGGATGAGCCGGTTCGTCACTACCTGCCACGGTTCCGCGTGGCCGATGCTGGCGTGAGCGCAGCCCTCACCCCTCGCCATCTGCTCAACCACACCCACGGGATCGAGGAGTCCTACGGCGACCCGGGGGAGGGCGAGGACGTCTACGAACGCATGGTCGAGGCGCTCGCCGACGCCCCCCAGGTCAGTCCGCTCGGCCACACCCACGGGTACAGCCCCGCTGCCGGCTACGCGATCCTGGCCCGCATCATGGAGGTCGTCGACGACAGGGCGTGGGACGCCGTGATGGCCGACCGGCTCGTCTCCCGGATGGGTCTGCGCAGCACGAGCACCTGGTGGAGGGACGCCGATCCTCGCCGCGCGGCGCGGGGCCACCTGGTCCGGTCCCCGGAGGAAGGGCCGATCCCCACCCCCGTGGATCACCTTCCCCGTGCGTTCGGAGCGGGTGGCGGCATGAGCTCCACCGCGGGCGACGTCCTCGCCCTGGCCCATGTCCTCCTGTCTGGCGGCGTGGCCCCCCACGGCCGCCGCGTCCTGTCCTCGGGGATGGTGACGGAGATGACGGCCTCGCGGGTGCCCATCCCGGACCCCTACCTCGTGGGGCAGCAGTGGGGGCTCGGCCTCGTGGTGCTCGACTGGGACGGGTGCACGGTCTACGGGCACGACGGCAGCACGATCGGGCAGAACGCACGGCTGCGGATCGTCCCGGACCACGATCTCGCGATGGTGCTGCTCACCAACGGCGACGCCCGGGAGAGCCTGTGCACACGCGTCTTCGACGTCATCCTGCGCGAGCTCGGCGCCGTCACGATCCCCCCGCTCCCGGAGCCGGACCTGGCGCTGGATCTGGACCCGTCCCGCTACGTCGGCGTCTACGAGCGTCCCGGCGCCCGGTTCGAGGTGACGGCCGACGGCGGCCGGCTCCGGCTCGGTGTGGACGTCGACCCGTTCCAGGCCGAGATCATGGGGCTGCCCCGCCACATCGCGCACGACCTGCTCCCGATCGACGACCAGCACTTCCTCGTCACACCGTCCACGCCCATGGCCGAGATGCAGACCGCTGCGCTCTACGAGTTCCACGACGGGCGGGCGAGGTACCTCCACATCGACGCGCGCCTCCATCCGCGCCGGCGTTGAGCGCCGCCGGCGCACCACCTCGAGCCCGGGCAGCCGAGCGACGGGCCGCTACGCCGTTCGCTCCGCGAGGCGTTGGGCGAGTCCGTCCAGCCCCTTCCTGACCAGGTCGCCGTAGCCGTCGTCGCCGAGCGCGCCGGCCGCGGCGATGCCGGCATCCAGCTGCTGACGGGCCGCCTGCAGGTCGCCGCGGCGGAGATAGCCGTCACCGAGATTGAGGTGCAGGCTCGGCGCCAGTCCCGACGCGGAGGCGATGCCGATGGCGGCCAGGTCCGTCTCGCCCACGCGCGGGTAGTCCGTCAGCGCGGACTCGTCCCACCGGATCTCGTCATCGAGCTCGTCCTGCAGATCCGCGAGGTAGTGGGCGATCACCACGCGCTTCGCGTGCTCCCCCGAAGGTGTTGCGTCCCAGCAGTTCTCGAGCAGCATCCGCCCCTCGGCCCGGTCACCCGTGAGGGCGACCTGGACGGCGGTCACCACCGCGTCCCACTCCGCCATGCGACGACGCTATCGGGCGGGACTGGTTCTCGGACATCACGTCCGAGGTGCGCGACCGCACCTCGCTGCGGAGGATCGCTGTGCCCTAGCGTGGGCGCATGCACGCGCAGGCGGGGAGGCGCTACCGCAGCCCGTGGGCCGCCGTGGTCGTCGTGATCCTCACCGTGCTCTGGACGATCCCGACGTTCGGGCTGTTCGTGACCTCGCTGCGCCCGAGCGACCTGTCGGCGTACTCGGGCTGGTGGACCGTCTTCAGCGACCACACCCTGACCCTCGACAACTACCGCGAGGTGCTCCAGGGCGGCGAGAGCACGCCGGACGGGCTCGTGCCCTATCTGGTGAACTCGATCGCGATCGCGGTTCCGGCCACGATCTTCCCGATCACCTTGGGCTGCATGGCGGCGTACGTGCTCGCGTGGATCCCCTTCCGCGGTGCCACCACCGTGCTGCTCGGAGTCGTGGCGCTGCAGGTCGTGCCGGTCCAGATGGCGCTCCAGCCGTTGGTGCAGCTGTTCAACACGGGCTGGAGCATCGGGCCGCTGCCGATCGTGCCGCGCGTGATCGACCCGGCGACCGGGCGGCCCATCCTCGCCGGCACCTACGGGCCGCTCTGGATCGCCCACACGATGTTCATGCTGCCGTTGGTCATCGTGGTGCTCCAGCACTTCATGGCCCGGCTGCCGCGCGAGGTGTTCGACGCTGCGCGGGTGGACGGCGCGAGCCACAGCCGCATCTTCCTCAGCATGGCTGTTCCGCTCTCGCTGCCCGCGATCGCCTCGATGGCCATCTTCCTGTTCCTCTGGATCTGGAACGACCTGCTGGTCGCGATCACGTTCACGTCGGGCACTCCGGACACCGCGCCGGTCACGGCCTACCTCGCCGGCCTCGAGGGCGCGTTCGGCTCGAAGGAGTACTTGCTGACGGCAGGCGCCTTCGTCGCCATCGCCATCCCGCTGGTGGTGTTCTTCACCCTCCAGCGGTACTTCGCGCGCGGACTGCTCGCCGGCTCGGTCGAGGGCTGACGAGGTCGACGGTCAGGCGTCGCCGAGGCCGGTGAGGAACCCGGCGAGCTCGGTCGGGTCGATGCCTGCGACCTCCGCGTCGCCGGGGAAGTCGCCGGACTCGACGTCGGCGCGGAACTCGGTGAGGGCGCGAACGCGCTCGGCGTCGATCTGGCGGTGCAGCGATGCGAGGTCGGCGTAGGCGCGCGCGTGCCGCGGCCGGCGCTCGCTCTCGCCGCAGAGGTCGCTCGTGAACAGGAACAGGACGTCGGCGTCAGGGCCCGACCCCAGCGAGATGGTGGCCATGCCGGTACGCCGGTGGATCTCGGCCATCACGGCGGCCGGGATGAGCTCGCACTCGACGGCGAAGGCGCCGGCCTCCTCGAGCGCCTCGAACCTCTGCCACAGCGCGAGGGCCTCGGGCGCGGTGCGGCCGACCGCGCGGATGCCGCCGTAGAGCGAGGACTTCTTCGGGACGAAGCCGAGGTGGCCCATCACGGGGATGTCCTCGTGCGCCAGGCGTCGGACGCTGTCGAGGCCGCGCGCGGTGATAACGGCGTCGGCCCCATCACGCAGGGCCTTGAGGGCGTCGCGCAGGAGGTCGTCCTCGGTGATGGCGCCGGAGAAGTCGATGGCGGCCGTGAGGAACACGCGCTGCGAGCCTTCGCGCACGGCCGGCACGAAGTCCGACATGCACACGACCATCTCGACGCCGGCCGCCTCGGCCGCGGCGCCCTCCGCGGCGGTCGACGCCGTCACCTGGGCGAGGCGCCGCCCGCGCGCCTTGAGCGCCACGATGTCGGCGACGGTGACGGTCCGGTCGGCCTCGCGGCCGGTGTGGTCCAGGATGCGCGGCATGGTTCTCCCTGCGAGATCGGAGCGCCCAAACTACCGCCGGTCCTCGCTCAGGCGCGGCGGGCCGCCAGAGCCCGCTCGATGCCGTCCCAGTCGTCGACCCTCTCGACCCAGCCGGTGACGATGAGCAGCTGCGCGGCGGCGTAGGTGCCGATGACGAGGACGTGGCGCAGCGGCACGTCGATGCCCGCGGCGTCGAGCCCGATCAGCAGGTCGGAGACGAGGAAGAGGACGCCGCCGGTGCCCACGCGCGGGCTCACGCCGAGCGACAGGGTGGCCATCGTGACGAGCGCCGCGCTGTAGACGGCCAGCGGCCAGCGCATGTCGCCGAGCATCGGGCCCAGGACGATGTTGAGCCCCAGCCACAGCGCCGCCGCGCCGATCGGGAGCCAGATTCGGCGGCGCAGCCGACCGAGTGCGCCGAGCCCGACGAATCCCATCGAGTAGCAGACCTGCATCACGAGGAACAGCGCGATGCCGAGGATGAAGCGCAGGTCGCCGGGGCCGTCGAGCGCGAGGTCGCCGAGCCACGCGAACATCATGCCCGCGAGCAGCAGGCGGGGCGCGCGGCGCCCGCGCGCGAGCAGCACCCACAGGATGAGCAGGGCGAGGAGCACGGGGGTGAGTGCCGTGCCGAGGATGTCGGTGCGCGCGATCTGGCCGCCCACGACGTCGACGACCGCGACGGCGACGTAGACGACGAGCAGCCAGCGGTGGTCGCGGGGGAGCAGCTCGCTCATGCCGTCACCGACGTGGTCGTCGGGGCCCAACCCGGCGGCGCGACGACGTGCTTGATCCGAGCACCCCAGGTGCGGGCGTGGCGCACGTCGTGAGCCATGGCGTACCACTCGTGGTAGGCGACGCGGAACGGGTTGAACGTGGTGAGCTGCTTCGTGATGCCGTACGTCGGTCGCGCGACCTCGGGCTCGAACGTGCCGAGGAGCCGGTCCCAGACGATGAGGATGCCGGCGTAGTTCCTGTCGAGGTACTGCTTGTCGACGCCGTGGTGGACGCGGTGGTGCGACGGCGTGTTCATGACGTACTCGACCGGGGCCCACATGCGGTGCACGCGCTCGGTGTGCAGGAAGAACTGGTAGAGCAGGCTGATCGACTGCTGCAGGTAGACCGCCCACACCGGGAAGCCGACCACGACGAGCGGGATCCAGAACACGAAGCCCAGCACGCTCGTCCACGACTGCCGCAGCGCCGTCGAGAAGTTGTAGCGCTGGCTGCTGTGGTGGATGACGTGGCTGGCCCAGAAGAAGCGGCAGCGGTGGCTCACCCTGTGGAAGGCGTAGTAGCAGAGGTCCTCGGCGAGGAACAGCGCCACCCACGCCCACACCGAGGTCATCTCGATGCGCAGCGGCGTCGCGACGGCGACGGCGGTGAAGACCGCGAGGCCGAGCAGGTCCCAGAGCAGGCCCCAGACCCGGCTGCCGATCCCCATCGACAGGCTCGTGCCGGTGTCGCGCAGCTCGTAGCCGAGCTCGTCGTCGTCGGGCCGGTACCGGTAGGAGACCGCCTCGATGGCCAGGAACAGCAGGAACATCGGGATGGCCAGCAGGATGACCATGGCGTGGCTGCTCCTTCGGGGCGACGTCGGCGCGCACATGCTGCCACGCGCCGGCCCGCGACGGGAGCAGCGGGCGGGTCACGGATCGGCCGCGTCCCGCAGAGCCGCGACGTCACTGCCGGAACGCAGGGAAAGCCGCTCGATCTGACTGCATTCGGGCAGTGACGTGCGGGGGGTCAGAGGGCGAGGGCGGACGCCATGCCGTCGCGGAGCTGCTGGAGGCGGTGGGTGGCGACGAGGCGGGCGGCGTCCACGTCGGCGGAGTCGGGCACCCCCTCCGCCTGCACCGGGACGACGACCTCGAGGTAGCACTTGAGCTTGGGCTCGGTCCCGCTCGGGCGCACGATCACCCGGGTCGACTCCGCGAGCGAGAGGCGCACGCCGTCCGTCGGAGGCAGCCCGTCGACACCGTCGGCGAGGTCGTCGAAGGACTCGACCGGGAGCCCCGCGACCTCGGTCGGCGGCGTCGTGCGCAGCCGGTCCATCGCGTCGGCGATGAGCGCGAGGTCGGAGACGCGCACCGACAGCTGGTCGGTCGCGTGCAGGCCGTGGGCGATCGCGAGGTCGTCGAGCACGTCGTGCACCGTGCGGCCCGCCGCCTTGAGCGACGCGACCATCTCCACGAGGAGCACCGCTGCGGACACGCCGTCCTTGTCGCTCACGTTCGCGGGGTCGACGCAGTAGCCGATGGCCTCCTCGTAGCCGTACGCCAGCCCCGGCACGCGGCCGATCCACTTGAAGCCGGTGAGCGTCGTGGCGGAGTCGAGACCGTACGCCGCGGCCATCTTGCCCAGCAGCGTCGACGACACGATCGAGCACGCGTAGACGCCCCGCGCACCGCGCTCGTGCACCCACCAGCCGAGCAGCGCGCCGAGCTCGTCGCCGCGCAGCATCCGGTACGCCGGTCCGCCCGAGGCGCCGCGGTCGCGCGTGGGCACCGCGGCGGCGCAGCGGTCGGCGTCGGGGTCGTTGGCGATCACGACGTCGGCGTCGGAGTCCATGCCCTCCTCGAGCGCGAGGTCCATCGCACCCGGCTCCTCCGGGTTCGGGAAGGACACGGTCGGGAAGTCGGGATCGGGCGCCCACTGCGCGCGCACGATGCGCGGCGCGCCGAACCCGGCCTCGTCGAGCGCGCGCACCAGGACGTCGCCGCCGACGCCGTGCATCGGCGTGTAGGCGATCGCGACGCCGCGCGGGGCGTCGTCCCGCACGAGACCGGCCACGGCGGCGACGTACGCGTCGAGGGCGGAGTCGTCGAGCGTCTCCCAGCCGTCTCCGCGCGGCACCGATGCCACGGCGCCGACGGCGTCGATCGCGGCGCTGATCTCGGCGTCCGCGGGCGGCACGATCTGCGAGCCGTCGCCGAGGTAGACCTTGTAGCCGTTGTCCTGCGGCGGGTTGTGCGACGCCGTCACCATGACGCCGGCGGCGGCGCCGAGGTGGCGGATCGCGAACGCGAGCACCGGCGTCGGCAGCGGTCGGGGGAGCAGCATCGCGTGCAGGCCCGCACCCTCCATCACCTCGGCCGTGTCGCGCGCGAACGCGTCGGACTTGTGCCGTGCGTCGTACCCGATCACCACGGTCCCGCCGGCGCCGAGGTACGCCGCGAGGCCTGCCGCCGCGCGCGTGACGACCGCACGGTTCATCCGGTTCGGACCGGGGCCGAGCGCGCCCCGGAGCCCGGCGGTGCCGAACTCGAGCCGGCCGTCGAACGCATCGTGCAGCTCGGCAGCCGCACCCTCGTCCCCGCTGCCCGCAGCGTCGAGCAGCCGGTCGAGCTGCACGCGCGTGTCGGGGTCGGGGTCGTCGTCGAGCCAGGCGCGGGCGCGGTCGAGGAGGTCGGTCACAGCGTCGGCACCACCTGGGCGAGCAGCCGGCCCATGCGTTCGGCGGCGGCACGGCCGGCCTCGAGCACCTCCGCGTGGTTGAGCGGCTCGCCGGTCATGCCGGCGGCGAGGTTGGTGACCAGCGAGAGCCCGAGGATCTCCAGCCCGGCCTCGCGCGCGGCGATCGCCTCCAGCGCCGTCGACATCCCCACCAGCCTCGCGCCCATGATCCCGGCCATCCGCACCTCGGCCGGGGTCTCGTACTGCGGTCCGCGGAACTGCGCGTAGACGCCCTCCGGCAGCGACGGCTCGACCTCGCGGCAGACGGCCCGCAGCCGCGCGGAGTAGAGGTCGGTGAGGTCGATGAACGTCGCGCCGCGCAGGGGCGATGCGCCGGTGAGGTTGATGTGGTCGCTGATGAGCACCGGAGTGCCTGGCGTCCACGACGGATCGAGCCCGCCGCACCCGTTGGTGAGGACGAGCGTGCGTACGCCGGCGGCCGCGGCGGTGCGCACGCCGTGCACCACGGCCTCGACGCCGCGGCCCTCGTAGTAGTGCGTGCGGCCGAGCAGCACGAGCGCGTGCTGGTCGCCGACCTTCACGCTGCGGATCCGGCCCGCGTGCCCCTGCACCGCCGGTGGGGCGAAGTGCGGCACGTCCTCGACCGAGAGGTCGGCCACGGTCTCGCCGATGAGCTCGGCGGCGGGCACCCAGCCCGACCCCAGGACGAGCGCGACGTCGTGGCGCTCGACGCCGGTGAGGCGCGCGATCGACTCGGCGGCCTCGCGGGCGGCGGCGGAGGGGTCGGAGAGCAGCAGGTCGTCGGTCACGCCCCGACGCTATCGGGGGTCCCGGTCCCGTTTCAGGCGGGCGGCGCTGCTCGTCAGCCGATGCTGCGGCAGGGCCGGGTGCGCAGGTCGGCGACGTAGTCGTCGGGGGCGCCGGCGGCCTCGGCGGCGTCGGCCATGATCCCGAGGTAGCGGGCGCTGGGCAGGCCGCCCTCGTAGGCGTCGAGGACGTAGACCCAGGCCGTGACGTCGCCGTCGAGGGTGGCGACGCGGACCCGGATCTTGGTGTAGAGGCCGAGGTCGCTGCCCTCCCACTCGTCGAGCGCGGCCTCGTCGGCGTCGGTGAGGTCGTAGAGGGACACGAAGACCTGCGAGCCCGGCTCCTCGACGAGGGTCGCGAGCGCGCCCTCCCAGCCGAGGTCCTCGCCGCCGAACGTGAGCCGCCAGCCGACCATCCAGCCGGTGCCTCGGTGGGGGGAGTGCGGGGCGCGGAGGACCATCTGGAACGGGTCCATGTTGCTGCCGTACGCCGCGTACAAGGTCACGCACCGGAGGCTAGCGACTCCCGCCCGCTCGCTCCCGCCACCCACGCCTGATCGAGGCGGCCCGGGCGCCTTCACGCCGGAGAGGGGATCGGGAGGGCCGGTGCGGGATGATGCGCGCATGACGCACGTGGTGATCGTCGGTGGCGGGCCGGGCGGGTACGAGGCGGCGCTGGTCGCGGCGCAGCTCGGCGCCGAGGTCACGGTCGTCGACCGCGACGGCCTCGGCGGGTCGGCAGTGCTCACCGACTGCGTGCCGAGCAAGACCCTCATCGCCACCGCCGAGGTCATGACGACGGTCGCGGAGAGCGGGCAGCTCGGCGTCCGCATCGACGACCAGGCCGCGCACCCGGGCCTGGCCGGCGTCGACCTCGGCGCCGTCAACGCTCGCGTGAAGCGGCTCGCTGCCGCGCAGTCGGTCGACATCCAGGCCTCGCTCGAGCGGGCCGGCGTCCGCGTCGTCCGCGGGCTCGGCCGTCTCGACGGCCCGTCGCGCGTCGTCGCCACCACCCACGACGGCAGCGAGGAGTACGACGCCGACGTCGTGCTCGTCTCGACGGGCGCCCGTCCGCGCGTGGTCCCGGGCGCCGAGCCCGACGGCGAGCGCATCCTCACCTGGGAGCAGGTCTACGACCTCACCGAGCTGCCCGAGCGGCTCGTCGTCGTCGGCTCGGGCGTCACGGGAGCGGAGTTCGCCTCGGCCTACAACGCACTCGGGTCGGAGGTCGTGCTGGTGTCCTCGCGCGACCGGGTCCTGCCCGGCGAGGACCCGGACGCGGCGCAGGTGCTCGAGGACGTCTTCCGTCGGCGCGGCATGCAGGTGCTCGGGCGCTCGCGCGCGGAGTCGGCGAAGCGCGGCGGCGACGGCGTCGTCGTGACGCTGTCCGACGGCAGCACCGTCGAGGGGTCGCACTGCCTGATGGCGGTCGGCTCGATCCCCAACACCGAGGGCATCGGGCTCGAGGAGTCGGGCGTGCGCCTCGCGCAGGGCGGCTACATCGAGGTCGACCGCGTCTCGCGTACGTCGGCGCGCGGCGTCTACGCAGCCGGCGACGTCACCGGCGTCCTCATGCTCGCGTCGGTCGCGGCGATGCAGGGACGCATCGCGATGTGGCACTCGCTCGGCGACGCCGTGAGCCCGCTCGATCTCGGCACGGTCTCGAGCAACGTCTTCACCGACCCCGAGATCGCGACCGTGGGTGTCACGCAGGCGCAGGTGGACGCCGGTGCGCAGGACGTCGAGTCCGTGAAGCTGCCGCTCGCGACGAACGCCCGCGCCAAGATGCAGGGCCTGCACGACGGGTTCGTGAAGCTGTTCTCGCGCCCGGGCACCGGCATCGTCGTCGGCGGAGTCGTGGTCGCGCCGCGCGCGAGCGAGCTGATCTTCCCGATCACGATCGCCGTCGAGCACCGGCTCACCGTCGACGACGTCGCGACCGCGTTCACGGTCTATCCGTCGCTCACCGGCTCCATCGCCGAGGCCGCCCGACGCCTGCACACCGCGGGTTAGCCGCG
>DASSQW010000052.1:0-15205 GCA_035702165.1 Candidatus Nanopelagicales bacterium
GGGTCAGCGAGCCGGCGGGTCAGGGGAGCCAGGAGACGTGGCCGCCGAGGTAGTAGTAGCCGAGGAAGGCGCCGGCGTCGATGAACAGGTGCGCCCACAGGAAGGGCATCACCCGGCCCCACCGGCGGAACAGGATGGCGAAGACGGTGCCCATTGCGAGGTTGCCGAGGAAGCCGCCGAAGCCCTGGTAGAGGTGGTACGCCGCGCGCATCAGGGCGCTGGAGCCGACCTGCTGCCACGGCTTCCAGCCCATCTGGGCGGTGCGGTGCACGAAGTAGGCCAGCACGATGACCTCTTCGAGGATGGCGTTGTACGACGCCGACAGCACGAGGATCAGCGGCGTCCACCAGTGCCGGTCGGCGGTGACCGCGGCGATGCGGACGTTCCAGCCCATGTGGTAGGCGAACAGGTAGAACACCAGGCCGATGCTGCCGATCACGATCGCGATCGCCGCGCCCTTGAGCACGTCGCGCTTCCAGTCGCGCATGTCGAGGCCGACGGCCTGGCGGCCCTCGCCGCTGCGCCGCAGCAGGTGCACGACGAGCAGCACGGGGACGAGCGGCAGCAGCGTGTAGGTGAGCTGGTACAGGACGTCGAGCCACGGCCGGTCGGCGACGAACGTGCCGACCAACGTGGTCGACTGCGACGCGAGCGACTGGCCCTGGGTGAGGCTGTCGACGAGCGAGATGAGCGACTTCAGCGCGCTCGCCGCGATCGAGACGAACAGCACCAGCCACATCTCGTTGCGCAGGGTGTCGCGGTCCGGTGCGGTCGGCGTCCATCCCGCGGACGGCACCGGCTGCGCGAGCGCGCGGGCCGACGTCGCGTGCAGGAACCGCGGGCCCCGGCTGGGCGGAGCGCCGGCCAGGTCGGCCTCCGCGGGGGGCGCGAACGGGTCGGTCGAGTCGAAGGCATCGACCGGGTCGGAGGCGTCGGAGCCGTCGGGGCCGGCGTCGTCGGCCGGGTCGAACTGGTTCGTCACAGCGGTCATCCTCGCGCCAGGAGCCCCCCTGGGCGGGGAATCGCCGCAGGTCGCGCGACGTTGTGCTCTCGTCCGTCCCCTCGACGTCCGCACGGGCGCCGAGGTTCCCGGTGCGCGAGAATGGCTGCCATGACCCCGGAGTCGCTGTACGACGTCGTGACCGACGACCTCGATCTCGAGGCGCCGGTGCTCGTGCACGCGCTCTCGGGCTTCCTCGACGCGGGGGGTGCGCGCGCCCTCGCGGTCGGCCACCTGCTCGCCGCGCACGAGAGCCGGACCGTGGCCGAGTTCGACGTCGACGCGCTGTACGACTACCGCGCCCGCCGCCCGCGCCTGGTCTTCGACACCGACCACTACGAGTCCATCGACTACCCCGAGCTGCTTCTCACGGAGGTGACGGACTCGCGCGGACAGGGCTTCCTCGTGCTGCACGGCCCCGAGCCCGACTTCGGCTGGCGCACGTTCACCTCCGCGGTCGTGCAGCTCGTCGAGCGGTTCGGCGTACGCCGCAGCATCGGGCTGGCCGCGATCCCGTGGCCCGCGCCGCACACCCGACCCGTCGGGGTGACGGCGCACGCGACCAACCGCGACCTCGTCGCAGGCCGGCCCACGTTCGTCGGCGCCATCGAGGTGCCCGGGCACCTCGCCGGAGCGCTCGAGCTCGCGCTGCGCGACACCGGGCACGAGGCGATGGGCTTCGCAGCCCACATCCCGCACTACCTCAGCCAGGTCGAGTTCCCGCGCGCCGCCGTCGCGCTGCTCGAGGAGGTCGCGGTCGCGGGCGACCTGGCGCTCGACCTCACCGACCTCGTCGAGGCGGCGCGCACCAGCGACCACGAGATCGACGCGCAGGTCGCGCAGAACCCCGAGAACGTCGAGGCGGTGCAGGCTCTCGAGGCGCAGTACGACGCGGTCGTCCGCGGCGCCGGCAGCGCCCTCCCGCTGGCCGGCGACGGCGAGCTCCCCAGCGGCGACGAGATCGCCGCGCAGCTCGAGGAGTTCCTCCGCGAGATGGACGACACCGGCAAGGGCGAGTAGCCCCGCGCGTGCTGCTCCCGCACGGACCGGTTCCTGCCGGCGACAGGTGACGGGCAGGCGCTCGAGGGTCGGCTCATCACGCATCGACAGCGCGCGTGGGGGCTGCGAGCCCGGTCGTCCGGAGTGCGGGCCGAACCTCTCGCCGGGGCGACTCGCGGCCACGTCGTTCCTACCGTGGAGGCGTCGGCGACCTACGTCCGTGGGGGGACGAGATGACCACCGAATCCCGCTTTCGACGCCCCGGCTCCGGCGTCCTCGGAGCCTTCGCCCACTGAGCCTCGCCAGGGGCGCCACCGCACCCGACGGGTGCTGGTCACGCTGGGGGTGGTGGTGGCCGTCCTCGTCGGCGTCTTCTACGTCGCCGGCGGGTGGTACTTCGCCGGCCGGATCCAGTCCGGAGGCCTGCACCTCGATGTGTCGACGGGCGTCCCGGCGTACGACCTGCAGGTGACGGCGGTGACGCCGACGAGCGTCACGCTCACGGCCCCCGACGGCGCACCGACGGCGTTCACGCAGCCGTCGAACTACTCGCTGATGTGGGACGGCGGCTCCGCGCACGTCGGCGCCGTGTCCGTGCCCTCGGACGCCACCGAGGTGACGCGCCCGCTCAGCGACGTCATCGGTACGCCGCTGACGGTCGGGACGAAGGTGGCGCTCGAGCGCGACTGGTACCTCGAGGACCCGAAAGCCTCGCTGGGGCTGGACTTCTCGACGGTGCAGATCGCGACGCCGCTCGGCATCATGCCGGCCTGGTACGTCCCAGCCTCGGGCACGACGTGGGCTGTCATGGTGCACGGCAAGGGCGGTCTGCGCCGCGAGTTCCTGCGCACGATCCCGCTCGTCCACGCCGCCGGCATGCCCGCGCTCGTCATCACCTACCGCAACGACGCGGGCAACCCGCAGGACCCCGACCCGCGGTTCGGGTACGGCGCGACCGAGTGGCCCGACCTCGAGATGGCGGTCGACTACGCCACCGCGCACGGCGCCGCGAAGGTGCTCATCTACGCGGACTCGATGGGGGCATCCGTCACCGCGGCGTACCTCCAGCACAGCGACCACGTCCCCGCGATGACCGCGATGGTCTTCGACGCGCCGATGCTCAGCTTCGAGGACGCCGTCGACCTCGGTGCCTCGCGCACCTCGATCCCCGTCGTCGGGCTGCCGGTCCCGAGCTCGCTCACCTGGGTGGCGAAGCAGATCGCCGGCAGGCAGTACGGGATCGACTGGGCCGCGCTCGACTACGCCAGCGACACGTCCTGGGTGACGGTGCCGGTGCTCGTGCTGCACGGCGCCGCCGATCCGACCGCGCCGGTGACCACCAGCGAGCGGTTCGCAGCCGCCAACCCCGGCACGGTCCGGCTCGAGGAGTTCGCGGCGGCCGCCCACATGGAGTCCTGGAACACCGATCGGGCGCGCTACGAGGCGCTCGTCGCCCCGTTCCTGGCCGCGCACACCACCTGACCTCCTCGAGACCCTCCCGCAGGGGCGGCGTCGCGGCTACCGTCGCCCCCGTGGGAGCCGAGCCCGAGATCGTCGTCGAGAGCCGCAAGGAGCTGACGTACCTGCTCTCGCAGGGCGCCGAGCTGGAGCACGCGCTCATGTGCCAGTACCTCTACGCCGCGTTCAGCCTCAAGACGGCCGCGGACGGCCTCAGCGAGCGCGATGTCGAGCGCGTCGAGCGATGGCGCCGAGCGATCTTGAAGATCGCCGGCGAGGAGATGCTGCACTGGGCCGTCGTCCAGAACCTGCTCGCGGCGGTCGGGTCGGCGCCGTTCGTGAGCCGGCCGCACTTCCCGCACCAGGCGATGGGCTACCCGCCGGGCGTGCAGCTCGCGCTGCTGCCCTTCGGCGAGGTCTCGCTGCAGCACTTCATCTACCTCGAGCGGCCGGCCGACGACGACAGCGCTGACGGCGAGGGTTTCGAGCCGGTCGGTCCGTCCCTCGAACCGATGCGGCCCGACGAGATCGTGCCGCGGGGGCAGGAGTTCGGGACCGTCGGCCACCTCTATCGCTCGTGCGCGCGCGGCCTGGCGCGGCTGGCGGAGAAGCTGGGCGAGGACCGGCTGTTCATCGGGCCGGTCTTCCACCAGGCCGACGAGTCGTCGTTCGGGTGGCCGAGCCTGGGACCGATCTCCAACCTCGAGCAGGCGGAGGCGGCGATCGAGCGGATCGTCGAGCAGGGCGAGGGTGCGACCGGCGACTGGACCGACGCCCACTTCGGCCGCTTCCTCGCCGTGCGCGACGAGTACCTCGCCGCACGGGCCGAGCCCGGATTCGACGTCGTGCATCCGGTGGTGGCCGCGGGAGTCCGTGCGGTGGAAGGGATCGAGCCGCCGGTCTACATCACCGACCCGGCGACCGCCGCAGTCTCGGACCTGTTCAACGCCGTCTACGAGCTGCTGCTGCAGATGATCGCCCGCTGGTTCGCGTTCGGGCACGAGAACACCGAGCAGCGAGCGGTGCTCGCCGACGCGTCCGTGGGGCTGATGTTCAGCGCCATCAAACCGCTCGGCCTGCTGCTCGCCCGACTCCCGGTCGGGCCCGAGCACCCCGGGTCGACGGCCGGCGCGAACTTCCAGCTGCCTTACCGCGCGAGCTTCCTGCTGCCGCACCGTCGCGCCGCGTGGCTCCGCTTCGCCGAGCGGCTGGAGGACCTGGCGGTGTACGCGTCCGAGCAGCACCGCGAGCAGCAGGAGCCCGTCCTCGCCGCGGTCGCCGACGACCTGCGCGCGACCGCCACCCGCCTGCTGGAGCACGTCGAGACCGTCTGACACCACCAGCCTCTGCCCACCTCGTGGCCCTTTCGCGCGGTCGTCAGGGCCGGGAAAGGGCCACGAGATGGGCAGATCGCGGTGGGTGGGAGAGTAGGCGGGCGGAGGTGGCCATGGCGGGCGGGATCGCGCGGGAGATCGAGGCGCACGAGAGCAGGGCGTGGGCCGCGTGCGTGGAGGCGGCCGCCGCGGCCGACGGCAACCCGCTCGACGCGACCGTCGACGTCGTCGCCGGACAGCGGGTGCCGGCGCTCGGTGCCATCGACGCCGCCCTGTTCAACCGGGTGATCGGTCTCGGCGTCAGCACGCCGTGCGAGGGCTCGGTGCTCGACAAGGTCATCGCGAGCTACGGCGTACGCGGACAGAGCCGGTTCACGATCGAGGTGACGCCGTCCAGCGAGCCAGCCGACCTGCGCGAGCGGCTCGCGGAGCGCGGCCTGGTCGACTCGGGCTATCGGCAGGCGAAGTGCTGGCAGGTGCCCGAGCCGTATGAGGGCGAGCACAGGGACCTCGTCGAGCGGCTCACCGAGGACGACGCCGACGAGTTCGCCCAGGTGAACATGCTCGCGTGGGAGGTTCCCGCCTTCCTCGCCGTGTGGTTCGGCGCGACGCTGTTCGCCGAGGGCTTCCGTCACTTCGGCGTCCGCGAGGGCGGCCGGCTGGTGTCGGTGGGCGGGATGTACGTGAGCGACGGCATCGCCTGGCTCGGCTTCGGCGCCACGCTGCCCGATCACCGCGGTCGAGGGATGCAGAAGGCCGTGCTGGCCCGACGCATCCACGAGGCGGCGTCGCTGGACTGCCACCTCGTGCACACCGAGACCGAGGCGCACACGGCCGAGGTGCGCAACCCGTCGCTGGCGAACATGGTCGCCGTCGGCTTCGAGCACGCCTACGACAAGGAGTGGTGGGCTACGGCCCCCTCCGCCTGACGCCGCCTCGGGCTGTCCGCCGTCGCTAGGTGCTGCGGCGCCGCTCTGCCGGCGCGTGGGCACACATCGACGGTCAGGGGCTGACGAGCGTCGTGCCGGCCCGGTGCTCGACGCGCTTGCCCTCGCCGAGCTCCCACACCGACTGCCGGCCCTGCACCGTCCACTCGTGCGGGCCGCCCACGAGCGCGGTGTCCTCGTCGATGCCGACGAGCATGGTGCCCTCGGGCTTGTGCAGCAGCGCGTTGCGCAGGACGTCGGGCACCCAGCCGAGCATCTTGTCGAAGTGCGGGATCACCCGGAGGTTCTGGACGAGGCCGAGGCCGCTGGGCTGGTCGGGGTGCACGAGGTCGCGCATGCGCGGCGCCCAGCTCGACAGCGCCATCGCGCCCGCGCTGCAGCCGGCGATCGCTGCGCCCGCGTCGTGCGCGGCCACGATCGCGTCCCACACCTTCGTGCCCCGCAGCGTGTCGGCGAGGTACGCCGGGTTGCCGCCCGAGAGGTAGACCAGGCCGGCGCCTTCGACCAGGGCGGCGAGGTCGTCGCGGTCCGCGTCGTCGCGGGTGCGGACGTCGACGACGACCTGCTCGACGCCGAGGCGCTCGGCCTGCAGGCGACCGAGCTTGTGCCAGCGCGCGAGCGACTCCTCGCCCTCGGGCGCTGCGGCGGTCGCGAGCTGGACGTAGCGCGGCGCACGGCCGTCGATGAGCGAGCGCTCGATCTCGGTCATGACGGGGAGGTACTCGCCTGCGCCCACGAGCGCGATCGGTGCGGTGCTCATCGGCGTACCTCCCACTCGACGCCCTCGGGCGTGTCGCGCACCTCGATCCCGGCGGCGACGAGCCCGTCGCGGATGGTGTCGCTCTCGGACCAACGCTTCTCGGCCCGCGCTTGTGCCCGCAGCTCGAGGACGAGATCGACGAGCGGGCGGACGGACTCGGTGACGTCGACCGTCTCGCCCGACAGCGCGCCGGCTCCGGCGAGCAGCGACCGAACCCGGCTGCGCTGCTCGTCGCCGGCCGCGATCCGCTCGAGGTCGAGCACCAGCGCGAGCGCCGCGCCGAGGTCGCCGGCCTCGATCGCGCCGTCGGCGCGGGCTGCCAGGACCTCGAACGGGTCGCCCGTGTCGGCGACCGTCGGCGCGACCGGCGCCACGGTCCCGCTGGGCGCGCCGTGCTCGGCGATCTGCTCGACCGAGATGGTCTGTCCGCCCGGCACGACCCATTCGTCGCCGTGCACGCGGACGACGACGGTGCCCTTGCCGACGACCTCGCACGCCCCGGAGTCGAGGTCGATCACGAGGCCGGTGTGCTCGTCGACTCCGAGGACGAAGGCGTCGTCGGGGAGCTGCGCCTCGAGCATCACCAGCCGGCGCTCGCCCTGCCAGCAGAAGCGGGTGTCATGGGTGCCACCCTCGGCGTTGTTCCAGTGCGGGACGACCGCGGCACGCAGGCCGGTGGCCGCGCCGAGGACATCGAGGCCGTCCAGCCAGTACGGGTCCTCGCCGACCTTGTAGACCTCGTAGACGGGGATCGTCAGCAGGCCCAGGGTGAGCGCGGCGGCGCTCGCGAACGTGACGGCGCCGCCCTCGCGCAGCCGGGCGTGCAGGGCCTCGGGGACCGCGCTGCCGGCCCACGTGCGCAGCGCGTACGACGGCGAGCCGGGCCCGGCGAAGATCCAGTCCGCAGCGCGCAGCCGCGCCATCTCCACCGCGTGCGTCGCAGGGTCCGGCACCGGCGCCTTGCGGAACGTCACCGCCTCGACCTCGCGGCCGACGCTCTCGCGGAAGTACTGCTGCGCCTTCTCGGTCAGCTCGTCGGCGTTCTCCTGGAAGCCGTACGGCGAGTCGAGGAGGACGGCGCGGACGTCGGGTCCGAGACGGGCGAACGTGCGCTGGTGCGGCGTGACCATGGTGGGGCTGGTCTCGCCCGAACCGAGGATCGTCAGGATGCGGGGCACCCGACGATCCTGCCCCACGGGAACGACAACCGCTCCCGGACCGCGATGCGTGTGCTGGGGCCGGGGGTCAGCCGAGCTCGAGCACATGGGCGGTGCGGTCCATGACGTGGTCGTAGTACTCGGGCATGTCGGCGATGACGTTGTGGAACTGGCCGTTGATCTCCAGCGAGATCGTGCCGATCAGCTCGGTCCACGCCATCAGCCCGCGGACCAGGAGATCGTCGGGGACGTCCGGGGGGATCGCGCTGCGCACCGGTGCCAGGGCGGCGCGCACGGAGCGGGGGACCGACCGCTGCTCGACGTCGCCCCGCGCGTGGAGGTCGGCGAGGATGCCGACGAGCAGGGCTGTCGTGCGGCTCGCCGGCCCGATCGTGTCCTGCGGCGCGACGTAGCCGGGAACGGGGGAGCCGTAGATGAGCGACCACTGCTGGGGGTTGGCCAGCGCCCACTCGCGAGCCGCGTGCGCGATCGCGAGCCAGCGGCCGCGCAGGTCCGTACGCCGCTGCTCCGCCTCGGCCTCCTCGGCGGCCTCACCGAGCGCGTTGTAGGCGTCGATGATCAGGCGCGTCAGCAGGTCGTCGCGGCTCGGGAAGTAGCGGTAGATCGCGCTGCTCACCATGCCGAGGTCGCGCGCCACCGCGCGCAGCGAGAGCCCGGCCGCACCGTCGACGTCGAGATGACGTCGCGCCGTCCCGACGATCTCCTCGGTCAGCTCGGCCCGGGCGCGCTCGCGCGCGGTCCGCGGGGCCGAGGGGCGCTCGGTGGGCGCTCCCGTCGTGGCCGCGGCTCCCCGGTGGGCCGCGGCGGACCCCTGGGCCGCGGAGCCGTGGGCCGGGGCGGGGTGGGTGTGGGGCTCGCTCATGCGGCCATCATGCCAGATCAGAGAGCGGTGTCCATGAATGAGAGCACCGCTCTTGACAGGATTGGTGCACCGATCCATAGTGTGAGCAGTGCTCTCGGATTCACCGGGGCGAACACACGGAGCAGACCATGACCCAGCGCACCCACCTCGTCGTCGGAGCGGGACCCATCGGGTCCGCCGTCGTCCGCCGCGTCGTCGCCTCGGGCGACCGTGCGCGCGTCGTCACCCGCTCGGGCTCAGGGCCCGACCTGCCCGGCGTCGAGAAGGTCGCTGCCGACGCCGCAGATGCTCGCCGCCTGGCCGAGCTCGCCACCGGCTGCGACGTCGTCTACAACTGCGTGAACCCGGCGTACCACCGCTGGGCGACCGACTGGCCGCCGGTCGCCGCAGCGCTGCTCGGTGCCGCGGAGTCCGCGGATGCCGTGCTCGTGACGACGGCCAACCTCTACGGTTACGGCCACGTCGACCGCCGGATCACGGAGGACATGCCGCTGCAGGGCGGGTTCGAGAAGGCCGACGTCCGCAACCGGATGTGGCTCGACGCCCTCGCGGCGCACGAGGCCGGCAGGGTGCGCGTCACGGAGGCGCGCGGCGCCGACTACGTCGGGCCGGGTGCTGAGTCGCACCTCGGCGAGCGCGTGCTGCCGAAGGTGCTCGCTGGGAAGAAGGCGCAGGTCATGCGCAGCCTCGACACGAACCACACGTGGACCTACACCGAGGACATGGCCATGACGCTCGTCGCCATCGGTGGCGACGAGCGCGCGTGGGGCCGCGCGTGGCACGTGCCGAGCGCGCTGGAGATGTCGCAGCGCGAGGCGATCACGACGCTCGCGGCGATGGCCGGCGCTCCGGCGCCCCGGCTCTCGGAGTACTCGCCGGCCCTCATCCGCACGCTGGGGCTGTTCAGCCCGCTGATGCGCGAGCTTCCCGACGTCTCCTACCAGATGGGCCGGGACTTCCTCATGGACTCCAGCGCCGCCCAGCGCGAGCTCGGCCTGGTCCCGACGCCGGCCGATGCCGTGCTCGCCGCGCACCTCGCGCCGTTCCTGAGCGGACAGGCGCGCCACGCCGCCTGAGCAGGTGCCGTCGGTCCCGCGCTGCGCAGTGAGCCCGGTTCGCAGCCGTGGGAGCAATCCGCACCGCGGAGCCCCATCGCACGCGCACGTGTGAGAGCGTGCGGCCCGTGGAGCACCCCCTCGACCTGCGCCGCGCCCGCGTCGCCGTCACGGTCGCCTACGTCGGGCAGGGCGTGAGCTTCGCCGCGCTGGTCACCCGCATCCCCGCGCTGCAGGAGAAGTTCGGCCTCTCCGACGGCGCGCTCGGGCTGCTCGTCGGTCTGGTTCCGATCATCGCCGGCGTCGGCAGCGTGCTCGCAGGGGCGATGGTCGAGCGCCGCGGCAGCCGGGCGGTGCTGCGGGTGATGGGGCCCGTCGTGCCGGCAGCCCTCGTGGTGGTCGGGCTCGCGCCCGACATCCCGGTCCTGCTCGTCGGCCTCGTCGCCCTCGGCTTCGGACTCGGTGCGGTCGACGCCGCCATGAACATCGCCGCGGTGCGCGTGCAGGACGACCTCGGCCGCAGTCTCGTCGCGGGCTTCTACGCCGCGTGGAGCCTCGCCGGCTTCGTCGGTGCGCTGCTCGCCAGCGCCGCCGCCGGCACCACGCTCTCCCTCGGCGTCTTCTTCGCCGGGATCGCCGTGGTCCTCGTTCCGGTCCAGCTGCTCGTCGGCCCGTGGCTGCTTCCCGGCCACCCGACGCCGCAGGTGCTCAGCTCCGAGCAGGCGGTGATCCGCTGGCGGCCGGTGATGCTCGTCGGCATCGCGCTGATGTGCGTCTACATCGCCGACTCCGGCGCCTCGACGTTCAGCGCCGACTACCTGCACAAGGGTCTGGGGTCGACCCAGTCGGTCGCGGCGCTCGCGTTCGCGGCGTACGCGCTGATGACCGTGATCGGGCGCCTCATCGTCGATCGCACGGTCGACCGCATCGGCCCGGTCCCGCTCGTCCGGACCGGCGGGGTGGTCGCGGTGGTGGCGGCCGCCGGGATCGCCCTCGCGCCGTCGCCGGCCTTCGCTCTCGCGGCCTTCGCTCTGCTCGGTCTCGGTATCTGCCCGGCGATCCCGCTCGCCTTCACGGCGGCGGCCTCGCACGACAAGACCTCGAGCGGCCTGGCGGTCGCGCGCGTCAACGTCTTCAACTACGTCGGCTTCGTCGTCGGAGCGCCGCTCATCGGCGGGGTGGCCGAGGGTGCGAGCCTGCGCTGGGCCTTCGCGGTGCTGGTGCCCGTGCTGCTCGTCGTACCGCTGCTCGCCGGCTGGTTCCGTGTGGCGCCGCACGAGGCGCCCGACCACGACGGCCACCTGTTGGGCGAGACGGCCTAGCACGTCGAACCGTGCACGAACCGGACGGTTCTTGCGCGGGTGACCAACTACGTCGGGAGCGACTCTCGGTCAGGCGCGGGCGTCGCGCGCGGTGCGCGAGCCGGTGAGCTCCATCAGCCGCTCGGAGCCGGGAACGACCTCGTGCTCGAGAGCGCTGACACCGGCCTTCTCGTGCAGGCGCTGCATCCCCTTGCGCTGGTTGCGCAGGGCGAGGGTGACCACGCGACCGCGAGCGCCGGCGCGGGCGGTGCGGCCCGCGCGGTGCAGGTAGGCCTTGGGGTCCTCGGGCGGGTCGACGTGGACGACGAGCGAGACGTCGTCGACGTGGATGCCGCGGGCGGCGACGTCGGTAGCGACGAGGACGTCGATCGACCCCTCCTTGAACTCCGCCATCGTGCGGGTGCGGGCGTTCTGCGACATTCCGCCGTGGAGGGCGCGCGCGTTGACGCCGCGCGCCGCGATGTTGCCGGCGACGCGCTCGGCGCCCAGCTGCGAGCGGACGAACATGATGGTGCGGCCGTCACGGCGCGCGATCTCGGTGGCGACGACGGCCTTGTCCTCGCGGTTCACGACGAGCACGTGGTGGTCCATCGTGTCGACCGGCGACGTCGCCGGCTCGAGCTCGTGGCGGACCGGGTCGTGCATGTGCTCGCGGATGAGGACGTCGACGTCGCCGTCGAGCGTGGCGGAGAAGAGCAGGGTCTGCGCGGCCGGCGAGCAGAGCTCCATGAGCGCGGTGACCTCGGGCAGGAAGCCCATGTCGGCCATCTGATCGGCCTCGTCGAGAACCACGACCTCGACCTCGTCGAGGAAGCACTCGCCCTGGCGGATCAGGTCGGCGAGGCGGCCCGGTGTGGCGACGAGCACGTCGACGCCGCGACGCAGCGCGTAGACCTGCTTCTCCATCGACGTACCGCCGACGACAGTCTTGAAGTGCAGACCGAGCGAGCGACCGAGCGGCTCGAGGCCGTCGCTCACCTGCATCGCCAGTTCGCGCGTGGGCACCAGCACGAGTCCGCGGGGGCGCCGCGGCTGCGCGGGGAGTGCGGCCACGCGAGCCATCAGCGGCAGGCCGAACGCGAGGGTCTTGCCCGACCCGGTCGAGCCGCGGCCGAGCAGGTCGTGGCCCGCGAGGGCGTCGGGGATCGTCGCCGCCTGGATCGGGAACGGCTCGGCGATGCCGGCCCGCTCGAGGGCGGCGCACAGCGGAGCGGGGAGCCCGAGGCCGGCGAAGGTCGGCGTCGCGGGCGCGGAGGCGCCGGCGGGGACGCCGGTGGGCAGGGTGGAACGCAGGGCAGAGGTGGGCGCGAGCACGGGGAACCTGACTGTTGACACGAAGCGGCCTGCGGGCCGCAGGCGGGACGCGTCAATGAGGTCTTCCTGAGGTGACGCAGGACCCAGGGTAGCCGGGGACACCGCGATCGACCGAATCGTCGTACGCCGAGGGAGAGCGAGGTCACGCCCGTGACCTGCGCGATCCCCGTCACACCGGCGTCCGCGGCCCGGCGTCGCGACCGTGGCTCCCGGGCCGTCCTGTGTGACACTTTCCGTACGCCGAGAGCACCCCCGTCCCGGTCCTCACCGGGCGCCGAGGAGACCACGACATGGCCGCAACGACCACCCGGACGTCCACGACGTCCGAGGCCGTCGGCCACCGGTCGAGCAGCTTCCGGCCCGACATCGAGGGCCTGCGCGCGCTGGCCATCATCCCGGTGCTGGTCTTCCACGCCCACGAGTTCCTGTCACCGACCGCGACCGGTCCGCTCGGGGTCGTCTCGACGGTGCTCGGCTGGATCCCCGGCGGCTACCTCGGGGTCGACGTCTTCTTCGTCATCTCCGGCTTCCTCATCACCGGGCTGCTGGTGCGCGAGAGCGAGACCACCGGCCGCGTGCACTTCGGTCGCTTCTACGCCCGGCGCGCGCGGCGCATCCTGCCCGCAGCGAGCGTCACCCTGCTGGTCACCCTCGTCGCGTCGTACCTGATCCTGCCGGCGGCCCGCGCGGCCAGCACGGCGATCGACGTGCTCTGGGCGGCGCTGTTCAACGCCGACGTGCACTTCGCCAACAGCGGTATCGACTACATGGGCGTCGCCACCGACCCCAGCCCCGTGCTGCACTTCTGGAGCCTCAACGACGAGGAGAAGTTCTACGTCGTCTGGCCCGTGGTGCTGCTGATCGCGACGCTCGTCGCGCACCGGGTGAGCCGTCGCCACCTGCGCCCCGCGCTGTTCGTCGCCCTGTCGGCGCTGGCGATCCCGTCGCTGCTGTGGTCGCAGCACCTGGTGAGCAGCGGCGACAACTCGGCGTACTTCTCGGCGCTGTCGCGCGCCTTCGAGCTCGCGGCGGGCGGCCTGCTCGCGATCGCCATGCCGGCGGTGCTGCGCGCTCCGCGCGCGGCCCGCGTGGTCGGCGCGATCGTCGGTTTCGTCGCCGTGGTGTGGTGCATGGCCACCTATACGACGTTGACGCCGTTCCCCGGCGTGGCCGCGCTGCCCGTGGTGATCGGCACCGTGCTCATCATGGCGGGGCACGAGTCGGGCATCGTCAGCCGCGGCCTGTCGACCGCGGTGCCGCGTTGGTTCGGCCGCGTCTCGTACTCGCTCTACCTCTGGCACTGGCCGGTGTTCGTGCTCGGTGCCGCGCTGACCGCGAGCGGGCTGCTCACGGTGAAGCAGGCGCTGCTCGGCGTCGTCGCCTCGATCCTCCTCGCGTGGGTGTCGTACCGGGTGGTCGAGCAGCCGCCGCAGCGCACCGGTCTGCTGCGACCCACCAGCCGCGCGCTGTGGTTCGGGCTGGTGCTGATCGTGACGACGTGCGTCGCCGCGGTCGGGGTGGGCCGGCTCGCCGACGCGAAGGTGGCCGCGCAGTACCAGTACGTGACGCAGGGCCTCGCCCCGGTGCAGAAGGCGGACACGCACCTGCTCTACATCGGCGACTCGATCACCAACCGCGGCCAGGTCCCGCTCGAGGAGGCGCTCGGCGCGGCCGGCTGGGACGCGACCGTCGACGCGCTCGGCGGACGGCCCATCGTCGCGGGTGCCCGCAAGGACTGGACGCCGCTGTGCGTCGACAAGCCGATGTGCGGCGCCGACCTCGTCCTCGCGGCGCAGCAGACGATGCCAGGGACCGTGGTGGTGGCCCTCGGCACGAACTCGTTCAACGTCGAGCAGCAGCGCGTGCAGGCGCCGACCGCGACGGACAGCGGCATGCGCAACGTCAAGGACGCCCAGGGGCACTACGTGATCACCGGGCAGGATCCGGCCAGCGCGTTCGCGGCCGGTGTCGACAGGATCATGGCGATGGTGCCCGCGACCACGACCGTCTACTGGGTCGGCATGTACCTCGACGACGCGCAGTGGGCCGGAGTGCACTGGCGCGACAACAACGCCGCCATCAAGAAGGCCGTCGCGAAGCATCCCAACGCGAAGTACCTCGACTACGCCGCCTACGCCGTCTCCGCGAAGATCCCGTACATGAAGGACGGCTCGCACCCCACGCCGAAGGGCATGGGCATCCGGGCGCACTGGATCGTCAGCCAGCTGGGCTGACCTCCGGCACGCCCTAGTGGTAGACGACCACGCGCGTGCCGATGGAGACGTGGTCGAAGAGGTACGACGCCGTCGCCGTGCTGCGCAGGTTCACGCACCCGTGCGAGGCACCGTTGTAGCCGTCGCGGTGGAAGTACGGCGAGTAGTGCACCGCCTCGCCGCCGGAGAAGAACATCGCGTTTGGCATGGACGTGTGGTACAGCGACGACACGTGGAACCGAGACTTCGCGAACACGCGGAAGACGCCCTCGCGGGTCGCGTGCCCGATGCCGCCGAAGCGTGCGTCAGCGGTGAGCAGGATGCGACCGCTGCTCACGAACCGCAGCGATTTCTGCGTCTTGTCGATGCAGAGCACGAGACCGGAGACCCGGCACGCAGCCGGGAGCACGCCCCTGCTCCGCGTGAGGTAGCGCAGCCTGGTGAAGACGGCAGCGGTGACGGACGGCGTCGCACCGAGGAAGAACTTGATGCGGAACGTGCGCACCGCGGCGAGCGTGGCTCGGTCCATCACGCGCGTGATCCTGACGCGGTAGCCGAGCCACACCAGCCGCTGCTGCACGGCGGCCACGAGCGCGCCGCGGTCGCCCGCGACGAGGGGCAGCGTGGTCGCGCCGGCGGGCGGGGCGACCGGCTTCGGCGGCGCCGGGCGGGGCGTCGGCGCGACGGGCGCACCCGGGGAGCCGACCGCGAGCGCCGGGCCGGCGGAGGGGCCGGTGGCGGCGTAGGACGCGACCGGGCTCGT
>DASSQW010000053.1:0-7333 GCA_035702165.1 Candidatus Nanopelagicales bacterium
GTGCAGCAGCAGCCGCGCCAGGGCGTGGACCGCGCGGTTCTCGCGCAGGGAGGTGCCCGGGCGGGCCAGGCCGGCGAGGTAGATCGGCGCGCTCTGGTGGATGAAGGGCAGCAGCACGAACTCGGTGAACCCGCCGGACTCGCCCTGCAGCCGTGCGAGCAGCTTGAGGTGCGCGACCCAGTGGTGCGGCGCGTCGACGTGCCCGTACATCATCGTCGAGGTGGTCGGCAGGCCGATCTCGTGGGCGGTCGTGACCACCTCGGTCCACGCCGACGTCGGCAGCTTGCCCTTGGTGAGCACCCACCGCACGTCGTCGTCGAGGATCTCCGCCGCGGTCCCGGGCAGCGAGTCGACGCCCGCCTCCTTCGCCGCGAGCAGGAACTCCTCGAGGGACAGCCCGGTGCGCGCGACGCCGTTCACGACCTCCATCGGGCTGAAGGCATGCAGGTGCAGCTGCGGTGCACCACGCTTCACGGCACGGGCCAGATCGAGGTACGCCGTCCCCGGCAGCTGCGGGTCGATGCCGCCCTGCATGCACACCTCGGTGGCGCCCACGTCCCACGCCTCACGGGCGCGGTCGGCGACCTCGTCGTAGGACAGGCTGTAGGCGTCGACGTCGGTGCGCCGCTGCGCGAACGCGCAGAACCGGCAGCCGGTGTAGCAGACATTGGTGAAGTTGATGTTGCGGTTCACGACGTAGGTGACGACGTCGCCCACGCGGTCGCGGCGCACGTCGTCGGCGAGCCGGCACAGCGCCTCGAGCGCGTCGCCGTCGGCGGTCATCAGCGCCAGCGCCTCGTCGTCGGTGAGCGCCGAGGGCTCGCGCTCCGCGCTGCGCAGCGCGGCGAGGACGTCGGTGCCCAGACGCCCGGTCGAGCCCGACGTGACGGCCGCGTGCTCGCCGATCTCCGCCCAGTCGCCGTAGACCTCGTCGAAGTCGCTGCGCCGGTCGGTCGTACGGCCGCTGGTGTCGATCGTCGCGTGCAGGTCGGTGCGACCGATCGAGACGAGGGCTGCGTCGGGCTCCTGCCACGGCAGGCCCACCGGCTGACGGCCCTCGACCGCGAGGCCGTCGGGTGCGGCGAGCGCACGGACGTGCGGGACCACCCGCGGGTCGAGCCACGGGTCCTCGCGCAGCACGTACTCGGGGTGCGCGGTGAGGCGCTCGCGCAGCACGAAGCCGGCCGCCGCGGTCCGCGCGGCGAGGTCGTCGACGTGCGGCCACGGGCGCTCGGGGTTCACGTGGTCCGGCGTCAGCGGGGAGACGCCGCCCCAGTCGTCGACCCCTGCAGCGAGCAGCTGTTCGAGCTCGCCCTCATCGGTGAGGTTCGGCGGTGCCTGGACCCGCGCGCGCGGGCCGAGGACGATGCGTGCGGTCGCGACGACGGCGAGGTAGTCGTCGAGCGGGAGGTCGTCGGAGCTGCGCATCGCGGTGTCGGGCTTGGCGCGGAAGTTCTGGACGATCACCTCCTGCACGTGGCCGTACGTGCGCGACAGCCGGCGCAGCTCGAGCAGCGACTCGGCGCGCTCCTGCAGCGTCTCACCGATGCCCACGAGGATGCCCGTGGTGAACGGGATGGCGTGGCGACCGGCGTCCTCGATCACGCGCAGCCGCAGCGAGGGCTCCTTGTCGGGCGAGCCGAAGTGCGGGCCGCCCGGCTCGGACCACAGCCGGGTCGCGGTGGTCTCGAGCATCATGCCCATCGACGGGGCGACCGGCTTGAGCCGCTGCAGCTCGGTCCACGACATGACGCCGGGGTTGAGATGCGGCAGCAGCCCGGTCTCCTCGAGGACGCGCACGGCCATCGCGCGCACGTAGGAGAGCGTGTCGGCGTATCCCTGCTCCTCGAGCCACTCCGCGGCCTGCGGCCAGCGGTCCTCGGGCCGGTCGCCCAGGGTGAACAGCGCCTCTTTGCAGCCCAGTGCCGCGCCCTGCCGCGCGATCTCGAGCACCTCGTCGGGCGAGAGGTACGGCGCGGGCAGCCGGCCGGGGACCGTGGCGAACGTGCAGTAGTGGCAGCGGTCGCGGCACAGCCGGGTCAGCGGGATGAACACCTTGCGCGAGTAGGTGATGACGCCCGGTCGACCGGCAGTCTCGAGGCCCTGGTCGCGCAGGGCGGACGCGATGCCCATGAGCACCTGCAGGTCCTCGCCCCGGGCTGCGAGCAGCGCCGCGACCTCCGAGCTGTCGAGAGCCTTGCCGTCACGGGCGCGCGCGAGGGCGCGGCGTACGCCGTGCGGCGTGGGGTCGGACGTCGCGGTCACGCGGTGCGGCTCCCTCCTGCGTGCTCCTCGCCAGCATCGCACGCAGCGCTCCGGCGCGTGATCACCGGCCCAGCGCGACCGGCTCGCCGCGCCCGTCGGGATGGATCCGCGTGACGTCGTACGCCGCCACCCGGTCGCCGTCGGCGGCGTGCACCAGCACGCCGGTGACGAGCAGGACGTCGGAGCGCCCGTCGGGGTCGAGGGCGGGGTGCAGCCGCTCGATGTCCTGCCGGATCGCGTCCCGCGCAGCCAGGGTCACGTCGAGCACGGTGAGGTCGGCGCCGCGCGACCAGAGGAACGCCAGCCGTCGGCGCAGCAGGCCCTGCTCGAGGTCGTCGGGGTCGAGCTCGGCGAGCTCTGCGCCCGAGACGATCTCCTGCTGGAGCGCGACGAGCGCGCCGCACGCCGACGACTCCTGCTCCTGGTGCGGGCGCGCCACCCGGCCGAGCGTCCCGTCGGTGCCGATGCCGACGTGGGTCAGCGCGACGACGAGGTAGCGCCGGCGTCGGTGGCCGCGCGGCGCGTGGGCGTGCGCCGCCGACAGACCCGTGCGCCCGAGGAAGAGCAGGCCGCCCAGCGACCCGACATGGAACGCGGAGCCCCAGGTGCGCTGCAGCCGGTCGCCGAACGGGAAGCACAGCTCGTCGCGGCAGGAACCTGTCACGAGCAGCGTCGCGCCGGGCTCGAAGCCGGTGCCGCGCGCTGCGGTGTCGACGGCGTCGCAGAACCGGTCCGCGGTCAGGGCGTCCGGGAACACCGCGCGCACCAGGTCGTCCACGTGATCGATCCTGGCACGCGGTGAGCGGGCAGCTCTCGCACCGCCGTCATGACGCTCGCCACGGCGAGGGCTAGCGTCGCGCCCATGACGACGGCGGCGCAGCGGTGGAGCGAGCAGCTGGCTGCGTGGGCGATCCCCGACGAGATCCTCGACCGGGCGCCCGAGTCGCCCTGGATCCATCCGGTGCGGATGTTCACCGTCACGGGCGACGAGCCCGACTCGCCGTCGCGCCGATGCGCGCTCGCGCCGCTGCCCGACGGCGGCGCGGTGCTCGACGTCGGCAGCGGCGGCGGCCGCGCGTCGCTCGCGCTCGTGCCGCCGGCCGGGCGGCTCGTCGCTGTCGACCGGTCCGAGCAGATGCTCGCCGCCTACGCCGAGGCTGCCGAGGCGCGCGGGGTCGCGCACGAGGAGCACCTCGGGATGTGGCCCGCGGTCGAGGACGACGTGCCGGTGGTCGACGTCGTCGTGTGCCACCACGTCGCGTACGACGTCGCCGACCTGGCCGGCTTCGCGCTCGCGCTCGACCGCCACGCGCGGCGCCGGGTCGTGCTCGAGCTCCCGGCGCGGCATCCGCTGGCGAACCTCGCTCCGTACTGGAAGCGGTTCTGGGACCTCGAGCGGCCCGACGGCCCGACCGCCGACGACGCCGTGGCGGTTCTGCGCGAGGCGGGCGTGCCGGCCGAGGTCGAGGTGTGGGACGACGCGTGGAGCGCGCGCCGTTCGCTCACGGCCGAGGAGCACGCGCGCTTCACGCGGATCCGTCTGTGCCTCCCCGAGGACCGCGAACCCGAGGTCGCCGATGCCCTGGCCGCGGCACCGGCACCCGGTCCCCGGCGTACCGCGACGGTCTGGTGGGACTGCTGAGAGCGCTCAGCCCTGCGAGCCGAGGACGTCGGCCCACCAGCGCTCCGCGACCTTCGGGTGCGCGCGCAGCCAGCCCTTGAGGGTGTTCTCGCCGAAGTGCGCGATCAGCGGGTTGTCGGGGTCGAGCTCGACCCCGCGCGCCTCGGCGGCGAGCTCCGGGGGCAGCGGCATCACCGGCATCTCTGCGTCGAGGCGCGGGCCGAGGAAGAACGGCACGGAGTAGCGGTCGGTGTCGCCTGGCGGGCTGACCACGCGGTGCACGGTGGCGCGCAGGTAGCCGCTCGTCATCACCTCGAGCATCTCGCCGATGTTGACGACGAACGAGCCCGGGATCGGAGCCGCGTCGAGCCACTCGCCGTCGAGCGACTGCACCTGCAGCCCGCCGAGCTCGTCCTGCACGAGCAGCGCGAGGAAGCCGTAGTCCTTGTGCGCGCCCACGCCCTGGTCGTCGAGGACCTCGTCCCCGCGGCCGGGGTAGCGGATCACCTTGAGGTGGTTGTGCGACTCGGAGTCGAACCACTGCTCGAAGTAGTGCTCGTCCTGGCCGAGGGCGACGGCGAAGGCCGCCAGCATCTCCTTGCTCACCCGCTGCGCGGCGTCCTGGAACGCCAGCACCGCTCGCTTGAGCTCGGGCTGCCCCTGCGGCCACTGGTTGGGGCCGATCAGACGCAGGTACGCCGGGTCGTCCGGACCGAGGTCGAGCGCCGGGCGCTCCACACCGATGTCGAGCTGGTCGCGGCGGTCCGGGCGGCCGTTGGTGTGCTCGTATCCGACCCGGGTGTAGCCGCGGAACTGCGGCGACGCGAGGTTGTCGATCGCCTGGCGCTCCTCGAGCGGGAGCGCGAAGAACTCGCGCGCGGCCGAGAACACGTCGTCGACGACCTGCTGCGGAACGCCGTGGCCGACGACGTAGAGGAACCCGACGCCGTGCGCTGCCTGGCGCAGGTCGGCGAGGAACTGCTCCCGCTGATCGGGCGCGCCGTGGAACAGCGACAGGTCGACGACGGGGATGGCGCCGGTGCTCGTCTCCATCGGCCCATGATGTCGTAGGGGTACGAGCGTCGCAGCCGTGGGAGCACCGCTCAGAGGCGTTCCCGCAGGCGGACCATGCCCGGCTCGAGCTCCGCGAGCGTCGTGACCCCGAGCAGCCGCATCGCCTGCTCCACCTCCGCGGCGAGCAGCCGCAGCGCGCGGCGCACGCCCGCCTCTCCCCCGGCCATGAGGCCGTAGAGATAGGCGCGGCCGCAGAGCACGGCGTCTGCCCCGAGCCCGATCGCCGCTACGGCGTCCGAACCGCTGAGCATGCCGCCGTCGACGTACACCTCGATCGAGTCCCCGACGGCAGCGCGCACCTCGGGGAGCAGCTCGAGCGGCACCACGGCGCGGTCGAGCTGGCGGCCGCCGTGGTTGGAGAGCACGACCGCATCGACGCCGGCGTCGGCGAGCATCTTCGCGTCGTCGGCGTGCTGGACGCCCTTCACGACGAGCTTCGTGGGCAGGTTCTCGCGCAGCCAGGTGATGTCGCGCATGGTGAGCGCCGGGTCGAAGACGGCGTCGAACATCTCGGCGACCGTGCCGCCGGTGGACCGCAGCGACGCGAACTCGAGCGGCTCGCTGGTGAGCAGGTCGGCCCACCACCAGGGGAACCGGGCCATGCCCGCGAGGGTGCGGTAGGTCAGCTGCGGCGGGATCGACAGCCCGTTCGCGACGTCGCGGTGGCGGGTGCCCCCGACCACCGAGTCGACCGTGAGCATGATCGCCTCGTAGCCGCTGGCGACGGCGCGCTGGGCGAGCTCGTAGCGGGCATCGGGCTGGTCGCGGCGCACGTAGAGCTGGAACCACCGCCGCACGTCGGGCACCTGCTCGGCGAGCGACTCGACCGAGGTGGTGCCGAGGGTCGAGAGCGTGTACGGGACGCCGATCTCTCGCGCGGCGCGTGCGACCGCCGGCTCCCCGTCGTTGTGCATCATCCGCGTGAAGCCCGTGGGGCTCAGCAGGAACGGGTACGCCGACCGCCGCCCCAGGACGGTGACGGACGGGTCGACCACGCTGACGTCGCGCAGGACGTGCGGGCGGAACTCGACCCGCGCATAGGCGTCGCGCGACCGTCGCATCGAGATCTCGCGGCCGGCCGCGCCGTCGGTGTAGTCGAACACCGCACGAGGCGTGCGCCGCAGCGCGACCTCGCGCAGCTCGGCGATCGACGACGCGCGCTCGACCCGCGACGGACCGGTGAAGGGTGCGCGGAAGCCCAGCAACGGGCTGACGTCCTGCCACCGGGGCAGCTGTCGCTTCGTCACGCGGTCCTCCAGTGGTCGACGTCGCATGCTCCCAAACGGCGACGCGCCACGACACCCGGGGCGTCTCGCTAGGTTCTGACCCACCGACACGAGGAGGAGGCCGGATGGACGTCGTGCTGCGCGGTGCGCGGATCTGGACCGCGGACCCCGCCCGGCCCTGGGCCGAGTCCATGCTCGTTCGCGACGGCCGGATCGTCGCCGTCGGAGCGGACCACGACGTGGCGGCGCGTCTGACCGGGCGCGAGACGGTCGTCGACGTGGACGGGCCGCTGGTCGTGCCCGGCTTCGTCGACGCGCACAACCACATCCGGCTCGGTTCGGGCGACGGCGCCGTGCAGCTCGCAGGCGCGACGTCGCTGCCCGAGATCAGGGCGCGCATCGCTGGCTGGCTCGACGACAACCCCCGAGCGGAGTGGGTCTACGGCGAGGGCTTCGACTACGCCGCGTTCCCGGAAGGGCGCTACCCGCACGCCGACGACCTCACGGGCGCGTGCGGTGGGCGCCCCGCGATGCTGCTCGACTACAGCGTCCACGCGGCGCTGTTCAACCGCGAGGCGCTGAGCGCGCTCGGCGTCACGGCCTCCACGACCGACGTGCCCTACGGCTGGTTCGAGCACGACGCCGACGGCGCGCTCACCGGCTACCTGCACGACTACGCGACGCGCGGCCTGTCGAGGTCGGGGCTCGCGGCGCTGAAGGAGCTGGTCCCGGTCTTCGGCGACGAGGCGCAGTACGCGCGCGTGCGCTCCGGCCTCGACATGGCGGCCTCGTACGGCATCACGACCGTCGTGGAGCCGCAGAACTCCCTCGACGACCTCGCCCTGTTCGCACGGGCGCGCGACGAGGGAGCGATGCGTTCCCGGGTGATCGCCGCGCTCTTCCACCCGGTGGGGACGACGCCCGACGACCTGGTCGAGTTCGAGGCGGCGATCGCCGCCCACCAGGACGAGCGGTTCCGTCTCGGACCGCTCAAGCTCTACATCGACGACATCGTCGAGCCGCACACGGCCGCCATGCTCGCGCCGTACGCCAACCGTCCTGACACGAGCGGCAGCGCCTACTACGAGCCGTCGGAGCTCGACGACCTGATCGCGCGCCTCGACGCGCGCGGCCACCAGTGCTTCAT
>DASSQW010000054.1:0-6596 GCA_035702165.1 Candidatus Nanopelagicales bacterium
GAGGTCGAGCAGCGCGGGAAGCGCCCGGTGCGGCGCATGGTGGCCCGTCGCAGCCGCGAGGTGGAGCCATTCCGCGAGCAGAGTCCGGTCGTCGCCCTGCAGGATCCGGGCCAGGGTCGCCGCCGCCGCACCGGAGGCCTCAGTTGTCGCACCCTCGCTCGCCGGCTCGAGCCGCCGCACCGGTGCGCTGCGCAGACCCGCGCGCTCCGCCGCGTGCACGAGAGACGCCGTCGCCAGCAGGGCCTCGGGCGGCGCGACGTCGAGTCGCGACGCAGGTCCGCGCACGACGTCGGGAAGGACGTCGACGTCGAGATGCCGACGGTCGGTGCCCATGAGCGCCACCGACACGAGCTCCTCCCACGGGTCGCTCACAGCGCGACCACCGCATCGCCCACGACGCTGAGCGGTACCGCACCGGTGTCGGTGAGCTCGACCATCAGCGGGACGGGACGCCCGCCCGAGACCGCGAGCAGGACCCAGGGGTCTCCGGCACCGGGCGCGATCGGGAGCGTGCCGCTGTCGTCGTGGAGGCACCAACCGGCGCCGTCGGTCCCTCGGCCGACAGCGACCCCGTCGAGCAGCGCCGGCCACGACCGCAGCCACGGGTCGGCGGCGAGGGCCTCGGCGTACGCCGCTGCCGCCTCGTCGACCGACGTGCCCGGCAGCGGCCCGGGCTCTCCAGGCTCGGAGTGCCGCTCGCCGACGAGGGCGCGCAGCGGCGGCGTACCCGGGTAGAGGTGCAGGGAGGCCTCGACGCTCGTGCCTGCCAGCAGCGACGTGTCGAGCACCTGCCCCGTGGCGGCGAAGGAGAGGACGACGGCGTACCTCCCGGTGCGCTCGCCCACCAGCCACGCGCGCCGGACCATCAGCCGGTCCTCGGTCGTGTCTCGGACGGCGACGACGCACCACCGGTCACGGACCGGTTCGGTGGCCAGCACGTCCTCCTTCGCCGTCGTGTATCCGACGTGGCTGCGCACGGTCGCCGACAGATCAGCGGGGAGTGTCTCGAGCGACGCGTGCGCCCGGGCCAGCAGGTGCAGCTGGCCGTACTGCTGCAGGAGGGTCCGCGGCCACTGCTCGTCGTTCACCAGGGACGCGGGGATACGACGCAACCACGACGCCACGCCCGGTGCCTGCGCGTCGACCAGGCGCGCGGCCATCCCGTCGACGTGCGCGTGGCTGCGGTCGACGGAGACCAGCCCGACGCGCACCTGGTCGCACAGCCACCGGTCGAGGTCGTCGAGACCGGCCGCCACGCGCGCGGCCCGCTGCTCGGCTCTGCGCTCGGCCGCCGCCGGATCGACCGGGCCCTCGCCCGCGGACTCCGCCCGGCGCGGCGGTGCAGCGGACTTGGCCGCTCGCGACTCGAGCCAGGTGGCCGCGAAGTCGGCCGGCTCCGCGACGTCGGGCACGCGGTCCGCGGACCAGAGCAGGAGCAGACCCAGCGCGTGCTTGCACGGGAACTTGCGGCTCGGGCAGCTGCAGCGGAACGCCGGCCCGTCGAGATCGACGATGGTCTGATACGGGTTCTTGCCGCTCCCGGCGCACAGCCCCCAGACCGCCGCTGACGTCGCGCCGAGCCCCGTCCACGACGACGGCGTCGCCAGCCGCCGTCCGGCGCTGAGCGAGGACGCGTCCGGCGCGAGACCGGCGACCGCCTCGTCCGGCCAGCGAGCCCCCATGCGCCGCGAGGTTAGCAACCGATCCAGCCTGCGCACGGCCGACGTCACGGGATCGGACCCGTGTCCCACGCCCACGCCTCCCCGGACCGGCGAGCTCCGGGGGGAGTGGAACGCGCTTCACGCAACCGAGCCTGACGTGGCCCTCGGGCCACTGACGCCGGTCGGACGTCGCTCAGGCCGAGGGCCGCGCCCCGGGCGGGCTGACCAGGCCGAGCTGGAGCATCGTCGGCAGGTCCTCGCGGTTCGCCCAGTGCTCCGCGAGGCGGCCGTCCTCGATCCGGAACCAGTGGCTCTGCCAGGAGGAGAAGCGGCGTCCGGTCGCGGGGACGGCTGCGTTGATCGCTCCGTCGTTGGTCCCCTCCGCGCGGACCCGTACCGCGACCATGTCGCCCTCCTCCACCATCGCCTCGATGACCGTGCGCAGGTCGGGGAACTGCGCCTTCAGCGACCTGCTCACGTTGGCCAGGTGCTCCGGCCCGTCGACGACGCCGGGCGCCTCGCGTCCGAAGGGCGCGACGGCGTGCTCGATGTACGACGCGGTCGCTATCTCGCGCGCGCAGTCGAGGTCCTCGCGGTTGAGGAGATCCTCGAAGAACCTGCGTACGAGCTCCTTGTTCGACATGGCTACCCCTCTGCGTGGACGGGTCGGTCGCACCGGGTGCGCCGGACGGTCGGAGATGGACGACGCGCACGAACGCGCGAGGTCACGAGCCGAGGAGGGGCTGGCGGCGTACCCCACCTCGGAGCCCTGCCGCCGCCGCGATGATCCACACGACGGTGGTGACGGGCGTGAGCGCGCCGACGAGCCCGTCCGGGGCGAACGGACCGGACTGCGCCAGGGTCAGGACCGCGACGAGGTGGGCGGAAGCCGAGAGCCACCCGAGGATCGCGACCCAGCGGACGGCGAGGCCGGCTGCCGCCATCCCGAGGACCGCTGTGACGGTGAACAGGACGGTGGGGATCGCCGATGCGGTGAAGGTCAGCCAGAGCCCGCGCCAGGCGAAGGCGACGATGCTCGGAGACTCCGCAGCGGCCGCCGCGTGGAAGCCGGCCAGCGCGAAGCACGCGCCGATCGCCACCATCGTCTGCGTCATGACGCATCCGGCGAGGGCGACCCGCACGAGCCCCCACCCCGGCTCGCCCTCGGGGACGAGACGGGTCAAGGCGGCGAAGAACGCGACGAGCAGGACACCGCCGACGACGGCCAGCATCGCAGCCACGTCCAGCCGAGCGGGCATCGAGGCGATGGTCGCGCGAAGCGTGGCGTCGCCAGCCTCGAGCTTGGCGTCCCACGGGATCAGCGCCACCCCGACGACCCACGAGCTCATGCCGACGACGGCGGCCCAGGCAGCCCCGCGGGCCCACCTCAGTCGGAGCTCGCGCTCACCGGGCGTCACAGCGCACCTCCGAGCGCGGCGGGCGGCGCGAGGCCGGCACCGTGCCTGGCGCCTGGTCGACGTACGGACGAGGACGGGTGGGGTGCACCGCGATCACGTGCATGCTCGCTCCTCCGGGATGGTCGGTTCTCGCGTACGTCGAGGCGCGGACCTGACGCGTCGTCAGAGACCGTCGTGCGGCGCGTCGAGCCGCTGGGCCCCGGCGCTCCGGGCCGGGATCGTGGCGGCCAGAGTCGCGACTCCGTCTCCGTGCAGCTCGGCCAGCCCGACGGCGCGTCCGGCCAGCGCCATCAGCAGCGCCAGCGCGGGTCCCTACACCTCCGGTCCGTCGCCCGCCGACCAGTCCAGGTCCGAGGCCGTCAGGCGGATCCCCCGGGCGCGCTGCCGTGCGCCGAGGTTCGCGCTGCCCGACCGGGTCAGGACCGCGTCCAGCGTCGCCCGCAACCGACCAGCAGGGACGGTGCTCCCACGGCCCAGCGGTCGGCGCATGTCCTGGTGGTGGATCACCGCCGCGCGCAGCTGGTTCGCGGGGCCGAGGACACGCGACACCGGACCGGGGGCCACGCTGCGCGCCATCCGCGCCGTCAGCGTGCTCACCGGGACGTCGGCGTTGTGCTGCACCCACCACTGGTTGGCACGATCGACGTCGAACCGCCACCGGACCATGCGCCCGAGCACGCCCGCCACGCCGAGCTCGCGCACCGGATCGTCGATCAGCAGGTGCGCGGCCACGTCCCGCACGCGCCATCCCTCGCACAGCGACGGCACCAGCCACTCGTCGGCTCCGAGGCCCTCGAGCAGCTCGACGATGTCCCGGCGCTCGGCCGCCACGTGGGCCCAGAGGGCCGCGTCGGCCGCGTTGCTCATCGCGCCACCCCAGTCCGGGTTCTTGTACGATGTACAAGGATGCGCTCACGAGGGTGGCGCGTCAACAGCGGGGAGGACCGGCGATGAGCTCGCGCCGCGGTTCGAGGACGCGCCGCGGCCCGCTCGACGAGGGCCAGGTGGTGCTCGCCGCCCTCGGCCTGCTCGACGAGGTGGGCGTCGAGGGGTTCACGATGCGAGCGCTCGCGGACCGGCTGAGCACCTTCCCGAACACCGTCTACTGGCACGCGGGGAACCGGGACCGCGTGCTGGCCCTGGTCGTCGACCGGGCCCTGGGCGAGATGACCGTCCCGGACCCGTCCCAGGTCCCCTGGCGCGACTGGCTCGCCCTCGCTGCCCGGGAGTACCGCCGCGTCCTGCACGCCCATCCCAACACCGCCGCCCTCGTCGCCACGCAGGTGCTGGTCAGCCCTCCCACCCTGGACCTCGTGGAGGCGGTCCTGTCGGTCCTCGAGTCCGGCGGCTACTCCGGGCCGGCCCTGACCCACGCCTACAACGCGTTCGTGGGTTCCCTCGTCGGCTGGGTGTCCGTCGAGCTGGCGGCGGCCCAGCGCGAGCCCGAGGGATGGCAGGCCGAGTTCGCCCTCACGCTGACCGAGCTCGACCCCGAGCGCTTCCCCACCATCGGCGCGCATCACGAGCACCTGCACGACCAGGCCATCGCGCTGCGCTGGCACGGCGGCGCGGAGCGTCCGCTCGACGACTCCTTCGAGGCGGCGCTGCGCGTCTGGCTGGACGGCCTCGCGGCCGGCGTCGCGCACGGGTGAGCGCAGGCCCTGTCCCGGCGCGGCGTCGTCGCCTGCGCACCGTCAGCTGCTGCTCGACGGCCCCTGCGGGCGTGGACCAGGTAGCCGAACGCGACGATGCCGACGGCGACGTCGACAGCACGCCGCTCCCAGCAAGGCGAGCGGCCCGCACCTGACGCGGCGGCGGGCGGGCACCGGTTGCGGGCCTCGCGCGCCGCATCGGTGGCCCATAGTGGTGGTCGATCACGGAGGCGGACGATGAGCACGATCATGTCGCGGCGCGACCTGGACTTCCTGCTGCACGAGTGGCTCGGCACCGAGTCGCTGCTCGAGCGCCCGCGGTACGCCGACCACTCGCGCGCGACGATCGACGCCGTCCTCGACCTCGCCGAGCAGATCGCCACCGCGCACTTCGCCCCGCACAACCGGCTCGCGGACCTCGACGAGCCGACGTACGACGGCACCACGGTCACGGTGATCCCGGAGGTCGCGGTCGCGCTGCAGGCCTTCGCCGACGCCGGGTTCCTGTCGGCCGACCTCGAGGACGGCAGCGCGCTGCCCGCGAGCGTGCACGCCGCGAACATGGCCTGGTTCCAGGCTGCCAACGCCAGCACGAGCGCGTACGCGCTGCTCACCTCCGCAGCTGCGAACCTGCTGCGCAAGCACGGGACCGCCGAGCAGATCGAGCGCTACGCCGTACCCATGGGCGACGGTCGGTTCTTCGGCACGATGATGCTGTCGGAGCCGCACGCGGGATCGAACCTCGCCGACATCACGACGCGGGCCGAGCCGCAGGACGACGGCAGCTACCGCCTCCACGGCCGCAAGATGTGGATCTCCGGCGGCGATCACGAGATGGGCCGGACCATCGTCCACCTCGTGCTCGCCCGCACCCCCGGTGCGCCGCCCGGCACCAAGGGGATCTCGCTGTTCGTCGTGCCCAAGCACCTCGTGCTCGACGATGGCACGCTCGGCGAGCGCAACGACATCACGCTTGCCGGCATCAACCACAAGATGGGGTTCCGCGGCACGGTGAACACCGCGCCGGTCCTCGGCGACGGCGCGTTCACCCCCGGCGGCCGCGCAGGGGCCGTGGGCTACCTCGTCGGCGAGGAGAACCGCGGCATGGCGCTGATGTTCTCGATGATGAACGAGGCGCGCATCGGTGTCGGCCTCTGCGCCGCCGCCATCGGCTACACCGGCTACCTCGAGTCGCTGGCCTACGCGCGCGAGCGGCTGCAGGGCCGTCCGGTCGGCGCCGACCCGTCGTCCCCGCAGGTGCCGCTCGTCGCGCACCCCGACGTACGACGGATGCTCCTGGCGCAGAAGGCCTACGTCGAGGGAGCACTCGCCCTCGTGCTCCTCGCGGCGCGGCTGTACGACGACTCCGAGACCGCACCGGACGACGCCGACCGCGCGGAGGCGGCGGCACTGCTCGGGCTGCTCACGCCTGTCGTGAAGAGCTGGCCGTCGCAGTACGGCCCGGCTGCCAACGACCTCGCGATCCAGGTGCTCGGCGGTGCTGGCTACACGCGCGACTTCGACGTCGAGCAGCACTACCGCGACAACCGGCTCAACCCGATCCACGAAGGCACGCACGGCATCCAGGCGATGGACCTGCTCGGGCGCAAGGTCCTCCTGGACGGAGGCAAGGCCCTCTCGCTCCTCGTCGCCCGCATCGACGGCACAGCCGCCCGCGCCCGTGCCACCGGCGAGGCCGGCGCCGCTCTGGCCCTCCACCTCACCGAGGCGACGGCGGATCTCGTCGCCACGACGGCGGCGCTCGGCGCGCTCGGCGACCCGCCGCGCATCCTCGCCGACGCGACGGCGTACCTCGAGGCGACGGGCCACGTCGTGGTCGCGTGGATCTGGCTCGACCAGTGGCT
>DASSQW010000055.1:0-18248 GCA_035702165.1 Candidatus Nanopelagicales bacterium
AACACCGTCGACGTCGCGGAGGGCTCAGCGCTCTTCGCGGGCGTCGAGGGTGAGCGGTTCTACTTCGTGCACTCCTACGGCGTGCGCACGTGGGCGCTGCAGGTCGATCCGGAGGGCCGCACCCGCCCACCGCTCGTGACCTGGGCGACGCACGGCGAGCCCTTCGTCGCCGCGGTCGCGAACGGTCCGCTCGTGGCCACGCAGTTCCACCCGGAGAAGTCGGGCGACGCCGGTGCGCACCTGCTGCGCACCTGGGTCCGCTCGCTGGCCTGACCCGTCGTGGCCAAGGAGCGGGCCAGGCGCCGCGCCGAGCGCGAGGCGGCCGCGGCGGAGGAGCGACGGCGCCGCGAGGCCAAGCGCCGACGCGCCGACCAGCGCGCCGCCGTCGTCGGCACGGTGACGTCCCCCGCGACGAGCGCGCGCGGGCGACTGTCGCGCTGGTGGCGGCGGACGTACCCGAAGGGCGACCCGTTCGCGCGCGGCCGCCGTCGTCGTACCTCGGTCGTGGTGGCGATCGTGCTCGTCGTGCAGGTGCTCACCTGGTGGCTCACGCCGTCGTGGGGCCTGCGCGGTGCGGTCCTGGTGCTCTCCCTCCTCCTCGCCCCGGTCCTGCGCACCCTGCTGTTCGACCGCCGCTGACCAGGCAGCTCATGATCGCTAGGGTCGGGGCATGAGCGACGAGACGCCCGAGGCCGGCTTCGACGACGAGACCTACGACGAGGGGCCGGCGGTGCTCGAGCTGCTGCCGGCGGTCGACGTCGCCGACGGCCAGGCGGTGCGTCTCGTGCAGGGCGAGGCCGGCACGGAGACGGCGTACGGCAGCCCGCTCGACGCGGCGCTCGCCTTCCAGGAGCAGGGTGCCGAGTGGATCCACCTCGTCGACCTCGACGCCGCGTTCGGCCGCGGCTCCAACCGCGAGCTGCTCGCCGAGGTCGTGGGCGCCCTGGACATCGCCGTGGAGATGTCGGGCGGCATCCGCGACGACGACTCGCTCGCCGCGGCTCTCGCGACCGGCTGCCGCCGCGTGAACATCGGGACGGCCGCGCTCGAGGACCCCGAGTGGGTCGCCCGCATCATCGGCGAGCACGGCGACGCGATCGCGGTCGGCCTCGACGTGCGCGGCACCACGCTCTCGGCACGCGGGTGGACGCAGGACGGCGGCGATCTCTGGGAGGTGCTCGCGCGCCTCGACGGCCAGGGCTGCCCGCGCTACGTCGTCACCGACGTCGCCAAGGACGGCACGATGAAGGGCCCGAACCTCGACCTGCTGCGCTCGGTGTGCGAGGCGACCGCCGCCCCGGTCGTCGCGTCCGGCGGCGTCTCGTCGCTGAAGGACCTGCACGCGATCGCGGAGCTCGTGCCGCTCGGCGTCGAGGGCGCGATCATCGGCAAGGCGCTCTACGCAGGTGCGTTCACGCTGCCCGAGGCGCTCGTCGCCGTCGCGCCGCGCATGGAGATGCGCCAGTCGATGTTCCGTCGCGGCGACGAGATCCCCGGTTTCATGCCGTGACCGCGCGCATCTCGTCGGGCGGCCCGTGGGAGGACGCCGTCGGCTACTCGCGCGCCGTCGTCGCCGGGCCGTGGGTGCTCGTCGCGGGCTCCACGTCGACGGTCGATGGCGAGGTCCGCCACGAGGGGGATGCCTACGCGCAGACCCTCGAGGCCTTCGGCGTCGTACGCCGTGCCCTCGAGCGGGCCGGCCTCTCGCTCGACGACGTCGTCCGCACCCGCATGTACGTGAAGGACATCCACGACTCCACCGCCGTCGGCCGCGCGCACTCGGAGCTCTTCGACCACGTCCGCCCCGCCGCGACGATGGTCGAGGTGAGCGGCTTCATCGACCCGCGCATGCTGGTCGAGGTCGAGGCCGACGCCTACCGCGAGCCCTGACCCTCCCGTCGACGCGTGACCAGGGGACGCTAGAGGGTCCGCTCATCACGCGTCGACAGGCTCGTGATCACGCGTCGACGGCGTACGCCGTGCCACCCTGGGACGAGGGAGGTGGCGGGCGATGGCTCTGACGGTGTTCGCCCCGGTGCCCTCGCGCCGAGCGGCCGCCCAGACCCCGGAGGACCGCGACCGGGTGGTCGACCTGGTCCGGGCGGTGTCGCTCGTCGTCGTGGTGGCGGGCCACTCGATCATGGCGGTGGTGGCGTGGCCCGGCGGTGTACCGCTGCTGGGCAACCTGCTCGCGGCGTACCCGTGGACCCAGGCGCTCACCTGGGTGCTGCAGATCATGCCGCTGTTCTTCTTCGCCGGCGGTGCGGCGAGCGCGATCTCGTGGGACAGGCACCGCGCTCGCGGCGGCGAGTACCCGGCGTGGATCTGGGCGCGCGCGGACCGGCTGCTGCGCCCGGCGTTCGTCTACCTCGCCGTCGCAGGGGTGATCGCCGCGGTGGTCACCGCCGTCGCGGCGCCGGCGACGTCGGAGCCGTTGATGAACCTGCTCACCCAACTGCTGTGGTTCCTCGGCGTCTACCTCATCGTCACGGCGCTCACGCCGCTGTTCGTCCCGACGACGCCGCTGCGCGCGGCGCTCGTCGTCGTCGCGCTGCTGCTCGCGTGCGGGACCGTCGACGCGTCGCGGTTCTTCGCCGGGATCCCCGCGGTCGTCGGGCTGCTGAACTTCGTGATCGTGTGGGCCGTGCCGGCGTACCTCGGATCGATGCGCTCGCACCGCGTCCTGGACCGCGTGCCGCGCTGGGTCGTGGGGCTCGTGGCCCTGGTGTGCGTGGCGCTGAACCTCGTCCTCATCGCGCACGGGCCGTGGCCGCTGTCGATGGTGGGCATGCCGGGCGCCGAGGTGAGCAACATGGCGCCGCCGACCGTCGTGCTCGCGCTGCACTCGGTGGTGCTCGTCTGCGTCGTCACGCTGCTCGACGGCCCGCTCGCGCGGCTGGCGTCGGTGCCGTCGGTCTGGCGTCCGGCGACGTGGGTGAACCTCGTCGCGATGACGCTCTACCTCTGGCACCTGCCGGTGCTCGTCGCCGTGACGACGCTCGCGCACCTGCTCGGGCTCGACCGCCCGGTGCGGCTCGGCGCGGACGGCTGGCCGGTGCCCGACGGATGGGGCTACCTGCTCGGCAGCCTGCTGTTCTGGGCCGTGTACGCCGTCGGCGTGTGGGCCGTCGTACGCCTGATGTGGCCCTTCGAGCATGCCCCCCTGGTGTGGTGGGACGCCGCGCCGCGGTCGCGGGCGCCCTCGACGCGGACCGCTTCGTCGGTCGCCGCGATCGGCTGCGTCGGGGTGGGGATCTCCACCCTCGTGCTCTCGGGCACCGGCCTCGCCGGCTTCCCCTGGCGGATCGTCGACTACGCCGGACTGCCGCTCTCGGCCGCCGGCGCCATCGTCGCCCTGCTCCTCTCCGGCCTCGCGATCCGTTGGGCCGGCGCCCCCCGCTCCCGCATGTAACAGGCGTTGTTGGGGTGATCCGGCACGGGACACCCCAAGAACGGCTGTGACATCCGTGGTGTCAGTCGAGGGTGATCTCGACGGCGACGAGGGGGCGGTTGCGGCGGAGGAGCTTCGCACCGAGGTCGAACAGCCAGAACTGCGCGCCGTACTTGGCGCGGTGCAGCGACGAGACGCGTGCGAGGTCGTCGGGAGCGTCGAGCACGCTGGCGGTTCCCGAGACCGCCGCGCCCTGGAGCACGCCGCGCGAATCGCTCGGCGCGACGAGCACGTGCCCGTCGTTGCGGATGCGCTTGACCTTGCCGGAGTCGCCCTGCGTCCACACGTAGAGGCGGTCGCCGTCGCTGGACACCCAGACCGGGGTGGCGACCGCGGCACCCGACCGCTTGAACGTGGTCAATGACACGTACGTGCTGGCGGCGAGGCGCTCCACCTCGGCGGTCGTGTCCATGGTTCGAGGCTAGGCGAGGTGCGTCGGGGTCGCCTGTCGGCGCGACGGCTCTCGCCCGGCCCTGCTGGTCACACCCCTGCGGCGACCAGTGCCTCGGGATCCATGACCGTCGGGATGTAGCTGCACGCCGTGTCCTCGCCGAGCGGATCCCCCGACGCCGCGTACGCACGAGCCCGGGAGCCGCCGCACAGGTCGGCGAACTCGCACACCCCGCACTTCCCGGTGAACTCCGCCGCCCGGATCGCCGTGAGCGTCGGGTGGTCGCGGTAGATCTCGGCGAGCGGAGTGTCGCGCACCGAGCCGAGCTCGAGCGGGAGGAATCCCGCCGGGTACACCTGGCCGTCGTGGGCGACGAACACGATGCCCTTGCCGTCGCGCGTCGCGGCAGTGTGCGCCGACGCGCGCTCGTTGCCCTCGCCGCAGAGCTCGGTGAGGCGGCCCGAGAGCTCGGCGTACAGCTCGGTGCCCGGTGCCTCGCCGCCGGCGCGGCGGGTGTGCACCACGCGCCGGAAGAACGGCGCCTCGACCGTGCGCACGACGAAGCCGTGGTGCGACGCGTCGTAGAGGAAGTGGCAGACGTCCTCGTGCTCCTGCGGGCTGATCGCGCCGGTGGCCTCGCCGCGGCCGACGTGGACGAGGAAGAAGACCTCCCACATGTCGACGCCGTAGTCCTTCACGATCTTCGCGATGTCGGGCATCTCGTGGACGTTGCCGCTCATGACCGTGGTGTTGATCTGCAGCTTGATGCCGGCGTCCTTGATCGCCTTGATGGCGGGAAGCGACTTCTCGAAGTGCCCGGGGATCCCGCGGACGCCGTCGTGCGTCGCGGCGCACGCGCCGTCGAGCGACAGCGACACCGCCTTCACCCCCGACGAGGCCATCCGCTCGATCGCCTCGGGCGTGAGCATCGGTGTCACCGAGGGGGACAGGCACACCGGTACGCCGAGCTCGGTGGCGTGGGCCACGAGGTCGAAGACGTCGTCGCGCAGCAGGCAGTCGCCGCCGGTCAGCACGAGGATCGGGTAGGGCCGGCCGAACGCGGCGACCTGGTCGATGAGGTGCATCCCCTCGGCGTGGTCGAGCTGGCCGGGGAGCGCGCCGGGAGTCGCGGAGGCACGGCAGTGCTTGCACGCGAGCAGGCACGAGCGGGTGATCTCCCAGAACACCAGCATCGGCCGGGCGGAGAAGTCGACGGGACGCGTCGGGATGCCGGCGGGGTGGCTCATCGTGCCGCTCCTTCGAGTGACGGGTCGGTGCTGGGGGACAGGCGGCGGGCCACGGCGGTGGCGGTGCGGCGGGCGTCGCCGACGCAGCCGGCGAGGCCGGACCCGCGGTACGCCGCACCCGTGAGGTGCAGGCCGCCTGCGGTGAGCCCGTCGATGCGGGACAGGCGGTCGGCGTGGCCGACGACGTACTGCGGCATCGCGCCGGGCCAGCGCTGCACGAGCACCTCGGTCGGCGCGGCGGACAGGCCCATCATCCGCGCGAGGCTGGCACGCACAGCGGCGACGAGCTCGTCGTCGTCCATCCGGGTCCAGCGGTCGTCGCCGTCGCGGCCGACCATGCAGCGCACCAGCACCGTGTCGGTGCCGGCGAGGTGCGGCCACTTGCTCGTGAGCCAGGTGCAGCCGACCAGCAGGTCGTCCTCCACCGGCGGCACGAGGAACCCGGTGCCGACGAGCTCGCCGACGTCGCTGCGGCGCAGCGCGAGCGTCACGTTGGCGACCGAGGCGTACTCGATGCCGCGGAGCTCCGCCGCGAGGGCGGGCGCGCTCTCCTCGACCAGGTCCGCGGTCAGGTACGCCGGCGACGCCAGGACGACGGTGCGCGCACGCAGCGTCCCCGACGGCGTATCGACCTCCCACCCGGAGTCCGTACGGCGCAACGACATCGCCGGGGTCGAGGTGTGCACGCGCTCGGCACCGATCGCCTCGACGAGGGCGTCGATGAGGCGGCTCATGCCGCCCGCGACGGAGACGAGCGGAGGCGCCGGAGTGGTGGTGGCCTTCGGTGCGGCGCGGCGACGGCTGCGCAGCGCCAGGACGAGGGACCGCCCGGACCGTGCGATGCCGAGGACCTCCGGCACGGTGCTGCGCGCGCTCAGGCGCTCGGCGGAGCCCGCGTGCACGCCGCCGAGCAGCGGCTGCACGAGGCGGTCGAACGCCTCGACGCCGAGGCGCGGGCGCACGACGTCGGCGACCGAGGGGTCCTCGCCCAGCGGCGTTCGGGGGAGCACGAGGTCCAGGCCCGCGCGCGCGACGCCGCGCGGGCTGAGCAGCCGCGAGCGCAGCAGCGGGAGGACGCGGTCGGGGATGCCGAAGAAGCCGCCCTGCGGGAGGGGGTGCAGCCGTCCGCGCGACCACACGAACGCGCCGCCCGGCAGCGGGCCCACGACGGAGTCGCTGAGGCCGAGGCGGGCCACGAGCTCGCCGAGGTCGGCCGCGCGCGAGAGGAACGCGTCCGGCCCGGTGTCGACCGGGAGGCCGGCGAGCAGCCGCGTCGTGACCTTGCCGCCGGCGCGGTCCGCCGCCTCGAGCACCACGACGTCGGCGTCGTGCTCGACGCGCAGCCAGTACGCCGTGGACAGTCCCGAGGCACCGCCGCCGACGACCACGACGTCGGCGTACCGGGGCAGGGTCGGGGTCATGCGCCCTCGTCGAGCCCGAACAGGGTGCGCACGGCGCGCTCGAGGTCGCCGTCGACGTCGTCGCGCAGGGCGGTGCGCGGGCCGTGGAGGATCCCGGCGACGAGGCGGTGGGTCATCGTCTCGACGAGGTGGCGCGCGTGGGGGTCGAGGTCGGGCAGTCGGCGCAGCAGCCGGTCGAGCTCGGCGGTGCGTCGCGACTCGACGGAGTCGGCGAGCCGGGAGAGCGTCGGCGTCGCGACGCGGCTGCGCAACCAGTGGCAGTACTCGGCGCCGGCGTCATGGGTGATCGCGTCGATCTGGTCGGCGACCTCGTCGGGGACGACGTCGCGGGTGGACCACGCCAGGTCGTCGATGCCGACGAAGCGGCGGCCGAGATCCTCGGCGAGGTCGGGGGGCGTCGCCTGCGGGCTCGACAGGTCGACCACCGTCGCCCAGCCGTCTGCCAGCACGCGGACCCGGTAGGGATCGGGCTGCCACCGGCCGCTCGTCGCGACGATGACACCGGCGACGTCGTCGAGCCCGTCTGCCTCATCGGCCTCGAGGTCGACCACGCGGCCGCCGACGAGGGCGGCCAGCGCGTCGGCGCGGGCGGTGGTGCGGTTGGCGACGGCGACGCGGATGCCGCGTCGCGCCGCACCGCGCGCGGCCAGCGATCCCATGCTCCCCGCTCCGACCACGAGCACCTCGCGACCCGTGAGCGAGCCGGCGCGCCGCTCGATCTCGTCGAGCCCGAGGTCGGCGAGGCTGCGGCGCTCGTTGCCGAACAGGGTGTGCGCCTGCTTGCCGGCGTGCAGCGCCACCTGGGCGAGGCGGCCGAGCACCGGGTCGAGCGGACCCGCGGACTGGCGGTGCGCGAGCGCCACGCGGATCTGGTGCAGCACCTGGTCCTCGCCGAGGACGGCGGACTCGAGCCCGCACGCGACGCGCACGAGATGGCGCACCGCCTCGACGTCCTGCAGGTGCCGCGCACCGGCGGGCGCCGCAGGGAGCTCGACGACCTCGCCGTCGTGGTGGGCGACGTAGGCCTCGACGCGGTGGCAGGTGCGGACGACGAGGACGTGCGGGTGGTCGGCGTAGACCGCGAGCGCGGCGGCGTACTCCTCGCGGCGGGCGCTCGGGACGTTGCGCGCGTCGGCGACCACGGCGGTCATGGTGTGCGGAGGAGCCGAGACGTCGAAGGTGCTCGGCTCGGCGGTGATGACGACGGTCACCGGTGCTCCCTCACCCTGGAGCAGCCCCACCGGCCGCTCCTCACACGCGCAACGTAGGAGCGTCGGGAGCCCGGTGGAACGGTTGCCGGGCGTGATCCACGACCTATAACGGGCGGCTCCGCACGTGGGAGCGGGCGTCTGTACCCAACTTGTACCGACCGGTCCATCCCGATCGCGGGCGTCCCGCTCCCCGAGACGAGCGCGCGGCCCGACCGCGCCGCTGCCTAGGCTCGCGGCATGGCTGTGGCGGTGCGCGTGATCCCGTGCCTCGACGTCGATGCCGGCCGCGTGGTCAAGGGCGTCAACTTCGTCGACCTGCGCGACGCCGGCGACCCCGTCGAGATGGCCCGCGCCTACGACGCGCAGGGCGCCGACGAGCTGGTCTTCCTCGACATCACCGCGAGCAGCGGCGACCGCGCGACGACGTACGACGTCGTACGCCGGACGGCCGAGCAGGTCTTCATCCCGCTGACGGTCGGCGGCGGCGTGCGGGAGGTCGACGACATCGACCGCCTGCTGCGCGCGGGCGCCGACAAGGTCGGCGTGAACACCGCGGCGCTCGCCCGGCCCGAATTGCTGCACGAGGCGGCCCAGCGATTCGGGTCGCAGTGCGTCGTCGTGTCGGTCGACGCGCGGCTGTGCCGTGACGGCGCGGTGACGCCGTCGGGCTGGGAGGTCACCACGCACGGCGGCCGTCGTTCCACCGGTATCGACGCGCTCGAGTGGGCGCAGCGGGCGGCCGAGCTGGGCGCGGGGGAGATCCTGCTGACCTCGATGGACGCCGACGGCACCAAGGACGGCTACGACGTCCCGCTGATCCGCGCGGTCCGCGCGCTCGTCGACGTACCGGTCATCGCCAGCGGCGGCGCGGGCCGCCTCGAGCATTTCGCCCCGGCGGTCGAGGCCGGCGCCGACGCGGTGCTCGCCGCGAGCGTCTTCCACTTCGGCGAGCTGAGCATCGCCGACGTGAAGCGCGCCCTCTCCGATGCCGGCCACCCCGTGCGGACGGCCACCGACGCCTGACCGGAGCGCTGCCCAGCCGCTGGGCGGTCGCGCACGATCCGTCCTCGCCGGACGGAGTTCTCCGAACATGATCATGTTCGGAGAGCTCCGCGAGCAATCGTCCTCGGGTCGTCCGCGGGCGCGGGCCTCGAGGACGCGTCAGCGGGGGAACGCGAGGAAGGCCCGCACGTCGGCGTCGTCGCCGCGGATCTCGAGGCCGCGCGTGATGCGGCCGTACTTCGCCAGGACGATCTCGGCCGTCGGGCCCACCAGCGTGACGTACCGCTCGCCCTGGCGCAGGCGCGTCGCGGAGCCGGCGGCCGGACCGTCGGTGGGGCTGACCACGACACCGACGGGGCACCGGCGCAGCAGCAGCCGGCCGACCTTCGGCATGCGCTGGGCCAGCGCATCGACGGCGGAGTCGGGCAGCACGCGCGGCTCCCACGTCTCCTGCGCGCGACGGACGTCCTCGTGGTGGACGAAGAACTCGATCGTGTTCGTCTCGACGTCGAGCGCCTCGAACCGCACCGGAGACCACAGCGGCGGACCGGACCGGACGTGGGACACGAGCTCCTCGAACGGGCGGCGGCTCGTCGATCCGGTGACCCTGTCGAGCCAGCCGCGCAACGGCGGGAGCATCAGCCCCATCGCGGCGTCGGGGCGGTTCTCCCGCACCACGAGGTGCGCGGCGAGGTCGCGGGTCGTCCAGCTGCCCGACAGCGTCGGCGCGTCGGGACCGAGCTCGAGCATCAGATCGCAGAGGTCGGCGCGCTCGGTGCGGCACAGCGGAGCAGTCACGTCGCCACCCTAAGCGGGGGCTCATCCTGCGGCGGTCGGCGTCTCAAGAAGCGGCCGGCGACGCCGATGACACCCCGGAGGGGGCGGGTTCCTGGCTGCCCGCCGCAGGGGAGGGGAACCGACATGTCCGATCCGGGCTACGACTTCTTCGCCACGGGGCACCCGCAGGTGCCCCCGGGCTCGCCCGCCCTGCCGCCACCTCCCGTCGCCGCGCCCTCGCTTCCTCCTCCTCCCGCGCCGCCCGTCGACGTCGTCTACAACGCGCCGCCGCCCGCCGCGCAGTTCACCCGCGCCGACGGCGTCACCGTGAACCAGTTCGGCACCCCGATCGGTACGGCGTCCGCCCCCACCGGTCCGTACGCCGCGCCCGGCGTCGGCAGCGTCCCGACGCAGTCGCCGGGCATGGTGTCCACGTGGGGCGCGCCTGCCGCCTCGTCCGGCCACCGCGTCGCTTCCCGGTCGCCGAGGTCGGACGCGCCTCCGCGCAACGTGCTGGCGGTGGCGTGGCTCGCCGTGTTCTTCGGCGTCCTCGCCACGCTCTCGACGTTGTTCGCGCTCGTGTCCTTGCTGCAGCTGAGCAGCCTCGGGGTCTCCTCGGACATCGCGGGTACGTGGATGGCCGCTCTCGTCGTCAGCCTGATCGTGCTCGGAGCGGTCGCCGCCCTGCTGCTCATCGGCGCTGCCGGCACCATCGCCGGCCGACGCTGGGGTGGCTGGATGCTGGTCGCGTCGTACTCCCTCTACCTGCTCGGGCAGGTGCAGTCCTTCGCGTCCGGAGGATTCCGCCTCTTCGACCTCCTCTTCGTCCTGATCGCGCTGGTGCTCCTGCTCGTGCTCGTGACGGGCGAGGGTCTGGCGTGGCTCAGGGGTCCGCGGCCCTGACTCCCGGACCGAGTAACCGGTTCGGGTGCGGCGCGGCGCGCACGGCACAATGACGCCGTGACCGCCACCGAACCGCTCCTGGACCGCGTCCGGTTCGACGACCGCGGCCTCGTCGCGGCCATCGCGCAGCAGCACGGCACCGGCGAGGTGCTGATGCTCGCGTGGATGGACGCCGAGGCGCTGCGTCGCACGATCACCACGCGCGAGGCGACGTACTGGTCGCGGTCGAGGCAGGAGCAGTGGGTCAAGGGCGCGACCTCGGGCCACACCCAGCACGTCCGCGAGGTCCGTCTCGACTGCGACGGCGACACGGTGCTCCTCTCCGTGGAGCAGACGGGCGGCGCGTGCCACACCGGCGACCGCACCTGCTTCGACGCCGACCTGCTGCTCGCCGACGAGGAGCGTTCGGCATGAGCGTCGCGACGCCCTACTCCACGGCGCTCGGCACCGTGTCGCCCGACCTCGAGACCTTCCGGCTGCTCGCGCGAGACCGTCGCGTCATCCCCGTGGTCCGCAAGCTCCTCGCCGACGGAGAGACGCCGATCGGGCTCTACCGCAAGCTCGCGGGCGAGAGGGCGGGCACCTTCCTGCTCGAGTCCGCGGAGCACGGCAGGTCGTGGTCCCGCTACTCCTTCGTCGGAGTCCGCTGCGCAGCGATGCTCACCGAGTCCGGCGGCACGGCGGTGTGGCAGGGCAACGCGCCGGTCGGCCTGCCCACCGGCGGCGACCCCCTCGAGGCGTTGCGCGACACGATCGCCGCGCTGCACACCGAGCGGCTGCCCGGGCTGCCGCCCCTCACCGGCGGGATGGTCGGCTACCTGTCCTACGACGCTGTGCGTCGCTGGGAGCGGCTGCCCGACGCCAACCGGGACGAGATCGGCGTGCCCGAGCTCGCGATGCTCCTCGCGACCGACCTCGCCGTCCTCGACCACCACGACGGCTCCGTGCTGCTCATCGCCAACGCCATCAACTACGACGCCACCGACGAGCGCGTCGACGACGCGTGGGCCGATGCCGTGCGCCGTCTCGACGCGATGCAGGCCGACCTCGCGACCAGCGCGGCGGCGTCGGCGTCGACGTACGACGGCACCGCGCAGATCGAGATCGTGTCGCGCACGCCGCGCGCCGACTTCCTCGCCGGGGTCGAGGCGAGCAAGGAGTACATCCGCGCCGGCGACGCCTTCCAGATCGTGCTGTCGCAACGGTTCTCGGCCCCGTGCCCGGCGTCGGCACTCGACGTCTACCGCGTGCTGCGCGTGACGAACCCGAGCCCGTACATGTACCTGCTGCGAGTGCCGCGCCCGTCCGACGACGGCCGGCTGTCCGACGAGGTCGCGTTCGACGTCGTCGGCTCGTCGCCCGAGGCGCTGGTGAAGGTCGAGGGCGGCCGCGCGCTGCTGCACCCGATCGCCGGGTCGCGCCCGCGCGGCGCGACGCCGGAGGAGGACCACGACCTCGGCGAGGAGCTGCTCGCCGACGAGAAGGAGCGCGCCGAGCACCTCATGCTCGTCGACCTGGGTCGCAACGACCTCGGTCGCGTGTGCGCGCCCGGCTCGGTCGAGGTCGTCGAGTTCATGAAGGTCGAGCGCTACAGCCACATCATGCACATCGTGTCGACGGTCGTCGGCCGGCTGGCCGAGGGGCGCACGGCGTACGACGTGCTCGCATCGACGTTCCCCGCCGGCACCCTCTCCGGCGCTCCCAAGCCGCGCGCGATGGAGATCATCGACGAGCTCGAGCCCGTGCGCCGCGGCATCTACGCCGGCTGCGTGGGCTATCTGGACTTCGCGGGAGACCTCGACACGGCCATCGCGATCCGCACCGGTGTGATCAAGGACGGCGTCGCGCACGTCCAGGCAGGTGCGGGCCTCGTCGCCGACTCGGTGCCGGAGACCGAGGACCAGGAGTGCCGCAACAAGGCGGCGGCCGTGCTCCGTGCGGTCGCCATCGCGTCGACGATGGCTCCGGCGGGCTCGTGACCGACGCCGAGGGTCCCTCGCGGTCGTCGAGCGGCGAGTACCGCGCGGTGCTCCTCCTCGTCGCGGTCGGCGCCGGCCTCCTCCTGCTCGGCTTCGGCCGCACCTGGGTCACGGCGACGAGCGCCCAGCCCGGGCTCCCGCGGGTCGTCGTGGCGCTCAGCGGCCTCGACCTGGTGCCGCTCGGCGGCGCGCTGCCCCTGGTGGCGCTGGCCGGCGTCGCGGGCCTGGTCGCCACGCGGGGGCTGTGGCGCCGCGTCGTCGGCGCGCTGCTGCTGGTCGCCGGAGCTGCTGGGGCGCTCCTCGCGGTGCGGGCGGGCCTCACGCTGTCCGACCCCGCGGGGGAGGGCGCCACGGTCGACCGTCTCGTGGGGGAGAAGCTCGGCATCACCGTGACCGGCGTCCCCGTGGTGACCACGTCGTGGTGGCTGCCCGCGGCGCTCGGCGGCCTGCTCGTCGCGGTGGGCGGGCTGCTCGCGCTGCTGCACGGCGGCCGCTGGTCGACGATGGGCCGCCGCTACGACCGCGAGGGTGCCGTCACGGCCGGTCCGGAGGGCCGCGCGGAGTCCGACTGGGACCTGCTCGACCGCGGGGTCGACCCCACCGACGGCCCCGCCCCCGACCCGGGGTCCCGCCCCGCGGGCGGCAGCGGCGCCTCCGACGACCCGATGCTGGGGAACGGGCCCCGTTCCTGACACAATGCGCGCCAGGACCGCCCGAGGAGGAACCCGATGACCGCCGAGCACGAGGACCACGGCAACACCCCTGCCGCGTGGACCGCCGTCGTCATCATCATGCTCGCGTTCGTCGTGGGCGCCGTCGCCGTCGTCACGGGCAACTGGACCCTGTTCTGGATCGGCGGCGTGGGTCTCGCCGTCGTGGGCGCGGTGGTCGGCAAGGTCATGTCGATGATGGGCATGGGCAAGCAGCCCGAGACCGCCGAGCACTGATCCGCGCATGACCGCCCCTGCCGACGTCGCCACGACGGAGCAGGCGCGCCCCGGGCCCTCCCGGCTCCGCCGCATCGCTGCGCCGCTCGCCGTCGGGGGCGCCACGCTCCTCGCCACGGCGTACGTCGGTCTGGTCGACCCCAACGAGGCCGGCCACTACCCCCTCTGCCCCACGAAGTACCTCACCGGGCTGGACTGCCCCGGGTGCGGCGGCCTGCGGGCCGTCCACTCGCTGGCGCACGGCGACGTCTCCGGCGCCCTCGACCACAACGCGCTCGCCGTGCTCGTGCTGCTCCCGCTCGCCGTGCTGCTCTGGATCCGCTGGCTGGTCCGCGCCTGGCGCGGCACGCCGCCGCAGACCGAGCCGTCGTGGTGGCAGCGGCCCGCCGCGCTCTGGACGCTGCTCGCCGTGACGGTGCTGTTCACCGTGGCGCGCAACCTCTCCGGCGTCCCCGCCCTCGCCTGGCTGGGGTCGTCCGCGGGATAACCCGGGAGGGTGGTCGTCCCGCGCTGCGGATAGCCTCACTCCATGACGGTGCTCGACGACATCCTGGACGGCGTCCGCGAGGACCTCGCCGTCCGACAGGCGCGCACCAGCCTCGACGACCTCAAGGCGCTCGCGGAGCCGCGCCCCCGCCCGATCGACGCGGAGGCCGTCCTGCGCGGACCCGGTGTCAGCGTCATCGCGGAGGTCAAGCGGTCGAGCCCCAGCAAGGGCGAGCTCGCCGCGATCTCCGACCCCGCCGCACTGGCCCGCGACTACGAGGCCGGCGGCGCCCACGTCATCAGCGTCCTGACCGAGCAGCGCAGGTTCAACGGCTCGCTGGCCGACCTCTCCGCCGTGCGCGAGGCCGTCGACATCCCGGTGCTGCGCAAGGACTTCATCGTCAGCAGCTACCAGCTGTGGGAGGCCAAGGCGTACGGCGCCGACGTCGCCCTGCTCATCGTCGCGGCGCTCGAGCAGGAGGCTCTCGTGTCGCTCGTCGAGCGGGCGCGGTCGCTGGGGCTCACGCCCCTCGTCGAGGTGCACGACACCGACGAGGTGCACCGTGCGCTCGATGCCGGGGCGACCGTCATCGGCGTCAACGTCCGCAACCTCAAGACCCTCGAGGTCGACCGCGCCACGTTCGCGAAGGTCGCGCCGTCGATCCCCGACCGGTGCGTCCGCATCGCCGAGTCCGGCGTCCGCGGCCCGCACGACCTGATCGCCTACGCCGAGGCCGGTGCCGACGCCGTGCTCGTCGGCGAGAGCCTCGTCACCGGTGGCGACCCGCGCAGCGCCGTCCACGACCTCGTCACCGCGGGCGCGCACCCCGCCGTGGCCCGCGAGGAGCGTCCATGACCGCGACCGACCACCCGCAGACGCTCACCGGTCGGATCCCCGGCGGACCGGACAGCACCGGCCACTTCGGGCAGTTCGGCGGCCGCTTCGTGCCCGAGGCGCTCACCGCCGCGCTCGACGAGCTCGACGCCGCCTTCCGCGCCGCCGTCGTCGACCCCGCGTTCATGGCCGAGCTCGACCGCCTGCAGCGCACCTACGTCGGGCGCCCGAGCCCGGTCACCGACGCGCGTCGCTTCTCAGAGCACTGCGGCGGCGCCCGCGTGCTGCTCAAGCGCGAGGACCTCAACCACACCGGCTCGCACAAGATCAACAACGTCCTGGGCCAGGCGCTGCTCACCGTGCGCATGGGCAAGGAGCGCGTCATCGCCGAGACCGGCGCCGGGCAGCACGGGGTCGCCACAGCCACCGCGGCCGCCCTCCTCGGCCTCGAGTGCGTCGTCTACATGGGCGAGGAGGACACCCGTCGCCAGGCGCTGAACGTCGCGCGGATGCGGCTCCTCGGCGCCGAGGTCGTCCCGGTGCTCGCCGGCAGCCGCACGTTGAAGGACGCCATCAACGAGGCCATGCGCGACTGGGTCACCAACGTCGACCGCACGCACTACCTCCTCGGCACGGTCACCGGCCCGTCGCCGTTCCCGGAGATGGTCCGCACGTTCCACCAGGTGATCGGCCTCGAGTCGCGCGAGCAGGTCCTCGAGCTCACCGGCGGGCTGCCCACCGCGGTCGCGGCGTGCGTCGGCGGCGGCTCCAACGCGATGGGGATCTTCGGCGCCTTCCTCGACGAGCCGACGGTGTCGCTGCACGGCTACGAGGCCGGCGGCGACGGCGTCGAGACCGGGCGCCACGCGTCGCGCTTCTCCGGCGGCTCGCCCGGAGTCCTGCACGGGGCGCGCACCTACGTGCTGCAGGACGAGTGGGGCCAGACCCGCCCCTCGCACAGCATCAGCGCGGGCCTGGACTACCCCGGGGTCGGGCCCGAGCACGCCTGGCTGTACGAGACGGGTCGAGCGAGCTACGAGCCCGTCGACGACTCCGAGGCGATGGCGGCCTTCGGCCTGCTCTGCCGCACCGAGGGCATCATCCCGGCGATCGAGAGCGCGCACGCGCTCGCCGGCGCGATGCGCCTGGGCCGCGAGCTCGGCCCGGACGCCGTGATCCTGGTGAACCTGTCGGGGCGCGGCGACAAGGACGTCGAGACCGCGAGCCGCTGGTTCGGGCTGATCGAGGGCGAGCTCCCGCAGGAGGGCCGGGCATGAGCGCGCTGCACGACGCCTTCGCCGCCGCGAAGGCGGAGGGGCGCGCGCTCCTCATCGGCTACATGCCCGCGGGGTTCCCGGCGAAGGGCGACGACGTCGAGGTCATCGCGGCGATGGTCCGCGGCGGCGTCGACGCCGTCGAGATCGGCCTGCCCTACTCCGACCCGCTGATGGACGGCGCCACGATCCAGGACGCCGTGCAGCGCGCGCTGGAGGGCGGTACGACCACGGCCGACGTGCTCGACACCGTGCGCGGCGTCGCGGCCATGGGCTGCCCGACCCTCGTGATGTCCTACTGGAACCCGATCGAGCGCTATGGCGTCGACCGGTTCGCCGCCGACCTCGCGGCGGCCGGGGGAGTCGGGGTGATCACGCCCGACCTCACTCCCGAGGAGTCCGGCCCGTGGATCGCGGCCACCGACGCGGCCGGCGTCGACCGCGTCTACCTCGTCGCCCCGAGCAGCACCGACGACCGCGTCGCGACCGTCGCCGCGGCGTCCAGCGGCTTCGTCTACGCCGCGTCGACCATGGGCGTCACCGGGGCGCGCGCAGCGGTGGGCGGGTCCGCGCACGACCTCGTCGACCGTACGAAGGCGCGCACGTCGCTGCCCGTCGCGGTCGGCGTCGGGGTCTCGACCGGCGACCAGGCCGCCGAGATCGCGGCGTACGCCGACGGCGTCATCGTGGGGGCGGCGCTGGTCCGGACCGTCCTCGAGGCGGGCAGCACCGCCGACGCCTGCACCGCCATCGAGGCGCTCGCAGCCGAGCTCGCCGCCGGAGTCCGCCGCGCTGCCGAGCCGGTTGGTTGATCCGACAACCCGTCACGTAGCGTGGAGCCGGGAACACCGGTCGCGCCCGGGTCGTCGGAGCGTGTCGAGGGCGGTACCGCGCTGGCGCGGTCGAGTGGGAGAGGATCGCCGCATGAGCAGCGACGTCCGCGCGTGGATCGGGACGGTCTTCCGCCTCGCCCTCGCCGTCATCCTGTTCTGGTCCGGCGCGGCGAAGCTCTTCGAGGGCTCCGACGCGATGCGCCGCGCGATCATCGCCTACCGCCTCGGTCTGCCCAACGGGATCACCGACGTCATGGCGTGGGGGCTGCCGACGCTCGAGCTCGTGCTCGGTCTGCTGCTGCTCGTCGGCCTGTTCACCCGGTGGGCGGCCCTCGGGACCGCCCTGATCATGACGGCGTTCATCATCGGCATCGCCAGCGTGTGGGTCCGCGGCTACAACATCGAGTGCGGCTGCTTCGGCGGCGGCGGCGACACCTCGGCCGAGGGCCGCGACCTGCGCTACACCGCGGAGATCCTGCGCGACCTCCTCTTCACCGGCATGGCCGTGTGGCTGGTCGCCTGGCCCGTCACCAAGCTCTCCCTCGACCGCGGTCCGCGGCCGACGTACGACGAGATCGACGACGACTACGACACCGACCCCGACGAGATCGACGCCGAGGAGCCGACCGCATGAGCACGTCCACGAGCAGCGGCAAGGGCAAGGACAGCAAGAAGACCACGCGCGAGAAGGCCGCAGCCGCGCGCGCTGCCGCGGAGGCCGAGCAGCGGCGTCGCGACAACATGATCCGCATCGTCGGCGGCGTCGTGATCGTCGCTCTCGTCGCGGGCATCATCTTCTTCGCGGTCAAGGGCTCGCAGAGCAGCAACAACACCGCCAGCGGCGGCGCCGGCACCACGATCGTCACGGACGCGAAGATCCCCACCGGCACCAACAAGGCCGACTCCACGCTGCCCTGGGCGGTCCCGGTGAACACAGCGGCGGGCAAGCCCACGCTGTCGATCTGGGAGGACTTCCAGTGCCCGATCTGCGGTGAGTTCGACAAGACCAACGGCCCCACGCTGGAGAAGTGGGTCTCGGAGGGCAAGGTCAACCTCGTGTGGCGCGTCGCCACGTTCATCGACAACACGCCGAGCGCCAAGAACGGCCCGAACCCGTACTCGTCGTACCGGGCCTCGATGGCCTACGGCTGTGCGATCGACGCGAGCAAGGGCGAGGACTACCGCACGCTCGTGTTCAGCAACCAGCCCGCCACCGAGGGCAACGGCTGGACCAACCAGCAGCTGCTCGACTTCGGCAAGCAGGTCGGCATCACCGGCGACGCCTACTCCACGTTCGAGAAGTGCTTCAACGACCAGACCTTCGGCCAGTGGGTCACCAACAACGTCGTGACCTTCAACAACGACCAGGTCCCCGGTACGCCGACGGCCTTCCTCAACGGCAAGGAGGTGCCGTCGCAGACGCTCAACGACATGACGGCCCTCGAGAAGCTGATCTCGGAGACGCCGGCCGCCTGACGGCCGGCCGCACAC
>DASSQW010000056.1:0-7968 GCA_035702165.1 Candidatus Nanopelagicales bacterium
CGTCGTCGAGGTACTTGGCGTAGGGGTCGTCCTCGTCGTCGTCATCATCGACCTCGGCCGGTGCCGGCGGGTGGTAGCCACCACCGGCGAGCTCGGCCTGCAGCGCGCTCAGGTCGGTGTTGCCGCTCGAGTACTTCAGCTCCCGAGCGACCTTGGTCTGCTTGGCCTTGGCCCGGCCGCGCCCCATGGCTCGACCCCCTCACAGGCCCTCACGGCCCTGATCCGACCGACATGACAGACCACCGGGTCGGCACAGCTCTCCGCCGGTGGTGCGAGACGCCATCATATGCGGCCCGCGACACGCCCGGGGCCCGGGTTCGCCCCGAGCGGACGATCGGCGCGCCGCGACGCCGTGCTCACCCGTCGTCGCAGGTCAGGACGACGGCGGCGCGAACGACGGCCGTGGCGGCGCGGCCGCGATGCGTTCCTCCGCCAGGCGCTCCGCGGCGGCCAGCGGGGTCGCCCCCTCGGCCTCCGCGCGCCGCAGCACGTCGAGCAAGGTCGTCCCGATGCCTCGGGCCCGCGCGCGGGCCGCCGCGTCGTCGTAGGTGCCGCGGCCGGCGTACTCGGCTCCCACCGCGATGACGCCGCCGGCGTTGACCAGGAAGTCGGGCGCGTAGACCACGCCGCGGTCGGCCAGCGCCGTCGCGAGCGACTCGTCGGCGAGCTGGTTGTTGGCGCCCCCGCACACGGCCGCCGCCTGCAGGGCCGCTACGACGTCGGCGGTGATGATCCCGCCGAGGGCACACGGGGAGAGGACGTCGACGTCGGCCAGGACCACGTCGTCGGGCGACGCCGCGACCTCGACGTCGGGGTGCGCGGACCGCAGGCGAGCCACGGCGTCGGCGTCGGTGTCGGCGGCGAGCACGCGGCCGCCCTCCGCCAGAACGTGGCCCGCGAGACGGCCACCGACCTTGCCGACTCCGACGATGCCCACGCGGTGCCCCGCCAGGGACGGTGCGCCCCAGAGGTGCTCGGCCACAGCCTGCAGGGACGCGTGGACGCCGACCGCGGTGAGGTCGCCGGAGTCGCCCGCACCGCCGTGCTCGGGGGAGCGGCCCGTGGTCCACGGGTTCACCGTCGCGATCACGTCCATGTCGGCGACGTAGGTGCCGACGTCGCACGCGGTGACGTAGCGGCCCTGCAGCGAGGCGACGAGACGGCCGTAGGCGAGCAGCTTCTCGGCCGTCTTGTCGGTGCGCGGGTCGCCGACGATCACGGCCTTGCCGCCGCCGTGCGGCAGGCCGGCCAGCGCGTTCTTGTACGTCATCGCGCGTGCGAGATGCAGGACGTCGGCGAGCGCGGCGTCCTCGTCGGCGTACGCGACGAAGCGGGTACCGCCGAGCGCGGGACCGAGCGCGGTCGAGTGGATCGCGACGATGGCCCGCAGCCCCACCGCGGGATCGTTGCCGACCAGCACCTGCTCGTAGGAGGCCAGCGCCTCGACGACGGAACTCACGCCGGAAACCCTAGGCCGTCGCACCCCGCTGTTACCTGCGGCGCTGAGCCCTACGCCGGGAGCTCGGAGAGGTGGGGAGGCTCGGCGCCGGCTCGTGAGCACGTGATGCCCGCGACGACGACCGCGCGCTCGGTCGCGCGGCGGAGCGCCTCGAGGTCGCTGAGGTCGTCGCGCCCGAGGCCGTCGGAGATCCAGGTCGCGAGGAAGCCGCCGCCGAAGGAGTCGCCAGCGCCGACCGTGTCGACGACGTCCACCCGTGGGACGTCGACGACGAACGAGCCGCCGCGCGCGATGACGTGCACGGCCTTGCCGCCGTCGGTGAACAGCACCACACGGGGACCGAGGTCGAGCAGCTCACGGGCCGCCGCGACCATGTCCTGGGCCGGAGCGAGGTAGTCCAGGTCGTCGCCCGACACCTTCACGACGTCGGCGCGTGCCAGCACGCGGTGCAGCCGGGCGACGTAGGAATCGCGGTCCTGCACGACGCGCGGGCGGCAGTTGGGATCGACGAACACGAGCACGTTCGCGCCCACGTCGGCCACCAGGCGCTCGAGACTGGTGGCCATCGGCTCGAGCAGCAGGCCGAGGGTGCCGACGTGCAGCACCCGGGTGGAGGCGTCGACCGCGCCGTGGGCGTCGGCGTCGGTGACCGCCGGTGCCGCGGTCTGCGCGACGTAGAACTGGTAGCTCGCGGCCCCGTGCTCGTCGAGCTCGGCGAGGGCCAGCGTCGTGGGGAGGGGCAGCAGGCCGGGCATGCCCAGGCGCACGCCGTCGGCCAGGAGCCGGTCGCGGAGCAGGTGCCCGAAGCGGTCGTCGGCCAGGCCCCCGAGGAAGGAGACGTCGATGCCGAGCCGGCCCAGGGTCCGGGCCGCGTTGAACGGACCGCCGCCGGCCGCCGCGGCCAGCGTGCCGTCGGGGCGCAGGATCAGGTCGACGAGGGCCTCACCTGCGACGACGACGCTCATGCACCCGCTCCTCACCCGGTTCCGACGGCCGCCCCGAGCGTAGTGACCGCGTGCCGCCGGGCGGGTCCGGCACCCTGGATCACACATGGGTAACGGATCGGGACTCCGTCGGTTCTGCGTGGCACACTCGCCGGACCAAAGGGCACCAAAACGGACAACTAGGTCCACCCGGCGCCACGCTCCACGAGGGGGACGACATGGCGGGGAGACTGCCGGAGGCGGACGAGCTCCTGACGCCCGCCGAGGTCGCGGCCCTGTTCCGGGTCGATCCCAAGACGGTCACCCGGTGGGCCAAGGCCGGCAAGCTGACCTCGATCCGCACCCTGGGTGGCCACCGCCGCTACCGCGCCGCCGAGGTGCGCGCACTGCTCGGCGACAGCATCCCCGCGCCGCGCGACGGCGACTAGCCGCGAGGCGCGTATCCGCCCTCCGGGACCGTCCGTGAGCGACCTTCGATTCGTCCCCGTCGACTCGACCCAGCGCGCGCAGGCCTGGCGCGAGGTCCACAACCTGATCATCCCGACCGCGCCGCTGGGCCTCGACGACGTCCTCGCGCGCGCTGGCGTCAACGTCCTCGACGTCACCTACGTCGACGACGCCGTCGTGGGCTGCTCGACGGTGCGGCCCGCCACCGACGACGCCCCCGTCACGGTCATCGTGCGTGTGCTGCCGGAGCAGCGTCGTCACGGGCTGGGTTCGGCGTACCTCGAGCACGCGATGGCGACCGCGCGGGGTCTGGGAGGAGACCGCGTGCAGACCATCGTGCTGGAGTCCAACGTCGACGGCCTCGAGTTCGCGCTGCACCGGGGGTTCGTCGAGACCGAGCGCTATGTGCTCGACGGCGAGACGCTCGCCTACATCCACCTCGAGCGCGAGGTGTCGGGCTAGGCCTGCGGGGGGCTCATCGCGGCGAGCCCGCGAAGCATGCCGGCGAGCGCGGCGCTCGAGTGCTCGTGCTCCTCCTCGGTTGCGCCGTGCGCGTGGCCTCCGACGTACGACGACAGCGCTGCCCCCAAGCCGGCGTGCTCGATCACCAGTGAGCACAGGGCTTCTGCGTCCTCGCCGGCGAGGTCGGGCTTGGCGAGGCAGAGCGAGACCGCGCCGTGCGCCGCGGCCCACAGCGTGGTGGCGACGGTCTGCGCGTCGGTGCCCGCAGCGAAGACGCCGACGTCGATGCAGCGCTGCACAGCACCCATGAGGTTGCCGTAGGTCTGGCCGACGACGATGTCGTCGTACATGAGCGGGGTCTTCCCGAGGTCGTGCCGCCCGGGCATGGTCATCATGGCGAGGCGGTACTGCTCGGGGTTGTCGAGCGCGAACCGGACGTAGGCGACGCCGCGCAGCCGCAGCCCCTCGAACGGGTCCTCGGACTGAGCGCCCGCAGCCTCCATGAGCGAGTCGAGGTCGGCGAACACCGCTTCGCACACGGCGTCGAGGAGTGCGGCCTTGTCGGCGAAGTGCAGGTAGATCGAGGGCGTCGAGACGCCGACCCGGTCGGCGACGGAGCGCACGGTGAGCGCGTCGGCGTCCTGGGTCTCGGCGAGCAGCTCGCGGGCCGCGACGAGGATCTCCGCGCGCAGCCGCTCGCCCTCGCCGCGCTTGGCGCGACGGCGGGGGCGAGCGGGAGCGGAGGTCACGCGATCAGCCTACGGCCACCGGATCGGCGTCGTGCAGGTCGACGTCGCCGTCGGACTCGCGCAGACCGATCCGGTCGTGCAGCCGGCGCAGCGGCGCCGGCGCCCACCAGTTCGCGTCGCCCGCGACCCGCATGAACGCGGGCACCAGCAGGCCGCGCACGACGGTCGCGTCGACGAGCACCGCGAGCGCGACGCCGATGCCGAGCATCTTGATGATCGTGACGCCGCTCGTCGCGAACGCGAGGAACACGATGGCCATCAGCGCGGCCGCGGAGGTGACGAGCCGGCCCGTGCGCTGCAGGCCCATCTGCACCGCCCAGGTGTTGTCGCCGGTGCGGTCGTACTCCTCCTTGATGCGGCTGAGCAGGAAGACCTCGTAGTCCATCGACAGCCCGAACGCGATGCAGAACATGAGGATCGGCATCGAGGTGTCGAGCTCGCCGGTGACCGTGAAGTCGCCGAGCCACTGCGAGAGGTGGCCCTCCTGGAAGATCCACACCATCGCGCCGAACGTCGCCGACAGGCTCAGCATGTTGAGCACCAAGGCCTTGAGGGGAAGCACCACCGAACCGGTGAAGAGGAAGAGCAGCACGAAGGTCGCGATCGCGATGATGCCGATCGCCCACGGCAGCCGGTTCCCCATCGCATCCTGGGAGTCGGCGAACACCGCGGCGTCGCCGCCGACGTAGGTCGTGCCCAGGGTCGCCGGCACTGCGCGCAGGTCCTCGACGACCCGCTTGCCCTCGCCGGAGTAGGGCTCGACGTCGACGACCACCGAGAGCCAGGTTCCGGGGCCGGTCGCCGCCCCGAAGCGCCCGCTCGCCGCGGACGTCGGGGCCACCTGCACGCCGTCGGAGTACGACCCGGTGCTGGCATCGACCCGAGTGACACCGTCGACGTCCGACAGAGCAGCGGCGTACGCCGACACCTCGGCGGTCGTCGCGGTGCTGTCGGGCACCACGACCGACAGCGGGTCGGACTCACGCGCGTCGAACTGGGTGCGGAGCAGCTGGCCCGCCTGCGCGGCCTGCGCGGTCTTCGGCAGGACACGGTCGTCGGTCTGGCCGAACGAGACGCGGAAGAAGGGCAGGCCGAGCGCGAACAGCAGAGCGACCCCGCCGATCAGCACCGGCCACGGCCGCTTCATCACGAAGGCCGACAGCCGGAACCAGAAGCCGTGGTCGCTCACCTCGGTGGCGCCGCGCAGCACGCGGAACCGGTTGACGCGGGTGCCCAGGACGGCGAGCAGCGCCGGCAGGACGAGCACCGCCGCGAGCACCGCGAGCGTGACTGTCGCGATACCCGCGTAGGCGAACGAGCGCAGGAAGAACTGCGGGAACACGAGCAGCGCCGACAGCGCGATCGCGACGGTGATACCGGAGAACACGACGGTGCGACCGGCCGACGCGACCGTGCGGACGACCGCGTCGTGCGGCTCGTCACCGCGACCGAGCTGCTCGCGGAACCGCGTGACCATGAAGAGCGCGTAGTCGATGCCGAGGCCGATGCCGAGCGCGGTGACCAGGTTGATCGCGAAGATGCTGACGTCGGTGACCTGCGTGGTGAGCCACAGCGCGAAGAACGATCCGAGCACCGCGACCGCGCCGATGACGGCAGGGAGGCCCGAGGCGACGAGGGTTCCGAACACCAGCAGCAGCAGCATCATCGTCACCGGGATCGCGATGCTCTCGGCGCGCGCGAGGTCGCCCTCGATGGTGTGGCCGACCTCGTGGAAGACGACCGGCGCTCCGGACACGTGCACCTCGAGCACGCCGTCGGGGGTCGTGCCAGCGAGCTCCTCGGCGAGCTGCCCGGCGCGGGTCTGCGCGGCGTCGCCGCTCTCGGTCAGCCGCGCGGTCACGAGCGCGAGGGTGCCGTCGGTGCTGCGCATCGACGGCGCGTGCGTCGCCCAGTAGGACGACACGTCGCGCACCCCGGGCTCCTGCGCCAGCCGGTCGGCGAGCGCGGTCGCCGACGCCGCGACCACGGCGCTGTCGACCGTTGCGCCGCCCGTGCCGCCGACGACCAGGACGACGTCGGAGGGTCCCGCGTCGAACCGGTCGGCGAGCGCCGCGGCCGCCTTCGCCGAGTCCGAGCCCGGGTCGTCGAAACCGCCCGACGACAGCCGCGACACCACCCCGCCGCCGAGAACGGCGGAGACGACGACGAACAGGACCGCGAGCACCAGGATCGGCACCCGCCGGCCGACGGCGAACGCTCCGAGGCGGGCGAACCCGCGGCGCTGTGTGGTGGTGGAGGACATGGCCGGGCTCCCTGCGCTGCGGCGGCCGCGGGTGCGGCCGACTGAACGCGGGTACGTTATCCCCGGTAAGTGAACGACGTCAAGATATCGAGGTCACGTGATGCCGCGCTCCTTCTCCCAGGCCCGCACGACCCGCTTCGGGGCGGTCCGGCGCCACGCCTCGACGGCGATCTCGTGCAGCTGGCGGGGGTCGACGCGGGCGAGGTCCACGCGCACCCAGCCGTGCTGGCCGACGTACGCCGGCACCGAGAAGGTGTCCGGGTCCTGCTCGAGCAGGGCGGCCTGCTCCTCCTTCGCGGCCTTGAAGGTCGCCGAGCGTCCCGGCTCGTCGAGGGACCCGAACATCCGGTCGCGCACGCGGAACGTGGGGTGGCCCCACGTCTCGCGCTCCTCGAACTCGGGCAGCACGGCCAGCCAGCCGCGCAGCGTCGACGCGCGTACCCCGGTCATGCAGCCAGCGTGCCGCACCGCACCGTCCGGCGGGGCCGGGAGTGCGCAGACGTGCGCCGGACGACAGACTGTCCGGACCCGCAGAGCAGGAGGTCCGACCGTGGTCCAGTACGTCGGCATCGACGCGGACGAGGCACGGCAGCGCCTCGCCTCGATCGGCACCGAGCTGGTCCCGCCGGACGGCGACGAGGACGAGTACGCCGTCGTCGCGCGGGTCCTCGCCGAGAACGAGCGCGCGGTCCGCGTCGAGGTCGAGATCGAGCCGCCCGCGGACCCGGACACGGGCATGGGTGCCTGGCACGTCAACGCCGAGACCGAGGCGCACACGGTGCAGTCGGGCACCGGAGTCGTCGAGTTCTGGACCCCGTCCGGGCCCGTCGCGGCGGTGCTGCGCTCCGGCGTCGTGATGGTCGTGCGCGGCGGCGAGCACCGCTACCGCCCGCTCACCGCGCAGCGCTGGGCCATCCGGCACAGCGGCGACGCCGACGCCGATCTCGGCACGCGCGCCACCGGGCGCGAATCGGGCCCGTGGCCCGAGATCCCCTGAGCCTCTGCGGCGTACGGCACATCGTGGCACTCGACCCCGCCACGCAGAGGAGCCCTGCGTAGTGTCGAGGCATGCGCATCGGTCTGCTCACAGGTGGTGGCGACTGCCCCGGGCTCAACGCCCTCATCCGGGCAGTCGCGAAGCAGGCTGCGCTCAACGGTGACACGCTGGTCGGCTTCCGCCACGGCTGGAAGGGCGTGGTCGACGGCGACTGCTTCCCCCTCACGCGCGACCACGTCCGCGGCGTCCTGCCCCTCGGCGGCACGATGCTCGGGACGACGCGGTTCCACCCGCACGAGAGCAACGGCGGCATCGACGCCGTCCTCGAGACGCTCAAGCACGAGCACATCGGCGCGCTCGTCTGCGTCGGCGGCGACGGCACGCTGAACGCGGCGGGGAAGCTCGCCGAGGCCGGCGTCACGATGGTGTGCGCGCCGAAGACCATCGACAACGACGTGTGGGGCACCGACCGCTCGGTCGGCTTCGACACCGCCGTCTCGATCGCGACCGAGGCGCTCGACCGCGTGCACACCACGGCCGAGTCGCACGACCGCGTGATGGTCGTCGAGGTGATGGGACGGAACGCGGGATGGATCGCCACGTACGCGGGCATCGCCGGGGGTGCGGACGCGATCCTCGTGCCCGAG
>DASSQW010000057.1:0-14831 GCA_035702165.1 Candidatus Nanopelagicales bacterium
ACATGCCGCTCGTGTTCGCCCTCATGATCGTGGCGCTGTTCGTCCAGGCGATCACGCTGTCGTGGGTCCTGCAGGCGACGTTGAAGCTCTACGAGCTCGACGACATCACGCTGCTCAACGGCGCGCTCGTCGGTCTCGGCATGGGCGTCGCCTTCGCCGCGATGACGTCGTTCGGCCACCGCATGTTCGCCGGCCAGGGCTTCAAGGTCTGGCTGATCGAGGTAGGCGGCGACATCATCGGCCTCACCCTCATGGGCGCCATCCTCAGCATCTACGTCTGAAACGCGCCCGCTGTCAGAGGGTGCTGGCCACCTTCAGACCTTCGAGCACGGCTTCCTCGACCGTCCTCGGGGCCAGGCAGTCGCCGACGCCGTGCACCTCGACACCGTCACGGCCCTCGAGCTCGCGGAGCAGACCGTCGACCGGGCTGTGGCCCTGCGACAGCACCAGCCCCGCGACGTCGTCGACGATCACCGGCTCCTCGGTGAGCACGTGCTGGAAGTACGCCGAGTCCGCGTCGGCTCCCATGATGCGCACGAGCGGCACGATGGTGACCCCGAGCCGCACCGCCTCGGCGATCATCTCGTCGCGCACGTACTGCTGGATCCGCTGCCCCGCGTGGTAGCCCGTGACCCCGAGGGTCACGCGGTTCCCCTTCTGCGCCAGCGCGATCGACGTGCCGAGGCCGATCCAGTCGCAGCGCCAGTCGGCGACTACCACGCGGCCGCGCGGTACGTCGGCCCCGCGCAGCACGTCCCATGCGGTGAGCACGACGGGGTCGTCCATCAGCTCGATCTCGGGGACCCGCGGCACCGCGCCGGTCGCCACGACCACGACGTCGGCCCCGAGCTCCTCGAGCATCGCGGCGTCGGCCGCCGTGCCGAGCAGGACCTTGACGCCGCCCCGCTCGGCCTCGCCCGCGAGATTGGTGATGGCACCGCCGAACTCCGCGCGGCCGGGCACCTCCTGCGCCAGCAGCACCTGGCCGCCGAGGCGGCGCTCGGCCTCCACGAGCGTCACCCGGTGCCCGCGCTCAGCGGCGACGGCTGCGGCCTTGAGGCCACCCGGGCCGCCGCCCACCACCACGACGTGGCGCGACGCCCGCACCGGGATGCGCGTGCCGTACACGAGCTCGCGACCGGTCTCGGGGCGCTGGATGCACGAGATCGGGTAGCCGGCGTGGAAGTGCCCGATGCAGGCCTGGTTGCAGCCGATGCAGGCGCGGATCTCGTCGAGCCTGCCCTCGTCGGCCTTCATCGGCAGGTCGGGATCGCAGATCAGCGCCCGCGTCATCACCGTGGCGTCGGCGTCGCCGCGGGCGAGCAGCAGCTCGGCGTCCTGCGGCTGGTTGATCCGGCCGGCCACCATCACCGGGACGGACACGACCTCCTTCACCCGTCGCGCCAGCGGTGCGGTGTAGCCGTTCGCTCGGGTCATCGGCGGCACGATGTGCACCGATCCGCGCAGCGTGGCCGACGTCCCCGCCACGACCGACACGTAGTCGACGAGCCCGTCGCCGTCGAGCAGAGCAAGCGCCTCGAGGGCCTCGTCGCCGGTGAGCCCTTCACCCGACTCCTCGCCGACCGAGACCCGCAGGCCCACGACGAGATCGGGGCCGACGGCGTCGCGGACGCCGACGAGGGTGTCCCGCAGGAAGCGCACCCGGTTCTGGAGGCTGCCGCCGTACTCGTCGTCGCGCAGGTTCGTGCGCGGGTTGAGGAACTGCGCGGGCAGGTAGCCGTGCGAGGCGACCACCTCGACGCCGTCGTAGCCCGCCTGCCGGATCCGGCGCGCTGCGTCGGCGTAGCAGCGGACCATCTCGCGGACCTGCGCGGTCGGCATCGCGCGCGGCATCACGTGGAACCGCTCGTTGGGCACGGCGGAGGGCGCGAGCGCGACCGGGAGGGTGCCGTCCTCGGACTCCATCAGCTCGCGGCCGTCGTGGAAGAGCTGCTGCACGATCGTCGCGCCGTGGGCGTGGACTGCGTCCGCGAGCCGCGCGAAGGCGGGGATGCACGCGTCGTCGTCGGCCATGAGGACGTGGCTGGTGTAGCGCGCGGAGGGGTGCACGCCCGCGACCTGGACCACGATGAGTCCGACGCCGCCCGCGGCGCGCGCCTCCTGGTAGGCCACCATCTGGTCGGACGGGACGCCGTCGACCGCCATCACCGTGTCGTGGCCGGAGGAGACGATGCGGTTGCGGACCTGCACCGGCCCGAGCCGCAGCGGCGCGAACAGGTGCGGGAACCGGCTGTCGCCCATCTGTGCGCTCCTCCTCGAGTCGTCGGAGCGATGGTAGGGCCCCGGGCGGTGCACCGACCCTATCGAACGATAGGCACACGTGATAGGTGCCCCCGGCATGCCGCCGCGCCTAGGATCTGCCCCGTGGCAGGAGCACGACGCCGGCGCGTCGACACCAGCGGCTGGCCGACGAAGGAGCTCATCCTCCTCGAGGCGTCCCGCCTGTTCGCCGTCCGCGGCTACCTCGGTACGTCGACGCGCGACATCGCCACGGCGGTCGGCATCAAGCAGCCCTCGATGTACAGCCACTTCTCCTCCAAGCAGGCCATCGCCGAGGAGCTGCTGCGCCGCGACCTCGTCGTCGGCATCGACATGCTGGAGAAGGTCGCTGCCGACGGAGGCGGCCCGGCGGTGGAGCTCTACCGCTACCTGCGCTGGGAGGTCGTGCACGACCTCGAGACACCGTTCGACCTGCGCTCGCTGTACCTCGGGCCGCTCCTCGACCAGCCCGAGTTCGCCGAGGGACGCCGTCTGCTCAAGCGCTACGACGCACTGATGCGCTCGATCGTCGAGCGCGGTGTCGAGTCGGGCGACTTCATCCACGTCGAGCCGCAGTTCGTGAAGCGCGTGATCGACGGCGTCGTGCTCGAGGCCATGCGCAGCGGCGCGACGGAGCGCAAGGTCGACGACGACGAGCCCGACCTCACCGCCGCGTTCCTGGTGCGCGCGATGCTGAGCAAGCCGTCGCGGCTCGACGCGGTCCGCGAGGCGGCGCACGCTCTCGGTTCGCCCGACTGAACCGCGACACACGCACCGCCTCCACGGAAAGCCGTGGGAGCACTGGGATCATCGCGACGTGACCACGACCGACGCGACCGATCCCGAGACGACCGAGCCGGCAGGGACCGAGCCCGTCGCCGACCCGCGCGGCGCGCGCCTCGCGACGTGGGAGGCGCGCACCACCCCGGCGATCATCGTCGCCGCCCTGCTGCCCATCGTCGTCGCGTTCACGCCCACCCCGCAGTCCGCGCTGAGCGACACCGTCAACGTCGTCTGCTGGTTGGTCTTCCTCGTCGACCTCGCGGTGCACATGCGCCTGCGCCCGCACTACCTCCGCACCGGGCGCGGCCGGTTCGACCTCGTCATCGTCCTCATCACGGCGCCGTGGTTCCTCATCACGGGTGGTGCCTCGCAGTTCGTCGTCATTGCCCGCCTCGCTCGTCTCGGCCGCGTCATCACGGCCAGCGCGCGCAGCAACAAGCTCAAGCACCTGGGCAACCAGCTCGGCAGCGCGGCTGCCTACGCAGGTGGCCTGATCCTCGCCTGCTCGATCCTGGTGAAGGCGCTGAACCCCACCGAGTTCCCGACCTACGGCGACGCCATCTGGTGGGGCTTCGTCACCTTCACCACCGTCGGTTACGGCGACTTCTACCCCACGACTGCGGCCGCCCGCGTCGTCGCCATCGTGCTGATGCTCGGCGGCGTGGCGTTCCTCGGCACCCTCGCCGGAACGCTGTCGGCGTTCTTCGGCGTCGGTGCCGACGGCAAGGAGCCCGAGTACGACGACGAGGGCAACATCATCGTCCCGGACGACGACGATGGCACCGTCGACGTCGACGATGCCGACACCGCGGCCGCCAAGGACGCCGCCCACGCCGACACCGCCGCACTGGCGGCCGAGGTCGCAGCGCTGCGCGAGACCGTGCACGCCCTGGTGAAGAAGCTCGACGAGCGCGGGCCGGCAGCCTGACGCTCGATCGGCGCGCGACGCACCCGCCGACTAGCGTGCGCCCATGACCGACCTCGCGGCGTACCTCGACACCAGCAGCTGGGACCCGGCCGACGCCCTGTCCGGCGGCGCGCGGATGATCCCGATCAGCACGCCGAGCGGCGAGTTCCGGGTGTGGACCAAGCGCGTCGGCACCAATCCCGACCTCAAGGTGCTGCTCCTGCACGGCGGGCCGGGAGCCACCGACGAGCTCTACGAGTGCTTCGACGCGTGGCTCCCCCGGGAGGGCATCGAGTACTACTACTACGACCAGCTCGGCTCGTTCCGCAGCGACCAGCCCGACGACCCGGGGCTGTGGGACCTCGACCGCTTCGTCGACGAGGTCGAGCAGGTGCGCCTCGCGCTCGGCCTCGACCGGTCGAACTTCGTCCTGCTCGGCCAGTCGTGGGGCGGCATGCTGGCGATGGAGTACGCCGTGCACCACCAGGACGCCCTCAAGGGGCTGGTCATCTCGAACATGATGTCGAGCTCGCGCCTCTACAACGAGTACGCCGAGCAGGTCCTCATGCCGTCGCTCGACCAGGACGCGCTCGCGCAGATCAGGCACTTCGAGGCCACCGGAGCAACCGACGACCCGCGCTACGAGGAGCTCCTCCTGGAGCACCACTACCGCTGGCACGTCTGCCGCATCCCGCTCGACGAGTGGCCGGAACCGGTCGTGCGCTGCTTCGCGCACCTGAACCCGGCGATCTACGTGCCGATGCAGGGGCCGAGCGAGCTCGGGATGAGCGGGACGCTCGAGGACTGGGACCGTTCAGCCGACCTGAAGGACATCGACGTACCGACGCTCGTGGTCGGTGCCACCCACGACACGATGGACCCGGCGCACATGGAGTGGATGGCCGGCCAGCTTCCCCAGGGCCGCTATCTGCACTGCCCCGAGGGCAGTCACCTCTGCCAGTTCGACGACCCGCAGCACTTCTTCCCGGGTCTGATCGACTTCCTCCGCTCGCTCTAGCGGGGCATGTCCAGCACGCCGAGACCGCGCTTGATCAGCTCGTTGGCGACGATGAGCCGCTGGATCTCGGAGGTGCCCTCCCAGATGCGGTCGACGCGCACCTCGCGGTAGATCCGCTCGACGGCGTAGGACCGGTCATAGCCGCGGCCGCCGAGGATCTGCACGCACCGGTCGGCGACGCGACCGGCAGCTTCGGACGCAGCGAGCTTGGCCACGGACGCCTTGGCGTGCATGGTCTTGCGGTCGCCGCCGTGGTCGATCTCCCACGCGACCTGGTGGTAGTACGCGCGGTTGAGCGCGATGTCGACGGCGCTGTCGGCCAGCATCTGCTGGATCATCTGGAAGTCGGCGATCCGCTGGCCGAACTGCTCGCGGGACACTGCCCAGTCGCGCGCCAGACCGAGCGCTCGCTCGGCGGCGCCGATGGTGCGCGCCGCGATGCCGAGGCGCTCCTCGACGAACCACTCCTTGGTGAGCTCGTAGCCCTCGCCGACCTCGCCGAGAACGGCGTCGTCGGTCACGAACACCTCGCGGAAGGCGAGCGTCGGGTGGTCGAGCACCGGCGTGTGCATGAACGTCGGCGTCCGCACCGTCTCGACACCGGGCGTGCCCCGGTCCACGAGGAACAGCGTCGGAGCACGCTCGTCGCCCGCGAGGGCGTGCACGATCCAGAAGTCGCTGACGTCGCCCCCGGTGACGAACCATTTCTCGCCGTCGATCACCCACCCGCCGTCGACCTTGCGGGCCGTGGTCGAGATCGCGATCGCATCGGAGCCGGCGTCGGCCTCGGTGGTGGCGTAGGCGTCTCGCTTCTCCCCGCGGATGACCGGGAGCAGGTACGTCTCGCGCTGCTCGGGCGTGCATCGGGCGAGGACGTTGGCGGGATACCAGACGAAGTCCCAGAGGCAGTTCGTCGCCTTGCCGATCTGCTCCTGCACGATCACCTGGTCGACGGTGGAGAGTCCGAGACCTCCCCACTCGGTCGGCATGTTCATCGCCCAGAGCCCGGCGTCGATGGCGCCGCGCACGAGCTCTGCCTGGATCGCCGGGTCGAGGTCGCCGCCGGAGGACTCGACGGCCTCCTCGTGCTGCATGAGCAGCGCCGTGAACGCTGCCGCCCGCTGCTGCAGGTCGACCTGCTCGGGCGTGTACGCGAACTCCATCTGCCGCCTCCTGCTCAGTCCGACGGCGCCACGGCGCGGGCGTCGAGCGCCACCACGCCGTCGGGGCCGACGAGCACCGGGTTGACCTCGAGCTCCGCGATCTCCGGGTGCGACGCTGCCACCTGGGCCACAGCCGACACCAGGCGCGCCAGCGCCGGCACGTCGACCGCAGCCTTGCCGCGCACGCCGTCGAACAGCGCCGAGGCGTGCAGCGAGCGGAGCAGCCGCTCCGCCGTCGCCGGCGACACCGGGGCGAGGGCGAACGCGACGTCGTCGAGCACCTCGGTGAGGACGCCACCGAGGCCGACCATCACGACCGGCCCGAACCGCGCGTCCTCCTGGACTCCCACGATGACCTCGACGCCCGCCGACAGGTCGGCCATCGCCTCCACGGTGACCGCGGGCGGCGCGAGCCGCCCCACCAGGTCGCGGTACGCCGCGAGCGCCGCCGCCTCGTCGGGGAGTCCGAGCACGACCCCGCCGGAGTCGGACTTGTGCAGCAGCCCCATCGCCTTCAGCACCACGGGGAAGCGCGGCTCCTCGCGGCGGAGCGCTGCCAGGAGCTCGTCCTCGGACCGCACCACCGCCATCGAGGGGAAGGGCACGCCGGCCTCGTCGAGCAGCGAACGCGTGGCGACGTAGCCGAGGTCGTCGACCGGCGCCGCGGGCTCCGGCAGCACGAGCGGGTCCGAGTACGCCGGATGGGGCTCGTGGCTGATCGACGCGAGGGACCGCGCGGCCTCCGCGATGCCGCGGAACACCGGCACACCGGCCTCGCGCAGCACCTCGATGCTCGGGCTGTGCGGGAACATCGACTGCACCACGACAGGCTTGCCCTGCGTCGCGATCGCGGCGACGGCGTCGTGCGCGGCCTGGGTCTCGCGCGGGCCGAGCGAACCGGTGTTCACGGCGTAGCCGCCGAAGTAGCCGATCCAGAGCACCGAGTCGATCTCGTCGGAGGCGAGCAGCTCTGCGACACCGCGCGCGTACGAGCCCGGATCCTGCTCCCCTGCCCCGGCGATATCGACCGGGTTGATCGGGCTGGCCTGGTCCCAGAGAACCGCCTTGAGCCGCTGGCCGAGCTCCGGCGAGAGGTGCGGCACCTCGAGGCCGTAGTGCTCGAGGAGGTCGGACGCGATCGCGCCGTAGCCGCCGCCGTCGGTGAACACCGCGACGCGACGGCCGTCGGCGCGGCGTCCTCCGACCAGCGTCACGAGGACGTCGACGAGCTCGGCCGGAGAGTGCACGCGGATGATGTCGCCGGCGACGCAGGCCGCGTCGACGACTCGGGTGGGGCTGGTCAACGAGCCGGTGTGCGACGCGGCGCCGCGCGCGGCGGCTGCACTGCGCCCAGGAGCCAGCAGCACCACCGGCTTCCCGGCAGAGCGCAGCTCCCGCGCCGCGGCGACGAACGCGCGACCGTCGTGGACGTCCTCGGCGTAGACCGCCACGGCCGTGGTGCCGTCGTGGTCGGCGCACGCGCGCATCAGGTCGGCGAGGGAGACGTCGGCCTGGTTGCCCAACGACACGAAGCGGGACACGCCCAGACCGCGCGCGTGCAGCAGCGAGTCGATGTCGAGGGCGACGTTGCCGCTCTGCGACAGCACGGCGACGTGTCCGGCGTGGAAGACGTCGGACGCGAGCTGCAGCGACGACGTCGTGTCGACGACGCCGAGGCAGTTGGGACCGACGAGCGCGGACCCGGCGTCGCGGACGCGCCGCACGACCTCGGCCTCGAGAGCCCGTCCCTCCTCCGACGCCTCGGACAGACCGGCGGTGATCACCACGATCGCCCGCGCGCCCACGGCGAGGGAGTCGTCGACGGCGTCGAGCAGACCCGCGACAGGCACGCAGATGGCCACGAGGTCGACTCCTCCGTCGACCTCGCGCAGCGAGGTGAGCGCCGGGCGGCCCTGCACCATGCCGCCGTTGCGGTTCACGAGGTGCACAGTGCGCCCGTCGTCGTGGGCGAGCAGCTGGCGGGCGAGCATGTAGCCCCACTTCGCCGTGTCGTCGCTGGCTCCGACGACGGCCACCGAGCGCGGATCGAACAACGCGGAGAGGTCGCGGTGCACGGCGCGGGTCACCCCAGGCCCAGGGCGCGCGCGGGGCACATCGACACGGCCTTCTCGGCCACCGCCACGAGGTCCGCCGGCACGTCGGCGTCGGAGAGCACGACCGCGAACCCGCTGTCGTCGAGCGCCAGCAGCTCGGGCGCCTCGTCGTGGCAGAGCCCGTAGCCCTGGCACACGTCGGGGTCGACGTGCAGCTTCATGGTCCCTCCCGCGGTCCGCGCCGCTGTCCCGGCACCGGTGCGGTAACGGGTCGGTCCGGATCCTTGACGCCGGAACAGGGTGACCTTAGCGTGCGCCTGACTGAACAGTCAGTCCGTATGGCGAGGACGGGGAGGGCTTGCCGTGGAGCGTGCGTCCTCGTGCCTCGCCGCGTCCCGCTCCGCCCGCTCGGAGCCCGGCCCGTGACGGTGACGGCCGCTGCCGCCGACACGCGCCAGCGGATCCTGGAGGCGACCGCCACCTGCATCGCCGAGGACGGCGTAGCGGCTGTCCGGATGGCCGGGATCGCCCGCGCCGCAGGCGTTTCCACCGCACTGCTGCACTACCACTTCGAGACCAAGGAGCAGCTCTTCGAGCAGGTGCTCCGCCACTCCTACGAGTCGTCGACCCTCCTCGACCAGGAGTCGCTGCGCCGCGAGGGTCTCACTCCCGCCCAGCGGCTCGCGGCCTACCTCGACCGCTGCCTGCCCAGCGACGAGCTGCTCGAGCGCGACCTGCTGCTCTGGCAGGAGTTCGGGGCGATGTCGCCGCGGAACCCGGCGATGGCCTCGGTGACGTCGGACTTCTTCCAGGGCGACGTCGAACGAGTGACGTCGATCGTCGACGACGGCGTGGCTGACGGCAGCTTCACGTCCGCCGACACCGCGCTCGTCGCGCGCACGCTCATCGCGCTCTGCGACGGCCTCTGCACGCGCGTCCTCGCGGGCGATCGCCGCCTCGCCCTCGCCGAGGCGCGCCGCGTCGTCGCGTCCTGCGGCTCGGGCCTGCTCGGCCTCGACGAGCCGCTCCCCCTCGGAACCCGGTCCCGCGCACCTGCCCTGCCGCTCCAGACCCGCAGCACCCGTCCCCCGTCCCGCACGTCCGGCACCTGAGAGGCACCACCATGAGCCAGATCAGCAGCGCATCCTTCGGACGACGGAGCGTCCTCGGCGGCGCCCTCGGCATCGGCGCGGCCGCGACCCTGTCCGCCTGCGGGTTCTCCGGCGGCGACTCCGCGTCGAGCCCCACGGCGTCGGCGTCGCTCGCCCCGGCGGCGAAGGCGAAGGTCGATGGCGACCTCGTCTACTTCAACTGGGCGGAGTACCTCGACCCCGACGTCATGAAGGCGTTCCAGAAGGAGTACGGCGTCAAGATCGTCGAGTCCAACTACGACTCCTACCCGGCGATGATGGCCAAGCTGAACTCCGGCAACCAGTACGACATCGTCTTCCCGGGGTCGAAGGAGGTCGCGCAGCTCAAGGCGGCGAACAAGCTGCAGCGCATCGACAAGGCGCAGCTCAAGAACGCCGACCAGGTGTTCGGCGTCACGAAGTACTTCGACAACCCCTGGTACGACGCGAACTCCGACTACTCGGTGCCGTTCACGATGTACAAGACCGGGATCGCCTACCGCAAGGACAAGGTGACCACCATGACCGGCGGTTGGCAGGACCTCTGGAACGAGCAGGCCAAGGGCAAGATCTTCGTCCTCGACGAGGCCGACGAGGCGATCGGCATGGCGGCGCTCAAGCTCGGTCTCGACATCAACACCGCGAACCCCGACGATCTCGCGAAGATCAAGGACGCGCTGATCTCGCAGAAGCCCTACCTGCGGGCCTACTCCACCGACGACATCAACAACCTGGCCGGCGGCAACGCGTGGATCCACCACGCCTGGTCCGGCGACTTCATCGCGCTGGTCACGAACACCGTCGACGACCCGCAGAACTACGCCTACATCACGCCGAAGGAGGGCTCTCCCATCGGCAACGACACCTACGCGATCCCCGCGAACGCCCAGCACCCCGGCACCGCGCTGCTCTTCATCGACTTCCTTCTGCGCCCCGAGAACATCGCGAAGAACATCGCCTACCTCGGCTACCCGATGCCGACCAAGACCGGGGCCGACACCTTCGACGAGATCACCAAGGACTACCCCGAGACCCGCGTCGCCGTCTCGGACCTGGACAAGCCCGAGGTCTTCAAGACCCAGACGCCCGAGGGCAAGGCGGCTCGCGACGCGATGTGGACCGAGGTCAAGGCCTCCTGATGACGACGGCCGAGGAGGCGCCGGGGAGGCGGGGGCGCCGGGCGAGCGCCACGCGCACCCGGCTGTGGGGCTGGCTGCTCGTGCCACCGGCCCTGTGGATGCTCGTCTTCTTCGTCTCCAGCCTGGTCATCGTCGTGCTGCTGTCGTTCGGCCACGTCGGCACCGGCGGGCGTGCTCTGTTCGGCCTGAGCCTCGACAACTACCGCTCGCTGTGGAACGAGACCTACCTGACCGTCTTCATCAGGTCGCTCCTCTACGCCGGCCTCACGGTGGTCTGCTGCCTGCTCATCGGCTACCCGGTGGCCTACACGATCGCGCTGCACGGCGGCCGGTACAAGAACGCGCTGGTGGCGGCGCTCGTCATCCCGTTCTTCGCCAGCTACCTGATCCGGATGTACGCCTGGTCGACGCTGCTGTCCGACGAGGGACTGGTCAACCAGCTGCTTCTCAAGGTCGGCCTCGCGCACGGCATCAAGTTCCTGAACACCCCCGGGGCGGTGATCGCCGGCCTCACCTACGGCTTCGTGATCTTCATGATCCTGCCGATCTACGCCTCGCTGGAGCGGATGGACCTCTCGCTCATCGAGGCCGGCAAGGACCTCTACCACTCGCCCCTGCAGACCTTCTTCGCCGTGACGCTGCCGGCCACGCGGGCGGGCGTCCTCGGCGGCGTCCTCCTGGTGTTCCTGCCGGCGCTCGGCGACTTCGTGAGCGCCCAGCTGCTCGGCGGCCCGGGCACCTACATGATCGGCAACCTGATCCAGCAGCAGTTCTTCGAGGGCCAGAACCAGCCGCTCGGTTCGGCGCTGACCGTGGTGCTCATGGCCGCGCTCGTGGTGTTCATGGTCTTCTACCTGCGCTCCAGCCAGAGCGCGCGCAGGGAGACCTGATGCCGGCCACCAGCTCCCCGCCGCGCCGGCGGCGGTCGGTCGAGGGCAGGCCGCGCCTCGCGGTCGCCTTCACGATGCTGTTCTTCGTGCTGCTCTATCTACCGATCGTCGTGGTGGTGGTGTTCAGCTTCAACAGCCGCAAGTCGCTGTCGTCCTTCGACTCGTTCAGCTGGCGCTGGTACGACCAGTTCTTCCACGACGAGCAGCTGCTGTCGTCCCTCCGCGCGAGCATCCTGATCTCGACCATCGCCATGATCGGCTCGCTCCTGCTCGGCACGATGCTCGCGTTCGCGCTCGAGAAGATCCGCTCGCGACCCGCGCGCGTCGTCGGCACCGTCACGCTGGTGCCCCTCGTCACGCCCGAGATCGTCACCGGCGTCGCGGCCCTGCTCTTCTTCACCGGCCTCGGCATCAAGCTGTCGCTGACGACCGTGATCCTCGCCGAGATCACCTTCTCGATCTCCTACGTCGCCGTGATCGTCCGAGGTCGGCTCGCGGCGATGTCGGACGAGGTCGAGGAGGCGGCGCGCGACCTCGGCTGCACGCCGTTCCAGGCGCTGCGTCTCGTGACGCTGCCGCTGATCCTCCCGGCGCTCATCGCCTCCGGTCTGCTCGTCTTCGCGCTCGTGTTCGACGACTTCGTGCTCGCGTTCTTCGTCACCGGCGTCGACCCGCAGCCGCTGCCGGTGCGCATCTACTCCGAGATCCGCCTCACCATCTCGCCCGCGATCAACGCGGTCGGCACCTGCATGATGCTGGTGTCGGTCGCCGTCATCGGGCTCTCGCTCCTGATCCCCCGCCTGTTCGGCCGCAAGGACAACGGCCTCGACCTGCTCGCCGGAGGATGACACCTGTGACCGAGACCGCCACGCGCACCGACGACACCGCCATCCGGCTCGTCGGGCTGACCAAGCGCTTCGGCGACCAGACGGTGGTCGATCACCTCGACCTCGACATCCGCAGGGGGGAGTTCTTCTCCCTGCTCGGCCCGTCCGGCTGCGGCAAGACGACGACGCTGCGCATGATCGCCGGGTTCAGCGACGCGACCGAGGGCTCGATCCTGCTCGGCGGCGACGACGTCACGTCGGTGCCTCCGCACAAGCGCAACGTCAACACGGTCTTCCAGAGCTACGCCCTCTTCGAGCACCTCGACGTCACCGGCAACGTCGGCTTCGGCCTGCGGCGCAAGGGCCTGCCCAAGGCCGACACGACGCGGATGGTCGGCGAGGCGCTCGAGCTCGTGCAGCTGACCGAGAAGGCGTCCGCGCGCCCGCGCGAGCTCTCAGGAGGGCAGAAGCAGCGTGTCGCCCTCGCCCGCGCGCTCGTGAACCGTCCCGAGGTGCTGCTGCTCGACGAGCCGCTCGCTGCGCTCGATCTCAAGCTGCGCCAGGCCATGCAGGTCGAGCTCAAGACCATCCAGCGCGAGATCGGCATCACCTTCGTCTTCGTCACCCACGACCAGGACGAGGCGCTCACCCTCTCCGACCGCGTGGCCATCATGAACAAGGGCGTCATCGAGCAGGTCGGCACTCCCGAGGACGTCTACGAGCGCCCGCGCACGGCCTTCGCCGCGGGCTTCATCGGCACGAGCAACCTGATGACGGGCACGTACGCCGACAGGGCGCTGGAGATCGCGCCGGGGATCCGGGTGCCGGTGCCCGGGCACACCGAGCTCGCGGAGGCGCGCACCGCCTCGATCGCCGTGCGGCCGGAGAAGATCTGGATGGACGACTTCGAGGACGGCATGGTGCGCATCCGCGGCACCGTGGTCGCGACCGTCTATCACGGCGCCACCACGCAGTACCTCGTCGACGTCGCTCCCGGCGTACGCATCACGGTGCTCGAGCAGAACCTCGCCCGCGCGCGCAACGAGGACCGCTGGGCCGACGGCGACGCGGTCGAGCTCGGCTGGAAGGCCGAGCACGCCGTCGTCATCCCCTGATCGACCCCGCCGCCCCGTCCTGAGAGGGTGACCGCCATGAGCCAGGCGCTGATCGTCATCGACGTCCAGAACGAGTACGTCACCGGTGCGCTGCCCATCGCGCACCCGCCGGTCGAGGAGGGGCTCGAGCGGATCGGCGCCGCCATCGACGCGGCCAACTCCGCCGGCGTGCCGGTCGTGCTCGTCCGCCACACCGAGCCCGACCCGAGCGGCGGGCTGTTCGTGCAGGGCACTCCGCAGTGGGAGCTCGTGGGCGAGATCGAGAGCCGCCCCCACGTGGCGGTCGTCGACAAGCAGCTGCCGGGCTCGTTCACCGGCACCGGGCTCGAGGAGCTGCTCGGCAGCCTCGACACCGACCACGTCGCGATCGTGGGCTGGATGACGCACATGTGCGTCGACACGACCACCCGCCAGGCCGCGCACCTCGGGCTCGGCGTCACGGTGCTCTCCGACGCGACCGGCACCGTCGACGTCGCCGACGACCTGCCTGCGGCGCTCGTGCACCGGGTCGAGCTCGGAGTCCTCGGCGACGGCTTCGCCTCCGTGGTGACCACGGCGGACTGGGTCGCCACGCTCCACGGCTGAGGCTCGGAGAGCTACTCGCCAGTACGCCAGCGGCCTTCACGAGGCGTCGGCACGCAGCGTCCCCAGGTGTTGCGCCGATAGGGCGACGTGATGCGGCACACAGCCAGAGCGGCTGCGGCACATGGGCGAACCTTGCCGACGACACGCCGACCGCAGAACCCGCACGCGCTCCACCGCGTCATGATGGACATCCGGTCGCAGACCCCCGTCATCCCCTCCATCATCCGGGCCGGCGACGAGCACCTTCCTCGGTCACTCTCGACGTGACCATTGCGTTCCGTGGTCGAGCGCTCACAAAGAGCGACACGCCCACGTCGAGAGCAATGCCCGGGAAGGAACACCCGTACGGCTCACCATGATTGTGACCGGACCGCCGACATCCCATCTGTGAGTGCGAGGAGGTGGACCACGATGACGACGACGACACTGGCGTCGCAGCGTGACAACGACGTGATGGAGCTGCTCCGACAGGGAGTGCCTCTGACCCTCCTGCTGGACCTGGCCGACCCCTTCGGCCCCCGTAGCACCGAGCTCTTCGAGCTCGAGCGCGCAGCGGCCTAGCAGGTAGCGCGACAGGCCGACCGCCGCTGTCCCCTCAGCGGCAGGACGCACGACGCAGTGCCGCGGAGATGAGATTTCTCGTCTCCGCGGCACTCGTTGTAGAGTGACCGGGCTACGCGCCGCTAGCTCAACTGGCAGAGCAGCGGACTCTTAATCCGCGGGTTGTAGGTTCAAGTCCTACGCGGCGTACGTGTGTGAAGGCCCGGTCCTCGGACCGGGCCTTCATCTCGTGACGGGTGATGGTCGGTTCGCGGCCACCGGCCACGCCCTCCGCCGGTCCGTCCGCGACGGACCCCTCGCCTAGGCGGCCTCAGCAGCGACCGTCGTCGAGAGCACCGGGCGAGCCGACACGAGCCCGATCACCACGCCGAGCACCAGT
>DASSQW010000058.1:0-7631 GCA_035702165.1 Candidatus Nanopelagicales bacterium
CGCGTCGTCCTCCTGACACAGCACCCGCTCGGGAGGTGTGAGCGTCGGCTTTCGACGACTCTCACACCTCCAGAGCGGGAGGCCTGTCGTGCGTGCTCGTCCTGAGCCAGAGCGCAGTGCCGAGCATCGCGAGCAGACCGCCGAGCGCCGCGACGTAGACGGGCAGCTCGGTCGGGATGCCGAGGTAGACGGTGATGCCGAGGATGCGGGACAGGCCCCAGGGCAGCAGCGCCATCTGGTCGTTCCAGGCGGTGAGGGCGGTCTCGAGGCCGATCGCCGCGACGAGCCCGCCGAGCAGCAGCAGCGGTACGCCGCACGCCACGAGCAGCCGCCCCCACGCGCCGCGACGGCTCGCACCATAGGCGTCGCGCATCGCCATCCAGGCCACGACGAGCACCCACACGAACGCGGCGAACGCGATCGTGACGTACAGGGTGCGCGCGCCAGGACGGGTCCAGAACGCGAACCAGTAGCCGCCCGGGCCGTGCGACACCAGCGCCACCAGCAGGATCGCGGTGCGCAGGATCGCGGCGCCGCCGACGGCAGCCCACAGCAGCCACGGGTCGCGGCCGCGGAGGGCCACGCGCAGGACCAGGACGAAGAGCAGCCACGCGCCGAGCGTGACCAGGAGGTGCGCCGGCGCCGCGAACCACGTGTAGCCCAGGCGCGACACCACGATCGCCAGCGCCGGCAGCAGCCACACGAGCACCCGGTCCAGCCGTCCAGCCGGTGCGGGCGCGGTGGTGATGCGCCACGGACGCGTCGCCCCGATCCACAGCGCGCGCAAGGCGGCGACCCCGGGGAGGGTGCCCTCGCGCAGCAGCCGTTGACCGCGCGTCGTCCCCAGGAGCAGCGCCACGACGAGCAGCGCGAGGAGACAGGCGGCGAGCAAGCCCATCGTCGAGTCGCGCTGGGCCCGCTGCATCCCCAGGTCGGCCGCGGCGAACTGGTACGCCGGGAGGTCGACGTCGCCGGCGTACCGCGCGAGATGGCTGTCGCGCGCGGCGACGTACTGCTGGGCGGCGGCCGACCACGCGTCCTTCGCCTCGTCGCTGCCGGTGTCGAGCCACTGCTCGTGGCGCAGCGCCATGGTGCGGTAGGCGCGCAGCGTCTCGAAGAGGTTCTGCTCGTAGGCGAGCGTGTCGACGAGGTGCTGGCGCAGCGACGCGTCTCGGTACGTCGCGGGGTCCGTCGCCTCGACCGTCGTGCGCATCCTCGTCGCGAGCGCGACCGCGTCGTCGGCCTCCGACAGCGCACGCGCCAGCTGGTCCTTGCTCGTGTCGTAGATCGTGCCGAGCGTGGCGCTGTCCCCGCTGACGATGTCCCACTCGAAGATCCACATCATCGGCGGCGGCTCGAGCCCGAGGGCCTTCACCTTCTGGTCGGCGTAGGGGCCGATGTAGAGACCCTTGCCGATGGCCTCGCGCGAGAGCGCCATCGCACCGGAGATCGCTGCGACCGTGGCCGGGTGGTCGGAGAAGGTGCGGCGCGCCCAGTCGGCGGTGAGCTGCGCGGGGTCCGTCGACGGGTCCCAGGCGAGCCGTCCCATCGCGTAGGCCGAGAGGTCGTAGAGCTGCCAGAAGCCGGTCTTGAGGTAGAGCGTCATCGGTCCCGCGCGCCACGGGCCGCCGTCCTGGGTCCAGAGCCAGACCCCCTCGACCTTCGGGTTCGCGGCGAGGAAGCGCTGCAGCGCCTCCCGGTGCAGGACGGAGAGGTCGTTCGGCAGCGCGCCGAAGTCCTCGAACTCGCGGCGTCCTTGGAACTCGACGAGCCGGCGGTGGTCGCCGGTGTCGAGGGTGTCGTTGAGCGGGAGGTGGCTGTAGAAGTCGCCGAGCGTGTACTTCGTCGACACGACGAGCCGCGGGCTGTCGATGCCCTTGAGCACCGCGGCGTAGGACTTCTGGGACGTGTGCATGTCGCCGACGTCGCCGACACCGACGCTCCACGTGCGGAACACGATGTCCTTGCGGTGCTGCTCCGCGACCTTCGTGAAGCTGGTGAGCATCCGGCGCACGGCGGGCACGGTCGTGACCGCGAGACGCGAGTAGTAGTCCCAGCCCGGTACGTCGTAGACCGAGCCGGCCTCGCCGATGCGGACCATGAGCGCGTCGACGTACGGCATGGTCGTGAACAGCTCGTCGAGGCCTGCTTCGTAGACCTGCCAGAGCCGCGGGTCCTCGGCGTCGACGCTGCCCGATGTGCGCTGCAGGTACTGCTCGAGCGGCGTGGTCAGCGCGAGCATGTCGGTCTTGAGGACCAGCTCCATACCCATCGTGTGCGCGTACTCGAGCATGGGACCGAACGACCGGCGCATGGCGAGCGCTCGCTCGCGGTGCGGGTCGCCGGGCGGGTAGACCTGGTTGCCGTCGCCCACGCCCGAGAACGTGAGGTACTCCAGGAACCCGTTGATGGCCAACGCGTTGTAGCCCTGTGCCACGCCGTGGTCGACGAAGGCCCGGAAGTCCGCGGCGTCGGTGGCGAGCGCCGCCTGGTCGACGTACGGAGCGTCGGCGAGGATCGCGTTGGCGAACGCGTGGTTGTTGTGGCTGTAGTCGTCGCCCTTGCGCCAGGCCTCGGCGTCGGGCTGCACCCCGATGGCTCCCGAGTCGAGCATCCGCAGCCCGAGCCGCGGCTGCACCACCTCGGGGGTCTGCGGGAGCGGGCGCCCGGTGCGGTAGCGGTCGGCGAGCTGGAACAGACCGGCGGCCGCCCCGGCGTCGTCGTGCGCTTCGATGCGCAGGCCGCGCGCGCTGACGCGGTAGCCCTGCGGCGGGAGGGCCGAGGCGGACGACACGTCGACGCTCATGACGAACGCGGTGCCGGTGCCAGGTACCCGGCTGCGGATGTCCGGTCGGACGCCGGTCCGGGCCTCCACGGCGTCGGCGTACGTCGTCGTCGCGAGCTCGAGGAGCGGGCTGGCCGGCGCGTCGACGAGCACGGTCCGGACGGGGGCGTACGTCGCGATCGCCCGCTGCGGCTCGGCGGTCAGCGTCTCGGCAGGGACGGTCACGGGCTGCGTCGACAGCCGCAGCGCCGCGGTCAGCTGGTCGGCCACGAGGTAGCCGAGACCCAGGAGCAGCGCGACGGTCACCACGATCGCGACCGTCCGACGTCCCCCTGTGCGCACGGTCGACGATCTTGTCACGGGGAGGGGGACGAATCGGACATCGCACGCGTCCCCGAGCGGACCATCGAGACCACATTGTGATGCGCGTCGCGCCGTCCCCATCGTTCCGGATGGGAGAGAGGCCCGTCGAGCGGCCGGTCACCCCTCCGGATCGCGCCGGCGCTCGGTCGGGGGCTCGCCGCACTGCGAGCAGAGCACCCGGTCGAGGTCGTCCTCGTCGCGGTCCACGCCCTCGTACCCGCACATCTGGCACACGTAGGCGATCACGGCGGACGCTCAGCCCGACGGGGTCACGGAGTACGTCGACTGGAGCCCGCGGACGAACAGCGCGATGCGGCCGGCGACGACGGCGGGGTCGACGACGCCCATGTGGTCGACGCCGGGGAGGACGTCGAGCTGCGCCGGGATGCCGTGCGCCAGGAGCGCCTGTTCGAAGACCTGCGGCTGCGTCACCGGGACGACGGCGTCGTCGGAGCCCTGCAGGAGCAGCACGCTCAACGGCTTCGGGACCGCGCCGGCCTGCACGTAGTGCAGCGGGTCGCCGGCGTCCCACAGCGCGGGGGCGTCGTCGACGGGTACGCCGAAGAAGGGAGTCAGGAGGTCGGTGAAGTGGCGCGCGTCGTAGATGCCGGCGAGGCCGACCACCGCGTCGATGTGCGGCACGGGATCGGCGCACGGCGCGGCGAGGGCGTCGCCCGACACGCCGGCGAGCGCGACGAGGTGACCGCCGGCTGAGTGGCCGACGAGGACCACGGGACCGGGCGTGTAGCCCGCAGCCTTTGCCTGCGCCGCGGCGTACCCGACGTCGCAGCGGACGTCCTGCAGCGGCACGGGGAACTGCGCGCCCATGTCGCCCGCGCGGTACGTCGCGTTGACGACGACGTTGCCGACGCTCGCCAGCTGCTTCGCGAGCGGTTCGAGGTAGGCGCGGTCCGACCGCTTCCACGAGCCGCCGGGGATCGTGACGATCAGCGGCACCGGCCGGCTCTTGTCTGCCGACGTCGGGAGGTGGATGTCGGCGGAGACGGTGCCGTCGCCGCTGTCGGGCACGAACACCGACGACGACGGCGAGACGGAGGCGGTCGGCGTTGGGACGTTGGTCGCGGTCGACCCGCACGCGGCGAGGAGGGCGCAGGCCGCCAGCGCCGCTGCCGCGATGCGCCCCCGGGTCATGTGCCCATCATCACCCGCGGCGCACCGCTTCGCGCACACCGTCGGCGGTTCCCCGACCGGCGTCGGGCCGCGGCCACCGAGCGGCATCACCGCAGGCCCGAGCGGTCCGCTACGCCATACGGGTGACCAGGTTCGGGACCGGTGCCCGCGGGTGCCGATGCAGGATCATCGAGCCCCCCACTCGAGACACTTGTCGAACCCCCTCTCGACAGCCGACGCCGCCGTCGCAGGATCCGCGCCTCGCGACGGCGGCGTCGTCCTGTCCGGACCACCCCTTCCTGCCCACCTTGTGGCCCTTACAGGGCAGGACACGCCGCGGGAAAGGGCCACGAGGTGGGCAGATCGTGGTGGAGGTCGGGGGGTTGGCAGGATCTGCGTCGTGGACCTGACCGACCTGCAGCGCGACCGCGCCCGCGGCGTCCTGCTCGCGACCGCCGCGGGCGACGCGCTCGGCGCCGGCTACGAGTTCGGGCCTCCGCTGGCCGACGACGTCCCCGTCCTGATGAAGGGCGGCGGCACCTTCCGCTGGGAGCCGGGGGAGTGGACCGACGACACCTCGATGGCCGTCCCGATCCTGGAGGCCGCGGAGCGCGCCGCGGCCGATGGGACGACGCTGCTCGACGAGCTCGACCACGTCGCGGCGCGCTGGTACGCCTGGCACGAGACCGCTCCGGACGTCGGCGCGCAGACCCGCCAGGTGCTCTACAACGGCTCGACGGCCGGGGCCGTCACGGCCGCGTCGCTGCGCGCCGCTGCCGCCGAGCTGCATGCGCGCACCGGTCGCACCGGCGGCAACGGGTCGCTCATGCGCAGCGCGCCGATCCCGCTGGCGCACCTCGGCGACGACGTCGCCACCGCAGCGGCCGCGCGCGCCGTCAGCGACCTCACCCACCCCGACCCCGACGCCGCGTCCGCGTGCGTGCTCTGGTGCGTCGCCGCGGGGCACGCCGTGGTCAGTGGGGAGCTCGACGTACGCCGAGGTCTCGCCCACCTCGAGGCCGGCGCGCGTGCGCGGTGGGCCGGCCTGCTCGACGAGGCGGAGCAGAAGCATCCGACCGCCTTCCCGCGCAACGGATGGGTGGTGCACGCGGCCCAGGCGGCGTGGGCCAGCGTGCACCTCGCGCGCGGCACCGACGCCCCGCTGCGCCGCGGGCTCGAGAACGCCGTCCGCGCCGGGCACGACACCGACACGGTCGCCGCGATCGCCGGCATGCTGCTCGGCTCGCTCCACGGGGAGGCGGCGATCCCGGCGGAGTGGGTGCGGCTGCTGCACGGCTGGCCGGGGATCACCGGCGCGGAGCTCGCCGACCGCGCCGAGGCCCTCGCAGCCGGCTCCGTCGTCGCCCGCGACTGAACGACGCGCCTCGCGCGCCCGCCCGGTGCTGTCGCGATCCGGGTCGCCTCGACCCACCGCCGTCGCGGTTCGTCGTCGAGGACACGTGCACCCGGTGCGCGCCCGGCGCAGGACGATCGGGGACGATAGGCGCATGACGGAGCCGTACTGGGAGCTGGTGCACGCCGGGAAGGACGTCGACGACGTCTCCTGGTGGCAGCCGCACGACGCCGTCTGGGTCGACCTGGTCGAGAGCACCGGCGCACCCACCAGCGCGCGGATCGCCGACGTCGGCTCCGGCTCGTCGACCCTCGTCGACGCGCTCCTCTCCCGCGGCTACCGCGACATCACGCTGCTCGACGTCTCCGCAACGGCGCTCCAGCGCGCGGTCGAGCGGGTTCAGCTCGAGTACGGGCCGAAGGCCGAGGGCGTGCGCGCGATGATCGGCGACGTCACGACGACGATCCTCGAGCCGCCGGTCGACGTCTGGTTCGACCGGGCGGTGTTCCACTTCCTCACCGAGCCCGAGGACGTCGCGGCGTACGTGCTCGCACTGCGCGCCGGTCTGCGGCGCGGCGGCTACGCCGTCGTCTCGACGTACGCCCTCGACGGCCCCGACACCTGCAGCGGCCTGCCCGTCACGCGGTACGACGCCGAGTCGCTCATCGTCGCGCTCGACGCGCGGGCGTGGACGGTGATCCGCGCCGAGCGGCGCGAGCACGTCACCCCCTGGGACGCCGTGCAGCCGTTCACCACCGTCGTCCTCCACCGCCCCGAGTAGGCCCGGCCGCGCCGTCGCCGAGCGCGCACACCGACGTCCCCCCGAGATCCGTTGCGGCACGGGCGGTCTCGTAGTTCTCCCATCACGATCATGTGGGGAGAACTACGGGGAGCTCGGGAGGGTCGCATTGACCTCCCCACGCGATCTGCCGTGCCTCGGCGCCCTCAGGACGCGGCGTGCGACCCGGGGGTGGGGGTTCCTGCGACGGCGGCCGACAGCGTCGTCGCGGCGTGGCCCACGGCCTGCTCGGATGCGAGCAGCTCGACGTCGGTGGCGCCGGTGCCGCCGGTGCCGCCGGTACGCAGCGCGACGTCGTGGGTGAGCGCCTCGGTCAGCGCGGTGACCGCCCCGGTGACGACGCCGAGGCGCTGCGCACGCTCCGGGTTCGGGATGTCGGCCTGCTGCTGGTAGAGCGCGGCCTGCAGGTCGTCGAGGCGGCGCTTGCTGTCGGGCCACTGCGTCGCGACCTGCTCGGCCGGCAAGGTGCGGTTCACGACCGACGGCGCGAGCACGTCGGCCGCCCAGCGCGCCTCCGCGGTGTTCTTCGCGAACGCGGCGTCCCACGCGCGGCGCCTGCCGCCTGCGACGAACCACCACGCGAGCGCGCCGACGAGCACCAGCGCGATGAGCAGCCACGGCCAGATCGGCGTGCTCGACGACGCCGGTTCCGGCGTCACGGTGGGCGTGCCCGGGGAGAGGGTCGACGTCGCGCTCGGCGACGACGTGGTCGGCGTGGGTGTGGGCGTCGTCGGTGTCGGCGTGGGAGTCGGTGTCGGTGTCGGTGTCGGCGTCGGGGTCGGGGTAGGCGTGGGCGTCGGAGTCGGAGTCGGAGTCGGAGTCGGAGTCGGAGTCGGAGTCGGGGTGGGCGTCGGCGTCGGCGTGCTGCTGGCGGACGCGGTGGTGCTGGGCGTCGAGGTCGGGGTGGCGGTGTCGGAGGGCGTCGCAGTGGCGGTCTCCGTGGGCGTCGGGGTCGGGGTCCGCGTGATCGAGGGCAGCGAGACGCTCGGCTTCGCGGTCGGGAGCGAGACGCTCCCGGAGCCGCACGCGCTGAGCAGCAGCGCCGCCCCGATCGCCAGGAGAGTCGTCGTACGCCGTGCCCTCATGTCCGTGCCTCCCCCCGGCCGCACCGGGCCGATGACAGCGAGGCTACCCATGCGGCCCCCGGTTCGTGTCGCCCCGCGCGCGGCGTCGCCCGGTCAGAGGGTGAGGGCGCGGGC
>DASSQW010000059.1:0-4456 GCA_035702165.1 Candidatus Nanopelagicales bacterium
TGGCGGCGGAGATCGCCGAGCAGCCCGAGGTCTTCGAGCGCATCCTCCGCGACGGTGCCGCCGCTGCCGCCGGGGTCGGGCGCGTCCTGCGCGAGCGGCATCCTCGCTTCGTGCTGTTCGCAGCGCGGGGCACGAGCGACCACGCGGCCCTCTACGCGAAGTACCTCGTCGAGCTGCGTCTCGGACTCCCCGCCGGCCTCGCCTCGCCGTCGACGCTGACGGCGTACGGCGCACGGCCCGACCTGCGCGACGTCCTCCTCGTCGCGGTGTCGCAGAGCGGCGGCTCCCCCGATCTCGTGGAGACGGTCTCGGTGGCGCGCGCGTGCGGGGCGCTGACGCTGGCCGTCACCAATGCCGGGGGCTCCGATCTGGCGAACGCTGCGGAGCTGCACCTCGACGTCATGGCCGGCACGGAGCGGGCGGTTGCGGCGACGAAGTCCTACACCGCGGAGCTGCTCACCCTCTGGCTGGTCGTGCAGTCCGTCCTCGGCGAGGGCGCAGGAGGTGCCGCCGGCGTCCCGGCGGCGGCCGCGGCGCTCGTCGCGCGTACCGACGAGGTCGACGCGCTGTCGGCGCGCTACCGCTTCACCGACCGCATCGTGCTCACCGGTCGCGGCTACGCGTTCCCGACCGCTCTGGAGGGCGCGCTCAAGCTGATGGAGACGTCGTACGTCGCCGCCCACGCGTTCAGCGGCGCCGACCTCCTGCACGGCCCGCTGGCGATGATCGACAGCGACCACCCGGTGCTGGCGGTGGTCCCGGCGGGCGTGGGCGAGGCGGCGATGCGACCGGTGCTCGAGCGGCTGCACGAGCGCGGAGCGGACCTGACCGTCCTCGGCGGTCCGGCGTCGCTGGGCTTCGCGACCGTCGGCTTCGACCTCGCGCACGGGCTGCGCGAGGACCTCGCGCCGCTCGTCGACGTCATCCCGCTCCAGCAGCTGGCCCTGAGCTCCGCGGTGGCCCGCGGTTACGACCCCGACCGACCCCGTGGCCTCTCCAAGGTCACCGAGACCTGGTGAGACCGATGCCTGCCACGCTGCCTCGGACCGTCGTGTCCGCACCCCGTCTCCTCGTGGACGGAGCCGTCACCGGACCGGGGGCGGTCGTGGCCGAGGGAGGGCAGATCGTCGAGGTGCTCGACCATGTGCCCGCCGACGTCGACGTCGCGCTCGACTCAGGACTGCTCTCCCCGGGCCTGGTCGACGTGCAGATCAACGGCTTCGCGGGGGTCGACTTCGCGTCTGCGGGCACGGCGGAGTGGGACGCCGTCGATCGCGCGCTCCCCGCCACAGGGGTCACGTCGTACGTCGCCACGTTCATCACCGCTCCGGTCGAGGATCTCGCCGATGCCCTGAGCCGCGCGAGCTCCCGGCGCTCCGACGGACCGGTCGAAGGTGGTGCTCGCCTGATCGGCGCTCACGTCGAGGGCCCGTTCCTGTCGCCGCTCTACCGGGGCGCCCACGACGCGACACTGATGCGCGATCCGTCGCCGGAGGCCCTGGACGTGCTGCTCGCCTCCGCGGGCTCGGACGCGCTGGTGATCCTCACCCTGGCTCCGGAGCGGGAGCACGCACTCGACGCGATCAAGCGCCTGGTCGCCGCAGGCGTCGTGGTCTCGATCGGGCACACCGATGCCACCGGTGCGCAGGTCGCCGCCGCCGCCGACGCGGGTGCCGGGATGGTCACGCACCTGTTCAACGCCCAGCGCCCGCTCGGCCACCGGGAGCCGGGGGTCGCCGGCCAGGGGATGGCCGACGACCGTCTCGTCGTCGGACTGATCCCCGACCTCCAGCACGTCTCCGCGCCGATCGTGCGCGTGGTCATGCGCGCGTGCGCGGGTCGCGCCGTCCTGGTGACCGACGCGGTGGCGGCGGCGGGGATGCCTCCCGGCCGGTACGAGCTGGGCGGGGCCGATCTGCTGGTGTCCGACGACGGCACGCTGCCGCGTCGTGCGGACGGCACGATCGCAGGCTCGGTCCTGACGCTGGACGAGGGCGTGCGCAACGTCGTCGCCCAGGGGATCGACATCGCGGCAGCGCTCGACGCCGCCACGCGGGTGCCGGCGGACCTCGTGCGCCGCCCCGACCTCGGCCGGCTCGCGGCCGGCACGCGCGCGGACCTGGTCTGGTTCGACGACGATCTGCGGGTCCGGCGCACCTGGGTAGCGGGCCGAGCCGTCTTCGACCGGAGCCAGGCATGATCGTCTCCGTGACCGACCGGGAGACCGAGCGCGCCCGCGAGGAGTGGCGCGGCCTCGACCTGCTCGACGTGCAGGGGCAGCTCGCGGCGTTCGACGCGGCCGACGCCGAGATCGCTCCGGCGGTCGCCGCTGCGGGGGACGCGATCGCCGGCGTCGTCTCGGACGCCGTCGCGGCGCTGCGCGCCGGCGGGCGCCTCGTCTATGTCGGTGCCGGCACCGCGGGCCGTATCGCGGCGCTCGACGCCGCCGAGGTGGGGCCGACCTTCGGTGTGCCGTCCGACCTCGTGATCGCGGTCGTGGCCGGAGGAACGGCGGCGTACGCCGACGCGCAGGAGGGGCTCGAGGACGACGAGGCGGCGGGCGCGCTCGACGTCACGGCCGTGGGTATCCGGCCCGAGGACCTCGTCGTCGGGGTCACGGCGAGCGGCTCCACGCCGTACGTCGTCGCAGCGCTGCAGCGCGCCGCCCAGCTCGGCGCCCGTACCGCGGTCGTCGTGAGCACGCCGGCGTCGTCCGCCGAGGCGGTGGTCGACCGGACTGTGCTGGTCGAGACCGGACCCGAGGTGGTCGCCGGCTCCACCCGGCTTCGAGCCGGCACCGCGCAGAAGCTCGTGCTGAACCGGATCTCGACGCTGACGATGGTCGGGCTGGGGCACGTGTACGGGAACCTCATGGTCGGGGTGCGGCCCGACAACACCAAGCTGCGCGAGCGTCAGCGCCGGATCCTGCAGGACGCGACCGGATCCTCGCGCGAGGCGGTCGACGAGGCGCTGGTCGCGACCGGACGCGACGCGCGAGCCGCCCTCGTGCTGCTGCTCACCGGAGCTCCCGCAGCCGACGCCGTCGCCGCGGTCCGAGCGGCGCAGGGCGATGTCCGCGCGGCCGTCGCGGCTGTCTGTCTGCCCGCAGATCCGTCCTGACCGACGAGGCGTCGATCGGGCCGAACGTGGTGGCCAGGGGCGGGGTCGAACCGCCGACCTTCCGATTTTCAGTCGGACGCTCGTACCAACTGAGCTACCTGGCCGATGCCGTCCGAGGACAGCCCGGGAATCCTAGCCCAGCGCTGAACGACGTCCGAATCGCGCCTGGCGCGACGACCCGGTCCGGGGGTCGGGGTCGACGTCGACTCGTCGCACCGGTCGCCCTGCGCGGAGGTTGGAAGCGCTCAGAGTAGTTGCAGCGCAACGGAAATCGCGGTCGAGACCTCTTGACACGATTCGAACACACGTTCTAGGATCGAGCCATGACAGCCACCCCGATGACCTCGCCGTACGGCGAGGACGAGGAGTGGTTCGTGCCGTTCACGGATGCCGAGCTGGAGGCGGGTTTCGCGGCCGCGGAGCACGCCGAGCTCGGTGGGGATCCGACCGCGCCGCAGTCCTTCGACGACCCGGGCTTTCGCGACGAGGACCTGCTGGCGATGCGCGGGCCGGTGTGCGGTGTGGATCTGATGCTGCTGGAGTCGCTCGACCCGGCGTCGTTGGACCGGGCGGGCCGGCTGGACTACCTGCGCCGCGCGGAGGCGGTGGAGGCGTTCGCGGCGGCGTTGAAGGTCCGCGCCACCGTCGCGTGCGCGGGCACGGATGGCAGCGACTCCCAGCGCGACCGGTACGTCGCGATGGAGGTGGCGCAGCTGCGCCGGGTCGGGGAGGGCGCGGCGGCGTCGGCCATCGCGACCGCGCGGGGGCTGCACGTGCAGTTCCCGGAGTTCCTGGCGGCGCTGGCCGCCGGCGAGGTGTCGGAGTGGCACTGCCGGGTGCTGATCTCCGGGACGGTGAACGTCACCGACCGCGAGGTCCTGTCCAAGCTGCAGGACCGGCTGCTCCCGAAGGCGAAGAAGAAGACCCCGACGCAGTTCCGCCGCGAGGTCACCAAGGCCGTCGCCGACCTCGACGCCGCCCAGGAGACCGAGCGGTTCGAGGCCGCCAGGGCGGACCGGTACGTCTCGTGCCACCCGCTGCCCGACGGGATGGGCTACCTCGGCATCGTGTCGGACTGGCCCACCATCTCCGCGATGCACGCCCAGGTCCGCGCCGCGGGCCGATCCCGGCAGCTCGCGGCCGGCGGGGCGCAGGCGGTGCGCGCCGGTGACGACGACGCCCGGGCGGATGCCTGCCGCGCCGACGCGTTCGCGGCGCTGGTGCTCGGGACGGTGCAGCAGGACGGCAGCCTGTGCTGGGACCGCGAGCAGGTCCAGACCACCCTCACCGTCGTCATGGACCTGCCCACCGCCCAAGGACTCGCCCAGCGCCACGG
>DASSQW010000060.1:0-27634 GCA_035702165.1 Candidatus Nanopelagicales bacterium
TCGAGACGCTCCTCGGCAGCGACCCGCTGCCCCAGTCGACGATCGGCATCGGGCACACCCGCTGGGCCACGCACGGCGGCCCCACCGACGCCAACGCGCATCCGCACGTGAGCGAGGACGGCAAGGTCGCCGTCATCCACAACGGGATCATCGAGAACTTCGCCGAGCTGCGCGCCGAGCTCACCGCCAACGGAGTCACGCTGTCGAGCGAGACCGACACGGAGGTCGTGGCGCACCTGCTCGCCGCCGTCCTCCCGACGGTAGGCATGGATCTCGCCGAGGCGATGCGCGTCGTGTGCCGCAGGCTCTCCGGCGCGTTCACGCTCGTGGCCGTGCACTCCGACATCCCCGACGTCGTCGTCGGGGCGCGTCGCAACAGCCCGCTCGTCGTGGGTCGCGGCGACGGCGAGAACTTCCTCGCGTCCGACGTCGCCGCCTTCGTCGCGCACACCCGCCTCGCGACCGAGCTCGGCCAGGACCAGGTCGTCGAGCTGCGACGCGACTCGATCGTCGTCACCGACTTCGACGGCAGCCCCGCCGAGGTGAACGACTACGAGGTCACCTGGGACGCGAGCGCCGCCGAGAAGGGCGGCTACGACACGTTCATGGCCAAGGAGATCTACGAGCAGCCCAAGGCCGTGTCCGACACGCTCCTCGGCCGGGTCGACGCCAACGGCCGGCTGCACCTCGACGAGATGCGGCTGACCGAGAACGATCTCCGCTCCATCGACAAGGTCGTCGTGATCGCCTGCGGTACGGCGTACCACGCGGGCCTGGTGGCGAAGTACGCCCTCGAGCACTGGACCCGCGTGACGTGCGAGGTCGAGCTCGCGAGCGAGTTCCGCTACCGCGACCCCGTCGTCGGCCACCGCACGCTCGTCGTCGCGATCTCGCAGAGCGGCGAGACCATGGACACCCTGATGGCGCTGCGCTACGCCCGCGAGCAGGGCGCGAAGGTCCTCGCGATCTGCAACACGCAGGGCTCGACCATCCCGCGCGAGAGCGACGCCGTCCTCTACACCCACGCAGGACCGGAGGTCGCGGTCGCGTCGACGAAGGCGTTCCTCACCCAGATCGTGGCGACCTACCTCGTCGCCCTCTACGTCGCGCAGGTGCGCGGCAACAAGTTCGGCGACGAGATCCAGGCCGTGGTGCGCGACCTGAACGACATGCCGCAGAAGATCGACCTCGTGCTCGACACGACCGAGGAGGTCAAGGCGCTCGCGCAGGAGCTCAAGGACGCGAAGTCGGTGCTGTTCATCGGTCGCCACGTCGGCTACCCGGTGGCGCTCGAGGGCGCGCTCAAGCTCAAGGAGCTCGCCTACATGCACGCCGAGGGCTTCGCCGCCGGCGAGCTCAAGCACGGTCCGATCGCGCTGCTCGAGGACGGCGTACCGGTGATCTGCATCGTGCCGCCGCCGAGCGGGCGCAGCATCCTGCACGAGAAGATCGTGTCGAACATCCAGGAGGTGCGCGCCCGCGGCGCCCGCACCATCGTCATCGCCGAGGAGGGCGACGACGTGGCCGCGCAGTACGCCGACCACCTCGTGCGGATCCCCGCGGCCCCGACCCTGCTGCAGCCGCTGGTCGCCACCGTGCCCCTGCAGGTGTTCGCCGAGGCCATGGCGACGGCGAAGGGTCTCGACGTCGACCAGCCCCGCAACCTCGCCAAGTCCGTCACCGTCGAGTAGTCAGCACCACGGCCTTCACCACCAGCTGCAGTAGGACATGAGCAGGGTGTCGTGCCAGCCGTCGCCGGTGGTGTTGCGCTCGCGGCCGTGGAGGATGCCGACGGGGCGGAAGCCGGCCGAGCGGTAGCAGGCGATGGCGGCGTCGTTGCTCGCCGACGGGTCGATCTGCACGAGGTGGTGGCCGCGCACGTCGACGAGCCAGTCGCGCACGGTCTCGACGACCTCGCGGCCGATGCCGCGGCGGTGCACGGATGCAGCGAGGAACAGGTCGATGCCGCACTCGTCGTAGTCGGGGTCCTCGCCCTCGTAGGCCTGGACCATCCCGACGACAGCGCCGTCGGGCCCGACCTCGGGCGCGTGCGCGAGCTCGACCACCCAGCGCGTCGTGTCGGCGTCGAAGTCCCACGGGAAGGTGTCGTCGGGCCCGTGCCACCAGCGGGCGACGGCAGGGGACCGCACGATGGCGCGCAGGGTCGCGGCGTCGTCGTCCGAGAGCGGCCGCAGCCGCAGCCGCGCGGTGACCAGGGTGGGCACGTCCATGCCGCCATCCTGCGGGTCGAGCCGCCGCCGTGCGTGCCGTTCTGCTGCTGAACCACGTCTCTCGGCATGCGTTGGGGACGCGAGGCGGCGAGAGCGCTACTACGGTCGGTCGGTGGGAGGGTGGGCCTGTGATCATCGGGATCGGCGTCGACGTCGTGAGCGTGCCCCGGTTCGCGCAGTCGCTGGAGCGCACCCCGGCGATGGTGGAGCGGCTGTTCACCGCAGGGGAGCGGGTGACGGAGGACGGGCGGCCGCGTACGCCGACATCGCTCGCGGCGCGCTTCGCTGCGAAGGAGGCGGTCGCGAAGGCGCTCGGCGCTCCGCTCGGGATGGCGTGGCACGACTGCGAGGTCGTCGGTGACAGCGACGGCCGGCCGTGGCTGCGGATGCACGGGACGGTGGCGGGGCAGGCGCTCGACCAGGGTGTCGACCGCTGGCACCTGAGCCTCACCCACGACCACGACGTCGCGGTCGCCTACGTGATCGCGGAGTCGCTGCGCGGGGAGCACCCGTGAGCGCCGGCGGCGTCAGCCGTACTCCGGCATCGGTGGCGGTGCACGTCGACGTCGTGCGCCGGCTCGAGGCGACCGCGATGGCGCAGCTGCCCGAAGGCACGCTGATGCAACGGGCCGCCGCGGCGATCGCGGTGTCGGCCGGATCGATGCTGCGCGCGACGTCGGGACGGGTGACCGGGTCGCGCGTGGTGCTGCTGGTCGGCAGCGGCGACAACGGCGGCGACGCGCTGTACGCCGGTGCACGTCTGGCGAAGCGCGGGGCGCGCGTCGATGCGCTGCTGGTGGCGGACAAGCACCACGTAGATGGGGCTGCCGCGCTGCGTCGCGCGGGCGGTCGGTGCCACGTGGTCCAGCTCCCGCCGGCGCAGGTGCCCGGGGAGCCGCGGCTGCGGCTGGTCGAAGCCGACGACGAGGAGCCGCGGGACGGCGCAGGGGTCGACGAGGTCGCGGACCTGCTCGCGGCCGCGGAGCTCGTCGCAGCAGCCGATCTGGTGGTCGACGGCATCCTCGGCATCGGGGGGCGCGGGGCCCTGCGCGAACCTTCGGCGACGCTCGCTCTGGTCGCGCGCGAGACCGACGCCCTGGTGCTCGCCGTCGACCTGCCCAGCGGGGTCGACGCCGACATCGGCGAGGCGCTGGACCCGTCGCGCGCGATCGACGCCGACCGGACGGTGGTCCTCGGCGTCCTGAAGCCGGGGCTGCTCGTGGGCGACGGCGCGGTCCTGTCGGGCGACCTCGAGGTCGTCGACATCGGCCTCGACCTCGCCGACGTCGCCGACGACGAGGCGCTCGTGCTCGTCGGCGACGCGCTCGCCCGCGAGGTGCTCGAGCGGCCGGGACCGCGCGACGACAAGTACTCGCGCGGCGTCGTCGGCCTCAGCACCGGCTCCGCGACGTACCCCGGTGCGGGCGTCCTCTCGACCGGCGGTGCGCGGCACGGGCTCGCGGGCTACGTGCGGTTCAGCGGACCGGCGTACCGCGAGGTGGTGCAGGCGTGGCCCGACGTCGTGGCGGACCCGGGTCCGGTCGGCGACGCCGGGCGGGTGCAGGCCTGGGTGGTGGGATCCGGCCGCGGCACCGACCAGGACGGCAAGCAGGCCGTGCTCGACGCCGTCGCGGTCCACGTGCCGGTCGTGCTCGACGCCGACGCGTTGTCGCTCCTCGCGATCGACGCCGAGATCCAGGAGGAGGTCGAGGCGCGCAGCGCGCCGACCCTCGTCACGCCGCACGACGGCGAGTTCGACCGGCTCGCCCGTGCAGCCATCGGCCCCGAACGGGTCCGCGCGGCGCGGGGGCTGGCCCGCGAGCTGCGCTGCGTCGTGCTGCTCAAGGGGTCGTCGACCATCGTCGCCCCGCCGAGCGGTCCGTCGTACGTCGCCCTCGCGGCACCGGCGGAGCTCGCGACCGCCGGGTCCGGCGACGTGCTGGCCGGACTGCTCGGATCGTTGATCGCCCACCACGAGGCGCGCGCCCAGGCCGCGGGGCGACGTCTCGACGAGAACGACGTCGCGCGCATCGCGGCGGTCGCGGCCCACGTGCACGGCCGGGCCGGCGTCGAGGCCGCCGGCGAGGGACGGACCGTGACCGCCCTCGACGTGGCGCACGCCCTCCCGACCGCCATCGCCCGCATCCGGACCGGCCCCGGCTCCTAGTCCCCCGAACATGATCATGTTCGGGGGACCACGAGGTCGTTCTCCGAACATGATCATGTTCGGGGAACGTCGAAGGTGCTCCTCCGAGGTGCTGCGTCCCGAGCCGGGCCCGAGGGCGGCGTGGACCGCCGACAGCGGCCGCTCTACCCGCAGCGGGGCGCGCAGCGGGCTGACTGACCGTTCCGGGCGGGGTGCGAGAGACTGGTGAGGTGACCGTCGTGCCGACCACCGCTGCGCGCGTCGCCGACGGCTGGACGCCGGAGGCGCTCGCCCGTGGTGCGGTCGCGACGATCGACCTCGACGCGCTGCGACACAACCTCGCCCTCTGCCGCGAGCGTGCGGGCGTGCCGGTGATGGCCGTGGTGAAGGCCGATGCCTACGGCCACGGGCTCGTTCCCTGCGCGCTGGCCGCGCGCGCGGCGGGTGCGGAGTGGCTCGGCGTCGCGCTGCTGCAGGAGGCGGTGGCGCTGCGCGACGCCGGTGTCGAGGGTCGGATCCTCGCGTGGCTCGGCGTACCGGGCTCGCCGTGGGCGGAATGTGTGGCGCTCGACGTCGATCTCGGCATCTCCGCGCTGTGGTCGCTCGATGTCGTCCGCGAGGCCGCGCGCGCGACCGGGCGCCGTGCCCGTGTGCATCTCAAGGCCGACACGGGTCTCTCGCGCAACGGTGCGACGTCCGACGACTGGCCCGCGCTCGTCGCGGCCGCGGTCGCGGCCGAGGCGGAGGGCACTGTGGTCGTCGCCGGTGTGTGGTCGCACCTCGCGAGCGCCGACGAGCCCGAGCACCCGTCGGTGGCCGCCCAGCTCGCGGCGTACGACGCGGCCCTGGCGGTGGCCGAGGGCGCGGGACTTCGGCCGGAGGTGCGCCACCTCGCGAACTCTGCGGGCGCGCACGCCGTCCCGGGCGCGCGGCACGACCTGGTGCGGGTCGGGATCCACATGTACGGGCTGTCGTCCGGCGTCGCCTCGGCCGCCGAGCTCGGGCTGCGGCCCGTGATGTCGCTGCGCGCGCGGCTCGCGTCGGTGAAGCGGGTGCCCGCGGGGTCGGGCGTGTCGTACGGCCAGGAGTACACGACGGACCGCGCGACCACGCTGGGCCTCGTGCCCGTGGGGTACGCCGACGGCCTGCCGCGCGCCGCGAAGAACGCCGGACCGGTGCTGGCAGCCGGTGCTGTGCGCACGGTGGCCGGGCGCGTCTGCATGGACCAGGTGGTGGTCGACCTCGGGGACGACGATGCGCAGGTGGGCGACGAGGTGGTGATCTTCGGCGCAGACGGCCCGTCGGCCGACGACTGGGCCGTCGTCTGCGGGACGATCGGGTACGAGATCGTCACCCGCATCGGGCCGCGCGTGCCCCGGGTCGTCCTGGGAGGTGACCGGTGAGCGACTTCTCGCGTGCTGCCGGCAATCCAGGACGGATCGCCGGCGTCGTCGGCGCGCTCGGTGCGGCCGCCGCCGTCGGCGCTGCGCTGGGCGTCGCGACCGAGCGCGTCCTGGTACGTCGCGCGCTGCGACCCGACACCGAGCGCGACGAGCCTTTCGGCCAGCTGCGCGGACGCGTCGTACCCGTGACGGCCGACGACGGCGTGAGCCTGCACGTCGAGGTCGAGGACCCGCCGGAGGGCTCGGTCGCCGACCGTGCGGGCGACGGGCTCACCATCATCTTCAGCCACGGCTACGCGCTCGAAGAGGACTCGTGGCACTACCAGCGGCGGGACCTGCGCGCCCTGGGCCGCCTCGTGTTCTGGGACCAGCGCAGCCACGGCCGCAGCGGCCGCGGCGCTCCGGAGAACGCGACGATCGACCAGCTCGGCCGCGACCTCGCCGCGGTGATCGCGGCCACCGCGCCCACCGGTCCTCTCGTGCTCGTCGGTCACTCGATGGGCGGCATGACCGTGATGTCGTACGCCGCCCAGAACGCGGACGTGTTCGGCGACCGGGTGCGCGGCGTGGCGCTCGTCGCGACGACGTCCGGCGGGCTCGCCGACGTACCGCTCGGACTCCCTGCGCCGCTCGCTCGCCTGTTCCACGGGCGCGCGCCGGCGATCGCCGGCGCCCTCGCGCAGCGCAAGGAGCTCGTCGAGCGCGGCCGCAAGGCTGGCAGCGACATCGCCTACCTGCTCACGAAGATCTACTCCTTCGGCTCCAACGTGCCTCCGTCGCTGACGGGCTTCGTGCACCGGATGCTGTCGGCCACGCCGATCGACGTGGTCGCGGAGTTCCTGCCCACGCTCGAGGCGCACGACAAGGTCGAGGCGCTGGCCGCGATCGGGCGCGTCGACACGCTCGTGATCGTCGGAGACGACGACCGGCTCACGCCGGCGGAGCACAGCGACGAGATCGTGCGTCACGTGCCCGGCGCGGAGCTCGTCGTCATCCCCGACAGCGGGCACATGGTGATGCTCGAGAAGTACCCAGAGGTCAACCAGCACCTGCGCGAGCTCGTCGGACGGGTTCGGGCCAACCTCCGCGCCGAGGCGCAGGAGCCCGCGTGACGTCGGTCGCGGTGCCCACGCGCGACGACATGCACGCGCTGGGGCGCCGCCTCGCGGCTGTGCTGCGGGCGGGCGACCTGGTCGTGCTCTCCGGCGGCCTCGGCGCCGGGAAGACGACGCTCACGCAGGGGATCGGCGAGGGGCTCGGCGTGCGCGGCGCGATCACCTCGCCCACGTTCGTCATCGCGCGCGTGCACCCGCCGTTGTCGAGCGGGCCGGCGCTGGTGCACGTCGACGCCTACCGGCTCGGCTCGCTCGACGAGGTCGACGACCTCGACCTCGATGCGTCGCTCACAGCGTCGGTGACGGTCGTCGAGTGGGGCGAGGACAAGGTCGAGGGCCTCTCCGAGGACCGGCTCGACCTCGTCATCGAGCGGCCGGTGGGCGGCGTGGTCGTCGACGACGGCGACGAGCCGCGGACCGTGTCCCTGCGGGGGATCGGCGCGCGATGGTCCGAGGTCGACCTCGCGGCGGTGGCGTCGTGAGGCTGCTGGCGATCGACACGTCGTCGTCGGCCGTCACGGCCGCGGTGCATGACGGCGACGTGCTGCTGGCCGAGGCGACCGAGCCCGGCGCGCAGGCGCACGGCGAGCTGCTCGCGCCGGTGATCGAGCGCGCGCTGGCCACGGCCGGCGTCAGCCCGCGCGACCTCACGGCGGTCGTCGCGGGCACCGGGCCCGGTCCCTTCACCGGCCTGCGCGTGGGCCTCGTGACGGCTCGGGTGATGGCTGAGGCGCTGGGCATCCCGGCGTACGGCGTGTGCTCGCTCGACGCGATCGCGGCGCAGGCCGTCGGCGAGGGACGGGTGGCGACGTCGTTCGCGGTCGCCACCGACGCGCGGCGCAAGGAGGTCTACCTGGCGACCTACGTCGCCGACGGCGCACGCATCGAGGGACCGCACGTCGTGCGCCCCGCCGACATCGACCCGATGGTTGCTGCAGGACCCGTCGTGGGGGAGGGCGCGTGGCTCTACCCCGACGTCTTCGTCGACGCGCGCGAGCCGGGCTACGTCTCGGCCGCGTGGCTGGCGTCGTACGCCGCCGCGCGGCTGCACGCCGGCGAGGAGCTCGGCGGCACGACGCCGCTCTACCTGCGCCGCCCCGACGCGGTCGAGAACGCGACCCGCAAGCGGGTGACGCCGTCATGAGCCTGCGACCGATGCGCTGGTGGGACATCGAGGCGGTGGCCGCTCTCGACGCCGAGCTCTTCCCGCACGACCCGTGGAGCGCCGAGCAGCTGTGGGGCGAGCTCGCGCACGTGCCCGAGACCCGCTGGTACGCCGTGCACGACGACGACGCCGGTGTCGACGGCTACGTCGGGCTCTACGCCGTCCCGCCCGACGGCGACGTCGCGACGATCGCGGTCGCGACCCGTTCTCAGCGCAGGGGGCTCGGCCGCGAGCTGCTCGATGCCCTCGTCGACGAGGCGCGCCATCGCGGCGTGACCCAGCTGTTCCTCGAGGTGCTCGAGAGCAACCAGCCAGCCCTCGCGCTCTATGAGGCAACGGGATTCGAGCGCCAGGGGCGTCGGCGCGACTACTACGGCCCTGGTCTGCACGCCGTGGTGCTCCGGCGGCGTCTCGTGGGGGAGGCGTCATGACCGACGAGCCCCTCGTGCTCGGCATCGAGACCTCCTGCGACGAGACCGGTGTGGGTCTCGTCCGCGGTACGACCCTCGTCGGCGAGTCGCTCGCGAGCAGCGTCGACGAGCATGCCCGCTTCGGCGGTGTGGTGCCCGAGGTCGCGAGCCGCGCCCATCTCGACGCGATGGTGCCGACCCTGCAGCGGGCCTGCGCCTCCGCCGGGGTGCGGTTGGCCGACGTGGATGCGATCGCTGTGACGGCGGGACCCGGCCTCGCCGGTGCGCTGCTCGTCGGTGTTGCTGCGGCGAAGGCGCTCGCGCTGTCGCTCGGCGTACCGATCTACGGCGTCAACCATCTGGCCGCGCACGTCGCGGTCGACCAGCTGCAGCACGGTCGGCTGCCCGAGCCGACCATGGCGCTGCTCGTCAGCGGCGGCCACTCGTCGCTGCTGCTCGTGCCGGACGTGACGAACGACGTGCGTCCGCTCGGCGCCACGATCGACGACGCTGCGGGCGAGGCCTTCGACAAGGTGGCGCGCGTGCTGGGCCTGCCGTTCCCCGGTGGACCCCACGTCGATCGCGCGGCGGCAGACGGCGAGATCGTCATCGACTTCCCGCGCGGGCTCACCAGCGGCCGCGACCTCGAGAGGCACCGTTACGACTTCTCCTTCAGCGGTCTGAAGACCGCCGTGGCCCGCTGGGTCGAGGCGCGCGAGGCGGCCGGCGAGGCGGTGCCGGTGGCCGACGTCGCGGCATCGTTCCAGGAGGCCGTGGTCGACGTGCTGACCCGCAAGGCGCTGCTCGCCTGCCGTGAGAACGGCGTGGAGCACCTGGTGATCGGCGGCGGCGTCGCGGCGAACTCCCGGCTCCGGGCGCTCGCGCAGGAGCGGTGCGACGCCGCGGGTGTGGAGCTTCGGATCCCACGTCCGGCGCTGTGCACCGACAACGGCGCGATGGTGGCCGCGCTCGGCGCCGAGCTCGTGACCCGGGGGCGGTCGCCGGGTTCGCTCGACCTCCCGGCAGACTCGTCGATGCCGGTCACCGAGGTGACGGCGTGACGCGAGGAGCGAGCCGATGATCGTGCGCCTGTGGGAGGCGACCGTCGTCCCCGGCAAGTACGACGACGCCGTGGAGTGGGTGCGGCGCGACCTGGTGAAGCGCGCGCTGTTCACGCCGGGCTGCATGGCCGCGGAGATCCTCGTGCACGAGGGCACGCCCGAGTCCGTCGTGCTGCTGACCCGATGGGACGTCGCACCGGTCTTCGAGGAGGGCCCGCCCGACGACCTCTTCGTCCGCGCCCGCGCCCAGCACCTGCAGACCCTGCGCCCCGACATCTCCTGAGCCCGGACAACCACGCCCATCCCGGTCATGCGACGTTCCGATGCGGAACCGTTCCTCGACCCACCGCGCAACACCGGCGACGTCGATGCGAGCGAGTGCAACGGACCCGGCACGCCACCGTTCTGACGACCGGACGCATGTCGGTGCGCCTCGCCTCGTGCCCAGGAAGCGCCGTGACCCTTCTCCGGGGAACGCGCTCGGACGCCGTGCCCGCGGCCGCCACCTGCCCGCTACAGCCAGTCCTTGCGCTTGAAGGTGATGTAGAGGCCGACCGAGATGACGGAGATGAGGAGGAAGGAGGTGATGAGCCCGCTCGTGCTCGCGAAGCCGGGGTAGGGCAGGTTCTGCCCGTACCAGCCGGTGATGGCGGTGGGTACGGCGATGATGGCCGCCCAGCTCGTGACCTTCTTGGTGATGACGTTGAGCCGGTTGCCCTGCAGGGTGATGTTGGTCTCCAGGATGGTGGTGACCAGGTCGCGGAGGGACTCGGTCCACTCCGTCGCGCGCAGGACGTGGTCGTAGACGTCCTGGAAGTACGGGGCCATGTCGTCGGTGACGACGTCCAGGTCGCGGCGCAGCAGGCTGTTGACGACTTCGCGCATCGGGAGCACGACGCGTCGCAGGGTGACCAGGCTCTTGCGCAGCGCGAAGCTGCGACGCTGCAGCTCCTCGTCACCGGTGCGCTGGTCGAAGAGGAGATCCTCCAGGGCCTCGATCTCCTCGTCGAGGTCCTGGACCGCGGCGAAGTGCCCGTCGACGACGTGGTCGATCAGGCCGTAGAGCAGGAAGCCGACTCCGTGCTCGGCGAGGTCGGACAGGTCGTCCCATCGAGCGACGACCTGCTCGATGTCGAAGTCCGGGCTCTTGCGAATCGTGATCAGCGCGTTGCGGGTGATGAACGCGGACAGCTCGCTGAGCCGGAGGTGGCCGTCCCGGTGATCGAGGTCGACGGCGTACATGTTCAGGAACTCGTGGCTGGCGTAGTGATCGAGCTTGGGCCGCTGACGCAGGTCGGTGGCGTCGGCGACAGCGAGGCGGTGCAGGCCCAGCTCCACGGCGACGTGGGCGAGATCGTCGGGGTCCGGGGCGCACAGATCGACCCAGACCACGGCATCGGCTGTTGCCAGGTGGTCGGAGATGTCCTCGACCGGGAAGTCCTCCAGCGTGAGCACGCCACCCTGGTACAGCCGCGTCCGAGCCTTCGCATCGGTCGCCGAGGGGCCACCATCGTCGGGAGCCGTCGGGGAGTCAGAGTCCACCTCCGCACAATGACACAGGGCGTCACCGGTCTCGACAAGGCGACGGTCAGGGCCGAGCCGACCGCGGTCGCCCGTCGGTCAGCGTCCCGGCTCTGACGCTGCGGTGCCGCTGCGGGGATCGGCGGCTGGACCGCCCGAGCGGATCGACGGTGCCCGCGCGTTACGGTGAACGCATGACCTCGACGCGCACGCTGCAGGAACTCCTGCGCCGTGGGCCGGCGGCGATCGACGGCGGGCTGGCGTCCGAGCTCGGGGCGCGCGGGCACGACCTGTCGGGCGACCTGTGGTCGGCGCGGCTCCTGCGCGACGATCCGGCCGCGATCCGCGACGTGCACACGACGTACTTCCTCACCGGTGCGACCGTGGGGATCTCGGCGTCCTACCAGGCGTCGCGCTCGGGGTTCGTGCGAGCCGGTCTCACCGCGGCCGACGCCGACCGCCTGCTCACCCTGTCGGTGCAGCTCGTGCGCGAGGCGCGCGCGGTGGCGGCGGGTGAGGGCGTGCACCATCCGATGCTGGTCGCGGCATCGGTCGGGCCGTACGGCGCGACGCTGCACGACGGTTCGGAGTACCGCGGCCGTTACGGCGTCGACTTCGAGAAGCTGCTCGACTTCCATCGCGAGCGCCTCGACGTGCTCGTGGCCGCGCGCCCGGACCTGCTGGCCATCGAGACGATCCCCGACCTCGACGAGTCGCGCGCGATCCTCGAGGCGCTGCGCGACTTCGACGTGCCGGCCTGGATGTCGTTCTCGTGCGCCGACGCCGAGACCACCTGCGCCGGCCAGCCGATCGAGGAGGCCGCCGAGCTGGTCTCCGAGGCCGGGCTGGCGGCGATCGGCGTGAACTGCACCAAGCCCGAGCACGTCGCCGGGCTCGTGTCGCGCATCCGTTCCACCGCACCGACGCTGCCGATCGTCGTCTACCCCAACGCCGGCCGCGTCTGGGACGGCGTGCGCTCGGTGTGGCTCGGCGACGGCAGCGACGTGCTGCCCGAGGCGGCGGTCGCGTCATGGTTCGACGCCGGAGTCTCGCTCGTCGGCGGCTGCTGCGGCCTGGGCCCGCAGGCGATCACGTCGGTCGTCGACGTCGCCGCCCGCGTCTGACATGGGGCTGCACGACGACGAGCCGGACGTCGACGTCGATCTCGTGCGACGGATGGTCGACCGGGCGATGCCGCACTGGTCGTCGCTGCCGCTGCGCGAGCTCGCGGCCACCGGTACCGACCACCACCTGTTCCGGCTCGGCGACGATCTCGTCGTGCGCGTGCCGCGCGTCGACTGGGCGATCGACCAGGTCGAGCGCGACGCGCGCTGGCTCCCGGTGATCGCGCCGTACGTCGACGTGGCGCTCCCTCTGCAGGTGGCGGCCGGCGATCCGGACCTCGGCTACCCGTGGCGCTGGTCGGTCTGCCGCTGGATCGCCGGTCGTACGCCGGACCGGCGGGATCCGCACGATCGGGCGGCCCTGGCGGAGCCGCTCGGGCGGTTCTGCCGTGCGCTGCACGGAATCCCGGTCGACGGAGGTCCGCGCGCGGGTGTCGAGGTCTCGCGCGGGGTGCCGCTCGTCGAGCGCGACGAGCTCACCCGCGAGGCGATCGACGCGGTCGCCGACGAGCTGCACGCGCCGTCGCTGCGCGGCGCGTGGGAGGAGTCGCTCGGCGCACCGGCGTACGACGGCGAGGGCGTGTGGTTCCACGGCGACCTGCTGTGGGGCAACCTGATCGTCAACGACGACGGCCTCGTCGGCGTGATCGACTGGGGACCCTCCGGCATCGGCGACCCGGCGACCGATGCCGCAGCCGGTTGGGCGCTCCTCACCGCCGACGAGCGCGACGCGTTCCGCCGGGCCGCGGCGTACGACGACGCCACCTGGTTGCGCGGCCGAGGCTGGGCGCTCAGCACCGCGCTCGTCGCGCTGCCCTACTACCGCGCCCGCAGCCGTGCGCTGGCCGACGGAGCACGCCGGACGATCGCCGAGGTCCTCGCCGACAGCTGACGCCGCGCGAACTAGGCTCGAGGCATGAGCGGCGACGTGCGTGTGCAGAACATCGACCATTCGTGGACGGTCACCAAGATCGTGGCGATCGTCGTCGCGATCGTGACCGCCGGCTACATGGCGCCCTGGGCGGTGGCCGCGGTCCGCGACGTCCGGCACTGGTCGGTCTTCTGGATCAACCTGCTCCTCGGCTGGACGATCGTCGGCTGGATCTGGGCGCTCGTCCTGGCGCTGCGCTCGCAGCGGCTGCGCGTCCGCGTCTGACCCCGCGGGCGGTCACCCGCGGACGCTGCAGCGGTGGCAACGCCCTCGGCCGGTGGAGGACGCTGGTGGGGTGACGTCGACGACGACGATCGCCCTGGACCGAACGGTTCTCCCCGCCGCCCGGCTCGACCTCCTGTTCGACGCGCTCCGCGCCGAGGGCTGGCCGGTGCTCGGGCCCACCCTCCGCGACGGCGTCATCGGCATCGGTCCGCTGCGCAGCGCCGCCGACCTCCCGAGGGGCTGGGGCGACGAGCAGGACGCCGGCAGCTATCGCCTGGTCCGCCGCGACGACGACGCCTTCTTCGGGTACGCCGCCCCAGCGGGGACCTGGAAGCGGTACCTCTTCCCGGCGCGCTCGGTGCTCTGGCGGGCCCGCGTGATCCGCGGTGCCCCGATCGTCGAGGAGGCGATCGAGGACGTCGGACGTCGTGCGCTGCTGGGCATCCGGGGCTGCGACCTCGCGGCGGTGCACGTGCAGGACCGCGTGCTGCTGCACGGCGCGCACCCGGACCCGGTCTACTCCGAGCGTCGCAAGGACCTGCTGCTCGTCGGCGTCGCCTGCGGCACCCCGGCGTCGACCTGCTTCTGCCCGTCGATGGGCACCGGCCCCGGTGTCGGCGACGGTGCCGACATCGCGCTGACCGAGCTCGAGGCCGACGACCCGCGCCGCCACCGCTTCCTCGTCGAGCCGCGCACGCCGGCCGGCGCCGCCGTGGTCGCGCACCTGCCGGAAGCGGATCCCGACGCCGGCGACGACGAGGCCGCGCAGGCCGTGGTCGCGGGTGCGGCGCGACGGATCACGCGCGGCATCGACGCCGAGCGGGCGCCGGCCGCCCTGCGCGCCGGTGCGGAGAGCTCGCGGTGGGACGACGTCGCGTCGCGCTGCCTGTCGTGCGGGAGCTGCACGATGGTCTGCCCCACGTGCTTCTGCACCGACGTGCGCGACGAGCCCGACGTGCTGGCGGGCGTCGACGAGCGGGTGCGCGTGTGGGCCTCGTGCTTCGAGCTCGGCCACAGCTATCTGCACGGCGGCGCGGTGCGGCCGTCGCCGAGCGCGCGCTACCGGCAGTGGGCGACGCACAAGTTCTCGACGTGGTGGGACCAGTTCGGCACGTCGGGCTGCGTCGGGTGCGGGCGCTGCATCGCCTGGTGCCCCGCAGGCATCGACGTGACCGAGGAGGTCCGCGCGGTGACGGAGGAGGCGGGCACGTGATCACGTCGTCGATGGCCGACGAGCTGGCCGCCCACCGCTTCTTCCGCCTCATCCCCGCCGACCTGCGCGAGCGGCTCGCGGGCTGCGCGAGGAACGTCGTCTTCGCGCCGGGCGAGCGGATCTGCGTCGAGGGCACGCACGCCTCGGGCTTCTTCGCCCTGCGGACCGGGCGCGTCAACGTCGGCATCTACGTCCCGCACCAGGGGTTGCAGGTCCTCGAGACGCGGCATGCGGGCGACGTCATCGGGTTCTCCTGGCTGTTCCCGCCGTACCGCTGGCAGATCGACGCCGTCGCCGCGGAGCAGGTGCGCGCGATCGAGCTGCACGCCGACTGCCTGCTGCCCTATCTCGAGGAGCACCCTGCCGACGGCTATCTGCTGGTGCGCATGTTCGCCCAGGAGATGGAGGAGACCATCCAGTCCACGCGGCTGCGGCTGCTCGACGTGTACGGGAGGGACCGTGACCATGTCCGCTGACCGTGCCGAGCCGCTCGTCCGTCGCGGATCCATGACGCCGGTGCCCCACCGGGTCGTCGACGTCGTCCACGAGACCCGCGAGACCGTGACGCTCACCCTCGAGCCGGTCGCCGACCGCGTGCCTGCGCCCGCAGCCGGCCAGTTCACGATGCTCTGGGCCTGGGGGGCCGGCGAGGTGCCGATCTCGGTCAGCGCGCTCGAGCGCGGCGGCCGTCTCGTGCACACGATCCGCGACGTCGCCGGCGTCACCAAGACGCTGTGCGCGTCACGGCCCGGAGACGTCCTCGGCGTACGCGGTCCGTACGGTCGGGGCTGGGACGTCGACGGCGCGCGCGGCCACGACCTCGTCCTCGTCGCCGGCGGCATCGGGCTCGCGCCGCTGCGGCCCGTCGTGCACGCGGTGCTGGCCGACCGCGCGGCCTTCGGCCGAGTCGTCCTCGTGGTCGGTGCGCGCACCGAGCAGGAGCTGCTCTTCCGTGGCGAGCTCGACGGCTGGTGGCACCACCGCGACATCGTCGTGCGCACGATCGTCGACCGTGCCTCGCCCGGCTGGACGGGGAGCGTCGGCGTCGTCACCGGCGAGCTCGTCGGGCTCGACCTCGACGTCGAGCGCACGCGCGTCATGGTGTGCGGGCCCGAGGTCATGATGCGCGTGGTCGCGCAGCACGTGACCGACCGAGGCGTACCGGCGTCGCAGGTCGAGGTGTCGCTCGAGCGCAACATGCAGTGCGCCGTGAAGACGTGCGGGCACTGCCAGGTCGGCCCCTTCTTCGCCTGCACCGACGGCCCCGTACTCACGTGGGACGTCGTCGATGCCCTCCTGACGGTGCGTGAGCTGTGACCACCTCCGAGCGCCGGGTCGCGGTCGTGAAGTTCGCGTCGTGCGACGGCTGCCAGCTGACCCTGCTCGACTGCGAGGACGAGCTGCTCGGCATCGCCGGCGCCGTCGACATCGTGCACTTCCTCGAAGCCGGAGGACCGAACCTCGCAGGTCCCTACGATCTCGCGATCGTCGAGGGGTCGATCACGACCGCGCACGACGCCGCGCGCATCCGCGAGCTGCGCGAGCAGTCGACGGTGCTCGTGTCGATCGGCGCCTGCGCGACCGCGGGCGGAGTGCAGGCGCTGCGCAACGCGGCCGAGGTGACGGAGTACGCGTCGGCCGTCTACGCGCACCCCGAGTACCTGAAGACGCTCGCGACGTCGACGCCGATCTCCTCGCACGTCGAGGTCGACATCGAGCTGCGCGGCTGCCCGGTCGACAAGGGCCAGCTGCTGCACGTGGTGTCGTCGTACCTGCTCGGCAGGCCGCCGCGTCTGGACTCCTCGCCGGTCTGCGTCGAGTGCAAGCGCCGCGGAACGACCTGCGTGCTCGTCGCGCAGGGGACCCCGTGCCTCGGTCCGGTGACGCACGGCGGCTGCGGCGCGCTCTGCCCGTCGTTCGGTCGCGGCTGCTTCGGCTGCTTCGGCCCCGCCGACACGGTCAACGCGGCGTCGTTGGTGCAGCGCCTGCGGCAGACGACACCCGCCCCCGACGTGACGCGGCTGTTCCACACCTTCACGACCGAGGCGCCCGGGTTCCGGGGCGTCGCGGCGCCCGAGGACGAGGCGGTGGACGCATGACCGTGCGGGAGACCTCCGGCCGCGTCCTCGACGTCGCTGCGCTCGCGCGCGTCGAGGGCGAGGGCGCGATCCACGTGCGCATCGACGGCGACCAGGTGGTCGGTGTCGAGCTCGACATCTACGAGCCCCCGCGCTTCTTCGAGGCGTTCCTCCGCGGCCGCGGCTACCAGGAGCCGCCCGACATCACAGCGCGCATCTGCGGCATCTGCCCGGTGGCGTACCAGATGAGCTCGGTGACGGCGATCGAGCAGATCTGCGGTGTGACGGTCGACGGCCAGCTCGCCGCTCTGCGCCGGCTGCTCTACTGCGGCGAGTGGATCGAGAGCCACGCGCTGCACGTCTACCTGCTCCACGCACCCGACTTCCTCGGCTACGACGGCGGCATCTCGATGGCGCGCGACCACCGCGACGTCGTCGAGCGCGGCCTGCGGCTCAAGCAGATCGGCAACCGGCTGATGGAGGTCGTGGGCGGGCGCGCGATCCATCCGATCAACGTGCGCGTGGGCGGGTTCTACAGCCTTCCCGACGTCGCCGACCTGCGTGCGCTCGTGCCCGATCTGCAGTGGGCGGTCGGTGCGGCGCTCGACACCGTGGCATGGGTCGCCGGCTTCGAGATGCCGGCGTACGAGGGCGACTGGGACCTCGTCGCGCTCGCGGGCGACGGCGATTACCCCATCATCGGCCGCACCATCGCGACGTCGACGTCGTCGAGCACGCTGCCGATCGAGGAGTTCTCCGCGCACGCCGTCGAGGAGCACGTCGCGCACTCCAACGCGCTGCACGCGACGTGGGACGCGCGCACCTATCTCGTCGGTCCGCTCGCGCGCTACTCGCTCAACCACCACCTGCTCACCCAGGTCGCGCGCGAGGCGGCCGCGGCTGCGGGGCTGGGGCCGGTCTGCCGCAACCCGTTCGCGTCGATCGTCGTGCGCTCCGTCGAGCTGGTCACGGCCTGCGAGGAGGCGCTGCGCCTCATCCGCGAGTACGACCCGCCGGCGGCGCCGTCGGTCCCGGTGCAGCCGCGTGCGGGTGTGGGGCACGGCGCGAGCGAGGCTCCGCGCGGCCTTCTGTACCACCGCTACGAGCTCGACGACGAAGGCACCATCCGCGCCGCCACGATCGTCCCGCCGACGTCGCAGAACCAGCGCGCGATCGAGCTCGACCTGCAGCGCGTGGCTCAGGCCGGCATCGCGCTCGGCGACGACGCGCTGCGGGCGCGCTGCGAGCAGTCGGTGCGCAACCACGACCCCTGCATCTCCTGCGCCACCCACGCGCTCCGTGTGGAGCTCGACCGGGACTGGAGCCGCTACCGCGTCTGAGCGCTCGTGAGTCTGGTGCTGCTGGCCGACGAGGAGGACCATCGCCGGCGAGGGGGTGGTCCCGGTGCGCCGATTGGATGGGATCTGGACACGACCGACGTGGATCTCGCTGCTCGTCGCCCTCGTGTACTGCCTGATCGTCCTGGTGGCAGCCGCGACCCTGCCGGTCTACGGCTGGTCGTCGCAGTCGTCGTCCGCGGCGGACGGTGCGGCGGTCGAGTCCACGAGCGGCACCGCCACGCTGCTGGAGGTCAACGGTCCGTGGGCGCTCGTCGTGGTCTCCGTGCCGCTGCTGGTGACACTGGTCGTCGGCGCGCTGCTCACGCGCAGGACCGGCTGGGTCGGGGTCGCGGTCGCGTGCATCCTCACGGTGCTCTACGTCGGGCTCTGCATCCTCGCGCTGCTCAGCATCGGGATCTTCCTGGCCCCGATCGCGCTCGTCCTCGTCGTCGCCTGCGCGAGCGCACGCATCCCGACGGTGCCGAGCGTGCTCCCCGACCCCGCCTGAGTCAGACCGCGTCGCAGACGAAGGCCCAGGGGTCGTCGCCGATCCGGGTGAGCAGCACGGTGGCGCGGGCCGGTGCGGTCGGCAGCGCGAGTCGGCGGCGGACGTCGTCGACGTCGAGCGAGGTCGCGCGCTTCTTCACCACGACGTGGCCGATCCCGTCTGAGACCAGGACGGACCGCAGCTCGCGCAGGTCGTAGCGCAGCGCGTGCCGCACCCGGTACGCCGCACCGCGCGGACCCAGCGGGCGGGGGTCGGAGTCGCAGGTGACGTAGGCGACCCTCGGGTCGAGCAGCCGTCCGTCGAGGTCGCGCGCGAGCATCGCGACGAGCCCGGCCCGGACGAGGGCGTCGTCGGGCTCGACGATCCAGTCGCCGACCCGACCCACGGGCGGCGGTTCCTCGTCGGCCAGGTCGTCGGGCGCGGACCAGGCGACGGCCTTGCCGCCGCGCAGCATCACGGCGCGACGACGGGTGCCCGCGGCGGTGAGCGCCTTCCAGGCGATCTCGGCCTCGACCAGCTGGCCGTCGACCGACGTCCAGGTCCCGCTGCCGCCGCGCGGGATCATCGCGTGGTCGACGCCGGGCGCGACCTTGGCCGCGGTCCGCGGGACGCGCACCGCCACAGCCTCGACCCACGACCAGGGCGGCGACCACGACTGCGGATCGGCGACCCGCGCGCTGCGGCCCCCGCGCCGCCGGGAGGTGTCGCGACGCGCGGGGTCGACGAACGCGGCGTCGACCCGCGGCAGCACGGCGTCGAGCAGGGCCGGAACGGTGATGTCGCCCTCGATCACGTCGATCTCGACATGTCCGAGCGCCGCGAGGTTGTGCCGGGCCAGCGCCGCCACCACCGGGTCGCGCTCGACCGCGGTCACGGCCAGCCCGGCCCGCGCGAAGGCGGCGGCATCCAGCCCGAGCCCGCAGCCGAGGTCGGCCACATGGGTCGCCCCGGCGGCGGCGTACCGCTGCGCACGGAGGTCGGCGACGCTCGTGCGGGTGGCTTGCTCGAGCCCGTCCTCGGTCAGCAGCAGCCGGTCCGCGAGGCCGCCGAGACGCGGCCGCGCCCGGCGACGCAGACGGACCTGGGTCAGGACGGCGGCCACGAGCGCGGGATCGACCGCGGGGTTGGCGGCGCGCAGGGTGGCCGCGGCGCGCAGCGGGTCGACCGCGTCGGCCCGCCCTGCCGCCGCCTCCGCATGCGCCGCCTCGTCGGCCCTCGTGGCCGCGGCGAGCAGCTCCCGACCAGGCCCACCAGCGAGCGCAGCGACGGTGTCCAGATCCACGCCATCAGCGTGCCAGAGCACGCCCTACGGCAGCCGACCCGTAGCCCGCCCCCGGACGTGCGCGCCGGCGGCCGAAGGCCGCTCCGGCCGGCGACGGCCCGTCAGGGCCCGAGCCGACCGGTCCGCGGCGCGCCGGCGACGCGAGCCGAACGGTGCGGGACGGGGCCCGGAGGGTCGCGGCTCGCACCGTTCTGCCGAGCGAAGCGAGGCCGCGAGCTGGGAGCCGCAGAAAGACAGAAACTGGCACTCGGGTTGACCGACTGCTAACGCCTTCTTAGAGTGGGACCCGTTGGCACTCTCACCCCGAGAGTGCCATGCGCCAGCCCGGTGCGGCACCCGCGACGACGCACCGGCGGCCAGCCAGCCACTCAACATCTAGGTGGAGGACAGACCGTGTCGGTCACCATCAAGCCGCTCGAGGATCGGATCCTCGTCAAGGCCCTCGAGGCCGAGCAGACCACGGCCTCCGGCCTGGTCATCCCGGACACTGCCAAGGAGAAGCCCCAGGAGGGCGAGGTCCTGGCCGTCGGTCCGGGCCGCTTCGAGGACGGCCAGCGCCTGCCGCTCGACATCAACGTCGGCGACAAGGTCATCTACTCGAAGTACGGCGGCACCGAGGTCAAGTACGACGGCCAGGAGTACCTCATCCTGTCCGCCCGCGACGTCCTCGCCGTCGTCACCAAGTAGGTACGACGTGCTCATCCGCCCCGGCGGCCTCCGGGCCCCGGGGCGGACCCGTCCCCAAGACCAGTAAGGAATTCTGAGCACCATGGCCAAGATCCTGGAGTTCGACGAGGACGCGCGTCGCAGCCTCGAGCGCGGAGTCAACGCGCTCGCCGACGCCGTCAAGGTGACGCTCGGCCCGAAGGGCCGCAACGTCGTCATCGACAAGAAGTGGGGCGCCCCCACGATCACCAACGACGGCGTCACCATCGCTCGCGAGGTGGAGCTCGAGGACTCCTACGAGAACCTCGGTGCCCAGCTCGCCAAGGAGGTGGCCACCAAGACCAACGACATCGCGGGCGACGGAACCACCACCGCGACGGTGCTCGCCCAGGCGATGGTGCGCGAGGGCCTCAAGGTCGTCACCGCGGGCGGCGCACCGATGGACCTCAAGCGCGGCATCGACAAGGCCGTCAAGGCCGTGAGCGACCGCCTCCTCGAGGTGGCGCGCCCGGTCGAGGGCAAGACCGAGATCGCCGACGTCGCGACCATCTCCTCGCAGGACCGCGTGATCGGCGACCTGATCGCCGAGGCGTTCGACAAGGTCGGCAAGGACGGCGTCATCTCCGTCGAGGAGTCGTCGAGCACCGCGATGGAGCTCGACTTCACCGAGGGCATGCAGTTCGACAAGGGCTACATCTCGCCCTACTTCGTCACCGACGCCGAGCGCATGGAGGCCGTCCTCGACGACGCCCTCGTGCTGCTGGTCCAGGGCAAGGTCTCGAGCGTCTCCGAGCTGCTCCCTCTGCTCGAGAAGGTCGTGCAGGCGGGCAAGCCGCTGTTCATCATCGCCGAGGACGTCGACGGCGAGGCGCTGTCGACCCTCGTCGTGAACCGCATCCGCGGCACGTTCTCCTCGGTCGCCGTCAAGGCGCCGGCGTTCGGCGACCGCCGCAAGGCGATCCTGCAGGACATCGCCATCCTCACGGGTGCGCAGGTCGTGAGCGCCGAGGTCGGCCTGAAGCTCGACCAGGTGGGCCTCGAGGTGCTCGGCTCGGCGCGCCGCGTCGTCGTCACCAAGGACGACTCGACCATCGTCGACGGCGGTGGCGACCACCAGGCCGTCACCGACCGGGTGGGCCAGATCCGAGCCGAGATCGAGAACACGGACAGCGACTGGGACCGCGAGAAGCTCAACGAGCGCCTCGCGAAGCTCGCCGGCGGCGTGTGCGTCATCAAGGTCGGCGCCCACACCGAGGTGGAGCTCAAGGAGAAGAAGCACCGCATCGAGGACGCCGTGTCCGCGACGCGTGCGGCCATCGAGGAGGGCATCGTCGCCGGCGGCGGCGCCGCTCTCGTCCACGCCGCGACGGTGCTCGAGGGCGACCTCGGTCTCACCGGCGACGAGGCGACCGGCGTCGGCATCGTGCGCCGCGCGACCGCCGAGCCGCTGCGCTGGATCGCGGAGAACGGCGGCGAGCAGGGCTACGTCGTCGTCTCCAAGGTCCGCGAGCTCGGTGACGACGAGGGCTACAACGCCGCCACCGACGAGTACGGCAACCTCGTGACCGCCGGCGTCATCGACCCGGTCAAGGTCACCCGGTCCGCGCTCGCCAACGCCGCCTCCATCGCCGGCCTGCTCCTCACCACCGAGGCGCTGGTCGTCGAGAAGAAGGAGGAGTCCGACGACGACGGCCACGGCCACGGGCACTCGCACGGCCCCGGCGGTCACGCGCACTGACGCCAGCACGACGAAGCCCCCGTCCGGTCGGACGGGGGCTTCGTGCTTCGCGGGACCCGGTACGCCGCGGCCGTGGGAGCGGCGGCGTACCGGAGGCGGGGAGTCCGCGGTCAGGCGGACTGGGGGATGCGGCGGCGCAGGTAGACCGCCTCGCGGTCGTCCTCGCTCATGCCGCCCCAGACGCCATAGGGCTCGCGGACGGTGAGCGCGTGCGCGGCGCACTGCGCCACCACGGGGCAGCGGGCGCAGACCGACTTGGCGGCCAGCTCGCGGGAGAGCCGGGACGGGCCGCGCTCGCCCTCCGGGTGGAAGAACAGGTCGCTGTCCTCGCCGCGGCACGCCGCGTGCAGCTGCCAGTCCCAGAGGTCGGCGTTCGGGCCGGGGAGGCGGGAGACGTCAGCCATGGTCGCACCTCGTTCTGTCGTCGTTGGGTCGAACCTACAACCGCGCCATAAGTGGGTCAAGATGCTGTGTTGACCAAGTTCGGGCGCGATTCGCGTCCGAACCGCCACACGTGCCCTGCGGGTACCGTCCCCGCAGGTCAGCACCGTCCTCACCGGTCTCCACGGACGGTGACCTGCTCCGGTTCAACCATCGGCCGACGCGATCGCTTCCCGGCGGCTGGCGCGTCTCGAATGGCAGGTCGGGGCGGCGCCCGCGAGACTGGTCCCCGTCATGCCCAGCCACCAGACCGCTCCCGAGCCCGGCGCGCCCGGGCTCACGGTCGCGGCCGTCGCCCGCCGCCTCGGCGTCGCTCCCGCGACCCTGCGCACCTGGGACCGGCGGTACGGCGTCGGGCCCTCGACCCACACCGCCGGCTCGCACCGGCGCTACTGCGCGCTCGACGTCGCACGGCTGGACCTCATGCGCCGCCTGGTCAACGCGGGCGCGCCGCCGGCCGACGCCGCGCGCGCGGCCCTGGCCGCCGACCTCGCCCCCGTCCCGGTGCTGGGTCTGGCACCGACGGACCCCGGACCCGACGACCTGACCGGTCTGGCGGTCGCCGACGCCGAGGAGCTCGCAGCCCTCCTCGGCGAGATGGGCGGCCGCCCCGGCGGCGGGCGCGTCGTGCCGCTGTCGACCAGCGCGACCCCGGCGGTGCGCGGCCTGGCCCGCGCGGCGACCAGCCTGGACTCCGTCGCCTGCACGGCGATCGTGCGCGACACGCTCGACCGGCGCGGCGTCGTGTGGACGTGGGACCACCTCGTGCTGCCCGTGCTCGTGGGCATCGGCAAGCAGTGGGAGCAGTCCGGCCGCGGCGTCGAGGTCGAGCACGTCCTGTCGGAGTCGGTCACGACGGCGCTGACGGGCGTCGTCGCGCGCATGCACCGACCGCTCAACGCCCGGCCGGTGCTGCTGGCGTGCGCCGACGAGGAGATGCACTCGCTGCCCCTGTTCGCGGTCGCGGCCGGCCTCGCGGAGCGGCACATCGGCTCGCGGGTGCTCGGCGCGCGGGTGCCGGCCGACGCCCTGGTCGCGGCGATCCGGCGTACCGGTCCGGCCGTGGTCCTCGTGTGGTCGACCATGCCCGCGTTCGACGGGTGCGGGTGCCTCGCGGACCTGCCCGCGGTGCGTCCGGCGCCGCTGGTGCTCGCCGCCGGTCCCGGCTGGGACGCCGCGCTCCCGTCCGGAGTCGCGCGCGTCGACGACCTCGTCGGCACGCTCACCCGCATCTGCGGGGCCGTCGGCGTCTGACGCCACCCGGGCGGGTGCGCGGATGCGGGCGCGCGCGGCCGATACGCTCGCTGCGCGGTGCGGGCAGCAGCCCCACCGCCCGAGGTGGGGGTGACGTGGACGAGGAGCTCACCGACCTGCTCGCCACCGGCGAGCGGGCCGCCTTCCACGGGCGACCGGCCGCGGGGGTGGCGCCGCTGCAGCGCGCTGTCGAGGTGGCGCACCGCTCCGGCCACGACGCCGAGGCGACGGCGGCCGTCTGGCTGCTCGGCGTCTGCCTCGGGGCGGCCGGCCGGTACGGCTCTGCGATGGTCGTCCTCGAGCCGCTGGCCGAGGCCGAGACGGCGGATCCCGAGCGCCGGCTCTTCGCGTCGCTGGCCTCGGCGACCCTCGCCAGCGTGTCCCGCCAGCTCGGCCGCCACGGCGAGGCCCGCCGGCTGGACCTGCGGGCGCTCGACCTCGCGGGCGACGCCGCGGAGGCGCGCTTCGACGCCGTCCTGGGCCTGGCTGCCGACGCCGTCGGGCTCGAGGAGGTCACCGAGGCCGACGCTGCGCTCGCCGACGCCGCCGGCCTCGTGGACGGGCGTCCGGACTGGTGGCGCCAGCGGGTGCGCCTGGACTGGGTGCGCGCCGAGGTGGCCCTCCTGCGCGGCCGTCCCGAGGAGGCGGTCTCCCGGTCCGACGCCGCCGTGACCCTGGCCGAGGCGTCGGGCGCACCCCGCCACGTGGCCAAGGGGCTGCTCTTCGAGGGCGTCTCGCTCGTCCAGGTCGGCGATCTCGACGAGGCGGCCGCCACCCTGCGCCGCGCCGCCACCCTGGCCGAGAGCCTCGGCGCCGTCCCGCTCGTGTGGCCCTCGCGGGCCGTGCTCGGTGCGCTGGTGGCCCCCACGAACCCGGCCGAGGGCGGGGCGTCGCTGCAGGCCGCCCGCGCCGCGGTGCGGCAGATCGCCGACGACCTGCCTGGCCGGTACGCCGAGGACTGGCTGGCCCGACCCGACATCGCAGCCCTCCTGGCCGACTGAACCGGCGTACGGGGTGAGGGTCGCCTCACCCGCTGCGGGCTGTGACCTGCGGATTCGCTGCTCCGAACGACTGAAGTCCGCAGCGCTGCGTGCCGAACTACTTCTTGTCAGCAGTCGCGCCCCGCGACGGCTAGCCGAGAGGACGTGCGCACCACCATGACCACCGTGCTCGTCTGCGACGACGCCCCCCAGGCGCGCCAGACCATCGTGCGTGCTGTCAGCGCGATCCCCGGTGTCGAGCGCGTCACTGCCGCCGGCAGTGGCGAGGAGGTGCTCGCGCGCTTCCCCATCGAGCGCCCCGACCTGGTGCTCATGGACGTCCGCATGCCCGGCATCGGCGGCGTCGAGGCGTCGCGCCGGCTCGTGGCCGCGCACCCGGACGCGGCCGTCGTCATGCTCACCATGGGCGAGGACCCCGATGGCGTCGCCCGCGCCGTGTCCGGCGGTGCTCGCGGGTACGTCGCGAAGGACGCCAGCCGCGAGGAGGTCGCCGCCACCGTGGCGCTGTCCCTCGCCTCCACCCGTGACGGCGTCGGCGGTCGCGCCCCGCGCGTGCGCCCGGCCGGTGCCCCGCCCGCCCTCACCGAGCGCGAGCAGCAGGTGCTCGACGGCATGTCGCGCGGCAAGTCCAACGCCGAGATCGGCCGCGAGCTCTACCTGTCCGAGGACACCGTCAAGACCCACGCCCGTCGGCTGTTCCGCAAGCTCGCCGCCGCAGACCGCGCGCAGGCCGTGGCCCTCGGCTTCCGCTGGGGCTTCCTCCGCTAGCGCTGGCCCCCTCGACGACGGCCCCTGGCCTCGTCGTCGCGCCCGGAATCTGGTTGCCGTCGCTGGTCGTGAGCGTCAGGGTGCCGGAGTGGCTACCGTCCCGACGCACCCGCCGTACGACCTCCTCCTGGCTCAGGCGGACGTGGTCGCGGCGGCTCGGGCCGACGTCGACCTGGACATGGCTCGGGAGGTGTTCGCCGAGGCCGCGACGCTCCTCCATGACGGCCTGGTGCTCGATGGGCTCGACGAGCACGACGCCCAGGCGGTGGTCGCGGCGCTGTGCGACGACCTCTGCGCCCCGGACCCGGGGGCGGCGATCCGCGCCCGGGCCGACGCCGTGCTCGCCGACCCCGGCGACCTGCACGACCCGGACGAGGCGTGGTCGGCGTACCTGACGACGGTGCAGCTCTTCGGCCTGTGACCCTTCGGCCCGTACGGGTTTCGGGAGGCTCGGGGAGCGCGGGTAGGCTGTCCTGCACCGCCCCGCACCGGAAGGCACCTCGTGTCGGACACCCCTGGGATCCCTGACAAGTTCGCTGCGCTCGGTCTGACCTACGACGACGTGCTGCTGCTCCCGGGGGAGACCGACGTCGTCCCCGCCGAGGTCGACACGACGAGCCGGCTGACCCGCGAGATCTCGCTGCGCGTGCCGCTCGTCTCCGCCGCGATGGACACCGTGACCGAGGCGCGGATGGCGATCGCGATGGCCCGCCAGGGCGGGCTCGGGGTGCTGCACCGCAACCTCTCGATCGAGGACCAGGCCTACCAGGTCGACCTCGTGAAGCGGACCCAGACGGGGATGATCTCCAACCCGATCACGATCCACCCCAAGGCCACCCTCGAGGAGCTCGACGAGCGCTGCGGGCAGTACCGCGTCAGCGGCCTGCCCGTCGTCGACGAGGACGGCGTGCTGCTCGGCATCGTCACCAACCGCGACCTGCGGTTCACGCCGGTCGCGGAGTGGGCGCGCACGCTGGTGTCCGACGTGATGACGCCGATGCCGCTCGTCGTCGGGCACGAGGGCATCTCGCGCGAGGAGGCCACTCTGCTGCTGCGCCAGCACAAGCGCGAGCGTCTCCCGATCGTCGACTCCCATGGCCGCCTCACCGGGCTCATCACCGTCAAGGACTTCGTGAAGTCCGAGCAGTTCCCCAGCGCCAGCAAGGACGCCGACGGCCGCCTCATGGTCGGTGCCGCGATCGGCTACTTCGGCGACGCCTGGGAGCGGGCGACCACGCTTGTCGAGGCCGGCGTCGACGTGCTCGTCGCCGACACCGCCCACGGCCACGTGAAGCTGCTGCTCGACATGGTGCAGCGGCTCAAGAGCGACCCGCTCACCCGCCACGTGCAGGTGATCGGCGGCAACGTCGCCACCCGAGCCGGCGCGCAGGCGTTCGTCGATGCCGGCGCCGACGCCGTGAAGGTCGGCGTCGGTCCGGGCGCCATCTGCACGACGCGCGTCGTCACCGGCGTCGGCGCCCCTCAAATCACCGCGGTCTACGAGGCGTCGCTCGCCGCGAGACCGGCGGGCGTGCCGGTGATCGCCGACGGCGGTCTGCAGTACTCCGGCGACATCGCGAAGGCGATCGTCGCGGGTGCGGAGTCGGTCATGGTCGGCTCGATGCTCGCCGGCTGCGACGAGAGCCCCGGCGACGTCATCTTCGTCAACGGCAAGCAGTACAAGTCCTATCGCGGGATGGGATCCCTCGGCGCGATGAGCTCGCGCGGGAAGAAGTCCTACTCCAAGGACCGCTACTTCCAGGCCGAGGTCGAGAGCGACGACAAGATCGTCCCCGAGGGCGTCGAGGGCCGTGTCGCCTACCGCGGCCCGTTGTCGGCCGTGGCGCACCAGCTGATCGGCGGCCTGCGCCAGTCGATGTTCTACGTGGGCGCGCGCACGGTTCCCGAGATGCAGGAGAAGGGCCGCTTCATCCGCATCACCGCGGCGTCGCTCAAGGAGAGCCACCCGCACGACATCGAGATGACGACGCAGGCCCCGAACTACCCCACGTC
>DASSQW010000061.1:0-8527 GCA_035702165.1 Candidatus Nanopelagicales bacterium
TGGGTCAGGGGCGCAGGCGCAGGCCCTGGGGGGTCGCGACGAAGCCAGCCGCCTCCAGCGCGGCCCCCAGCGGCGAGCCGGGCGCGAGGACCGACGCGCCATCGGCCTTGTGCACCGTGAGCCGGCCGAGCAGGCCCGAGCGGACCGCCCCCGCAAGCGCCCCGCACGTCTCGCGCAGGACGCCGGCGTCGTCGGACCAGGTGAGCAGCGTGCGGCCGCCGCGCTCGACGTCGAGCGCGAGCTCGCCGTCGACGAGCACCACGAGTGCACCGGCCTTGCGTCCCGGCTTGTGGCCGCCGCCGTCCGGGCGTGCAGGCCAGCCGAGCGCAGCGCCGTAGGGGTTGGCCGGGTCGGTGGCCGCGAGCACGAGGGCCTGGGGCGGCAACGCGGGGTCGCGCCGCTCCGGGGCGGCCGCGCGGACGCGGTCGATCGCGCCGGGCAGTGCGAACTGCGCGGCCCCGAGGCCCTCGACGACGTAGGCACGCCGGCAGCGCCCGGCGTCCTCGTACGCCGACAGCACGCGGTAGACCCCGGCGAAGCCGCCGCTGATGCGCTCCGCCGCGACCGCACCGCGCGTGACCACGCCGTACCGGTCGAGCAGGCCCTCGGCGAGCGCCGCCGCTCGCAGCGTCGTGTCGGCGGACCGCGGCTCGGCCCGCGACCACCGGCCGGACACGGTGGCAGGGGACGGTCGCACGGCCGCCCGCGCCCGTGCGTAACGGGCGCGCGGGCCGGGACGCGACGGCGCAGCAGCCGTGCGCGGCCGTCGCGCCGGCCCGACCAGCGAGGCGCGCACCGGCGCCCACGTGTCGCCGGTGACCCGGCCCGACCAGACGAGGTCCCACAGCGCCTGCGAGAGGCGCGCGTCGGTGACCGTCTCGCCGGTCGCCTCCGACGCGCGATCGGCGAGCGTGCGCGCGAACCACCCGCCGCCGCCGTCGAGGGTCGCGAGCAGCGAGCGGTGCAGGTCGTCGAGCTCGAGCTCCACGAGGTCGGGCAGCACGAGCGACGCGGTGTCGGCGGGCGCGAGCGCGATCCAGCCGTCGCCCGCGGTCAGCGGCCCGGCGCCGGCCCAGACGACCTCGCCGGCGGCGGTGAGCTCGTCGAGCATCGCGGGCCGGTATCCGTCGATGCGCGAGGGCAGGACGAGGGTCTCCCACGACGACGCCGGAAGCGCGAGGCCGGCGAGCTGCTCCACCACGCGCAGCACGCCGTCGACACCGCGCAGCCGACCGCGGCCGTTCGGCCCGATCTGCTGCCAGGCCGGCAGGAAGACGCCGAGCGACGCCGGCGCCACGGGCTCGGCCTCCCGTCGCAGCGCCGCCACCGAACGGCGACGGATCAGCCGCAGCACCTCGGCGTCGCACCACTCGGTGCCGCTGCCGCCGGGCCGGAACTCGCCCGACACGACGCGGCCCGACGCCGACAGCCGGGCCAGCGCGCCCTGCACCACCGCGGCTCCGAGTCCGAACGCAGCGGCGACGTCCGCGACGTGGAACGGCCCGTGGGTGCGCGCCCACCGCGACACGAGATCGCCCACAGGGTCGAGGACGGGTTCGAGGAAGGCGTCCGGGAGGCCCACGGGCAGAGCCGTTCCCAGGGCGTCGCGCAGCCGCGCGGCGTCCTCGACCGACGCGACCTCGTCGGCACCCGCGACGCGTACGACGATCGCGCGCCGCGCCGCGACCAGCTCGTCGAGCCACGCCGGCTGCGCGCCGCGCGCGAGCGCCTCGTCGTAGCTGAGCGGCCCGAGCAGCCGCAGCAGGTCCGCCGCGCCCTCGACGTCGCGCGCGTGCCGTTCCGGCACCAGCCGCTGCAGCTCGGCCTCGACCTGCGCCATCGCCTCGACGTCGAGCAGGTCGCGGAGCTCGGCCTGGCCGAGCAGCTCGGCGAGCAGTCCCGAGTCGAGTGTGAGCGCCGCCGCGCGGCGCTCGGCGAGGGGCGAGTCGCCCTCGTAGAGGTACGCCGCGACGTAGCCGAACAGCAGCGAGCGCGCGAACGGCGACGGCGTGGGCGTCTCGACCTCGACCACCCGGACCTCGCGCGACTGCACCGAGCGCATGAGCGCGACCAGCCCGGGGACGTCGTAGACGTCCTGCAGCACCTCGCGCATCGTCTCGAGCACGATCGGGAACGAGCCGTACTGCGACGCCACCGACAGCAGCTGCGCGGACTTCTGCCGCTGCTGCCACAGCGGCGAGCGCTTGCCCGGGTTGCGGCGCGGCAGCAGCAGCGCGCGCGCCGCGGACTCGCGGAACCGCGCAGCGAACAGGGCCGACCCGCCCGCCTCCGCGGTGACGAGGGCCTCGACCTCGTCGGGATCGAGCACCACGGCCTCGGCGACGCCCGCCAGGACGACGTCGTCCTCGACGTCGGGCAGGCGCAGCACGATGCCGTCGTCGGCGTGCATCACCTGGGCGTCGATGCCGTGCCGCTCGCGCAGCCGTGCGGAGATGGCGAGCGCCCAGGGCGCGTGCACCTGCGCGCCGAACGGCGAGTGCAGCACGATCCGCCAGTCGCCGAGCTCGTCGCGCACACGCTCGAGCAGCAGCGTGCGGTCGTCGGGGACGTGCGAGGTAGCGGTGCGCTGCTCGTCGAGGTAGGCGAGCAGGTTGGTGGTCGCGCGCTCGTCGAGGCCGATCTCGGCAAGACGTGCCTGCGCCTTCGCGCGGGGGAGGGCGACGACCTCGCGGACGAACCCGCCGAGCGCGCGCCCGAGCTCGTAGGGGCGACCCAGGGCGTCGCCGTGCCAGAACGGCAGGCGTCCCGCTTGGCCGGGCGCGGGGGACACGAGCACGCGGTCATGGGTGATGTCCTCGATCCGCCAGGACGACGCACCGAGGGAGAACACGTCGCCCACGCGAGACTCGTAGACCATCTCCTCGTCGAGCTCGCCCACCCGAGAAGCCTTCTCGCCCACGAGGAAGACACCGAACAGGCCGCGGTCGGGGATCGTGCCTCCGCTGGTGACCGCGAGGCGCTGCGCACCCGGGCGCCCGGCGATGGTGCCGGCCGTGCGGTCCCACACCAGGCGCGGCCGCAGCTCGGCGAACTCGTCGCTCGGGTAGCGGCCGGCGAGCATGTCGAGGACGGCGTCGTACGCCGACTGCGGGAGCGTCGCGAACGGGGCTGCGCGGCGCACGAGGGCCAGGGCGTCGTCGACGTCCCACGTGTCGAGCGAGGTCATCGCGACGAGCTGCTGGGCGAGGACGTCGAGCGGGTTGCGCGGCATGCGGAGCGACTCGATGAGGCCGGCCTTCATCCGCTCGGCGACCACGGCGGTCTGCACGAGGTCGCCGCGGTACTTCGGCAGCACGACGCCCTCGCTGACCGCGCCCACCTGGTGGCCCGCCCGGCCGACGCGCTGCAGACCGCTCGCCACGCTCGGCGGTGACTCGACCTGGATCACGAGGTCGACCGCGCCCATGTCGACACCGAGCTCGAGGCTGCTGGTCGCGACGACGGCGGGGAGGCGACCGGCCTTGAGGTCGTCCTCGATGATCGCGCGCTGCTCCTTGCTCACCGAGCCGTGGTGCGCGCGCGCGAGCACGGCCGGTGCGCCGCCCGTGGAGCCGGACTGCGCCATCACCTGGGCGGGCGCCGTGCCGCTCGCGAGCTCCTCGCCCGTGGTGCGCTCGTACCAGATCTCGTTGAGCCGCGCGGTGAGCCGCTCGGCGAGGCGGCGCGAGTTCGCGAACACGATGGTCGAGCGGTGCTCGGCGATGAGGTCGACCACGCGCTCCTCGACGTGCGGCCAGATGCTCGTGCGCCGCTCGTCGCCTGCGGCGGAGCCGCTCACCTCGCCGGTCGACGCTCCGAGCTCGGCCATGTCGTCGACCGGGACGACGACCGAGAGGTCGACCGTCTTCGCGCTCGGCGGCGCGACGACCGTGACCGGTCGCGTGCCGCCCAGGAACGACGCGACCTCCTCGACGGGGCGCACCGTGGCCGAGAGTCCGATGCGCTGCGCCGGCCTCTCGAGCAGCGCGTCGAGGCGCTCGAGGGAGATCGCGAGGTGCGCGCCGCGCTTGGTGCCCGCGAGCGCGTGCACCTCGTCGACGATCACCGTCTCGACGCCGCGCAGCGAGTCGCGCGCCGCGGAGGTGAGGACGAGGAACAGCGACTCCGGCGTCGTGATGAAGACGTCGGGCGGCTTGGTGCCGAACCGCCGGCGCTCGTCGGCCGGGGTGTCGCCGGACCGCACGCCGACCGCGATGTCGGGCTCGGGCAGCCCGAGGCGCACGGCCTCGCGGCGTATCCCCGTGAGCGGGCTGCGCAGGTTGCGCTCGACGTCGACGGCGAGCGCCTTGAGCGGGGAGACGTAGAGGACGCGGCAGCGGCGTCGGGGGTCGTCGGGCACCGGCTCGGCCGCCACCTGGTCGAGCGCCCAGAGGAACGCGGCGAGCGTCTTGCCCGAACCGGTCGGCGCGACGACGAGCGCGTGCTGCCCGGTCGAGATCGCGTCCCACGCGCCGAGCTGGGCCGGCGTGGCCGCCTCGAAGGCCGACGTGAACCACGCCCGCGTCGGCTCGGAGAACCGCGAGAGCACCCGCTCGGCCTCGGCTGCAGGGGGCCCGCCGGTCGCGCGTGCACCCGCAGCGGACGCACGGCGCGCAGACATGACCCCATCCTGTCCGACCCCGCCCACACCCACCGACCCAGATCTCGGTGGAGGTGCCCCGGACCGCCACAGGGCAGCCCCGGCTCCCTGCGCAGTGCACCTGGAAGTCGGCCAGGGACGGCGGCGCCGCTGCTGCCCGGTACGCCGTGCCCGTGGCAGAGTGGGCGGTCCCGACCGCCCCGGAGGAGCCGTGGACCTGCTCGCCAGCACCGCCGGCACGATCGCCGCGTGGGTCGCCGCTGCCGTCGTCCTGCTGCTGGTCGCCGCCGTGCTCTGGTCGTTCCTGCGCCGCAAGGGCACCGTCGACGGCCTCGTGGTCGAGTCGCCCGCCGATGCCGTGCGCCGTGCCCGCCTCGCCGAGGCGACGGTCGACCCCGACGCGGCGCGACCGGTCGAGGCCGTCGCGGACGAGACCGAGCCCCGCCTGCCCGAGCAGGGCGCATGAGCCGGTCGGTGCCGTGCGGCTGACCGACTTCTGGGAGCGCATGGAGCAGGCACTGGGCCCGGCGTACGCGCGCTCGTGGGCGCACGACCACGTCCTGGCCGAGCTCGGCGGGCGCACGGTCCACGAGGCCATCGACGACGGCATCGAGACCGTCACGATCTGGCGCGCCGTGCACCGCGACCTCGCCCTGCACCCCCGCGAGCGCTGACCCCCGGTCCCGCCGGCTTCTGCCCACCGTGCGGTGGGTTCCGACACCCTCCGGCTCCCGGAACCCACCGCAGCGTGGGCAGATCATGGTGAAGGCCCGGACCCTCGCGGGATCCGGGCCTTCATCCGTGGTGGGGTCAGTCCATCATCGGCAGCGGTACGCCGGCGTCCTCGGCGAGCGCGTGCGCGGTGTCCTGGTGGGTGCGCAGGCGCACCTCCGGGAGGATCAGCGCGAAGACGAACGCGACGATCATGAACGGCACCGCGATGAGGAACGTGGTGTCCATGGCGCGGGCGAACGCCTCGAGCAGCGGCGCCTGGATCGCCTCGGGCAGCGAGTGGATCGACGTGATCGACGATGTCGCGCCGCTGATCGCGCCGGTGTCGGCACCGGGGAAGGCGTTCGAGATCTCCGCGGCAAGGCGCCCGGTCCAGACGGCTCCGAAGAACGCCGTACCGAACGAGCCGCCGATCGAGCGGAAGAACGTCGAGCCGCTGGTGGCCGCGCCCATCTGCTGGGGCTCGACGGTGTTCTGCACCGCGAGCACGGTCACCTGCATCACGTTGCCGAGGCCGGCACCGAGCACGAACATCGCGAGCGCCGAGTACCAGAACGGCGCATCGACGCCGAGCCGCGACAGCATGTAGATGCCGACGGCGGCCAGCGCGGTACCGATGATCGGGAAGATCTTGTAGCGGCCCATCCGCGAGATCAGCTGGCCCGACAGGATCGACGTGAGGAGCACGCCGACCATGAGCGGCAGCAGCGCCAGCCCGGCCTCGGTCGGCGTCGCGCCGCGGACCACCTGGAAGTAGATGGACAGGTAGACGATCGAGCCGAACATCGCGAAGCCGACCATGAAGCCGATCACCGACGTCACGCGGAAGACCTTGTTGGAGAACAGGGTCATCGGCACGATCGGCTCGTCGACGCGCAGCTCGTGCAGCACGAACCACACCAGGAACCCGATGCCGGCGACGGTCATGCCGATGATCTGCGGCGAGACCCAGTCGTACTCCTTGCCGCCCCACACGGTGACCATGAGCAGCAGGCAGACGCCGGCCACCATGAGCGCCGAGCCGAGCCAGTCGATCGGCTTGCGCTCGTGCTTGTTGTGCAGGTGCAGCACCGCGCCGAGGATCGCGAACGCCGCGATGCCGAGCGGCACGTTGATGTAGAAGATCCAGCGCCACGACAGGTGCTGGGTGAACCAGCCGCCGAGCAGCGGGCCGACGACCGACGAGATGCCGAAGACGGCGCCGAACAGGCCGGCGTAGCGGCCGCGGTCGCGCGGGGGGATGAGGTCGGCGATGACCGCCATCACCAGCACCATGAGCCCGCCGCCGCCGACGCCCTGCAGAGCGCGCGTGGCGATGAGCTCGGGCATGTTCTGCGACATGCCGGCGAGGATCGAGCCGACGACGAACACCACGATCGACAGCTGCAGCATGGGCTTGCGGCCGTAGAGATCGGAGATCTTGCCCCAGATCGGGGTCGTGGCGGTCGAGGCCAGCAGGTAGGCGGTGACGACCCACGACAGCTGGTTGAGGCCGCCGAGGTCGCTGGTGATGGTGGGCAGCGCGGTCGAGACGATGGTCTGGTCGAGGGCCGCGAGCAGCATCGTCAGCATCAGCGCGCCGAGGATCAGGCGCAGGTGCTTGCGGCTCGCTTCGACCTCGGGGTCGAAGACGAAGGGTTCGGTCGTCACTGGGTCTCCAGGTCGTGAGAGAGGCGGTTCAGGAGGTGGACGAGCTCGTCGACCTCGGAGTCGGTCCAGCCGGCGGTGGCCGACGTGAACAGTGCGGTACGGGCGGCCCGGGTGCGGTCGAGGACCACGCGGCCCTCGGGGGTGACCGCGAGCCGGGAGGCGCGGCGGTCGTCGGGGTCGGGGGAGCGGACGAGCAGCCCCGATTCCTCGAGGCCGCGCAGGTGGCGGCTGATCGTCGAGAGGTCGAGGTGCACCTGCTCGGCGAGGTCGGTCGCGCGGACCGGTTCGAGGCGCGCCACGTGGCCGAGGAGGAACGCGCGGGTGTGCTCCTCCGGGTCCTCGATCCGCCGCTTGAGCGCCCCCACCGTCGCGGTGATCGCGTCGGCGATCCCGTCGGCACGCGACGTCGGGGCGGTCACGGACAGAGTCCGCCCCTCATTGGTTGCTTGTGCCATGCAAGCAATATACGCCCTCAGGTGAGGTTCGCCTAATCCGCGCCTGCTGCGGCGTGGACAGATGTTCGACAGGCACGGCGTGTCGTGCCACCATCGAACAGGCGTTCGACCTAGTCTGGCGCTCGATCGACCAGCACTGCACAGCACGGCGCGTCGTCCCCAGGACGACGGCTCGCGAGGGGCAGTGTCGGACCCGGTCCCTAGGTTCGGCCCCGTCGTCATCCGTACTTTCACGAAGGCAGGTCCTCATGGCCCCCTCCGACCGCAAGACCCCCGGTGGCTCCGGCGGCTCCGACCGCGAGAAGGCGCTCGATACCGCCCTCGCGCAGATCGAGCGCCAGTTCGGCAAGGGGTCGGTCATGCGCCTCGGCCAGGAGGGCCGGGCCCCCGTCGAGGTCATCCCCACCGGCTCGGTGGCGCTCGACGTCGCCCTCGGCATCGGCGGGTTCCCGCGCGGCCGCGTCGTCGAGATCTACGGCCCGGAGTCCAGCGGCAAGACCACGCTGGCCCTGCACGCGATCGCCAACGCGCAGCGCGCCGGCGGCATCGCCGCGATCATCGACGCCGAGCACGCGCTCGACCCCGAGTACGCCAAGGCGCTCGGCGTCGACATCGACGCACTGCTCGTGAGCCAGCCCGACAACGGCGAGCAGGCGCTCGAGATCACCGACATGCTCATCCGCTCCGGTGCCATCGACCTCGTCGTCATCGACTCGGTCGCGGCCCTCGTGCCCCGCGCCGAGATCGAGGGCGAGATGGGCGACAGCCACGTCGGTCTGCAGGCCCGCCTCATGAGCCAGGCGCTGCGCAAGCTCGCCGGTGCCCTGTCCAACTCCAACACCACCGCGATCTTCATCAACCAGCTGCGCGAGAAGATCGGCGTGATGTTCGGCAGCCCCGAGACCACCACCGGTGGCAAGGCGCTGAAGTTCTACGCCTCGGTCCGCCTCGATGTGCGCCGCATCGAGACGCTCAAGGACGGCACCGAGGCCGTGGGCAACCGCACCCGAGTCAAGGTCGTGAAGAACAAGATGGCCCCGCCGTTCAAGCAGGCCGAGTTCGACATGATCTACGGCGAGGGCATCTCCCG
>DASSQW010000062.1:0-4167 GCA_035702165.1 Candidatus Nanopelagicales bacterium
CGCGGTGCCCGACGAGCCGGACACGATCGCGCCCGCGTGGCCCATCGTCTTGCCCTCGGGGGCGGTGAAACCGGCCACGTAGCCGACGACCGGCTTGGTGACGTTGTCCTTGATGTACGCCGCCGCGCGCTCCTCGGCGTCGCCGCCGATCTCGCCGATCATCACGATCGCGTCGGTGTCGGGGTCGGCCTCGAACGCCGCGAGGCAGTCGATGTGCGTCGTGCCGATGACGGGGTCGCCGCCGATGCCCACGGCCGTGGAGAAGCCGAGGTCGCGCAGCTCGTACATCATCTGGTAGGTCAGCGTGCCCGACTTCGAGACCAGCCCGATGCGGCCGGACTGGGTGATGGTGCCGGGGATGATGCCCGCGTTGGACTTCCCCGGGCTGATGAGCCCGGGGCAGTTCGGGCCGACGAGCCGCGTGGTGCCCGAGTTCGCGGCGTACTGGTAGAACTCCGCGGTGTCGTGGATCGCGATGCCCTCGGTGATCACCACGACGAGCGGGATGGCGGCGTCGATCGCCTCGATCACCGCGGCCTTGGCGAACTTCGGCGGCACGAAGACGACCGACACGTCGGCGCCGGTCGCGGCCACGGCCTCCTGGCAGGAGTTGAAGACGGGGATGCTGCGGCCCTCGGCCTCGACGGTCTGACCGCCCTTGCCCGGCGTGACGCCCGCGACGATGTCGGCGTGCGAGCCGAGCATGCGGATCGTGTGCTTGGTGCCCTCGGAGCCGGTGATGCCCTGGACGAGGAGCTTGCTGTTCTCGGTGAGGAAGATCGCCATCGGTGTCAGGCCCCCTGAGCCGCGAGCTGGGCCACGCGGCGCGCGGCGTCGTCCATGGTGTCCACGAGCTCCACGAGCGGGTTGCCCGCGTCGCGAAGGATCTGCCGGCCGAGGTCGGCGTTGTTGCCGTCGAGGCGTACGACGAGCGGCTTCGTGACCGCCTCGCCCTTGGCCGCGAGCAGCTCGAGCGCCTGCACGATGCCGTTGGCCACCGCGTCGCAGGCGGTGATCCCGCCGAAGACGTTGACGAAGACCGCCTTGACCTCGGTGTCGCCGAGGATGATCTCGAGGCCGTCCGCCATGACCTGCGCGCTGGCACCGCCGCCGATGTCGAGGAAGTTCGCGGGCTTCTGGCCGCCGAAGTCCTCGCCGGCGTAGGCGACGACGTCGAGCGTGCTCATGACCAGGCCAGCACCGTTGCCGATGATCCCGACCGAGCCGGACAGCTTGACGTAGTTGAGGTCCTTCTCCTTCGCGCGCAGCTCGAGCGGGTCGGTCGCGGTGTCGTCGACGAGGGCCTCGTGGTCGGGGTGGCGGAACTCGGCGTTGTCGTCGAGGGAGACCTTGCCGTCGAGCGCGACGACCTGGCCCTCGGGCGTCTTCACCAGCGGGTTGACCTCGACGAGGGTCGCGTCCTCCTTGACGAAGACGTCCCACAGCCGCTGCAGGATCTCGATCACCTGGTCGCGCACGGAGGCGTCGAAGCCGGCGGCATCGGTGATCTCGGCGGCCTTCGCGGCGTCGCACCCGGTGATGGCGTCGACCGGCACCTTCGCGAGCGCGTCGGGGCGCTCGACGGCGAGCTGCTCGATCTCCATGCCGCCCTCCTTGCTCGCCATGGCGAGGAAGGTGCGGTTCGCGCGGTCGAGGAGGAAGGAGACGTAGTACTCCTCCGCGATGTCCGCGGCCGGGTTGATGAGGACCTGGTGGACGACGTGGCCCTTGATGTCGAGGCCGAGGATGTCGTGCGCCCGGTCGTAGGCCTCCTGCGGCGTCTGCGCGAGCTTCACGCCGCCGGCCTTGCCGCGGCCGCCCGTCTTCACCTGCGCCTTGACGACCACGAGGCCGCCGATGCGCGCCGCGGCGTCCTTGGCCGCCTGCGGGGTGCGTACGACCTCGCCGCTCTGCGTCGGGACGCCGTGCTTCGCGAACAGGTCCTTCGCCTGGTACTCGTACAGATCCACCGCTGGTTGTCCTGACTCTCGGGTGGTGCCTGGCTGATCGGGTGCCCCGACGCGACGTCGGGCGAGCCGCCCGCTGCGTGCCGCCGGGCGGGACTTCGCGAGCAGCGCGAGCCTAGTCACCGTGGCGGGGCCGTCCAGAGTCGGGACCGCGGCGAGGGACGGGTGGGACGGAGGTCACAACCGCTCGTCCGTCCGAGCCGACCGTTCGGCGTAGCGGCCCGCCGTCGAGATGTGCCCAGGCCCGCCCAGGCTAGAGCGTGAGCACATCTCGACCGGGCAGCGTGTCCTCCCCAGCGGGTTGACGGTCCGCCGAAGGGGTCACGGACTCCGGCCAAAGTGCCCGCATGACCGGACGCGCCCGTTACGACCGAACGGTTCCGGGCCTCGCCGCCCTCCTGCACCAGCAACGCGGCCTGGCACGTCGCAGCCAGCTGCGTGCCCTGGGCGTGACCGACGGCCACGTCAGATCCCAGCTGGCGGCGAGGAGGTGGCAGCTCGTCGCACCTGAGGTGGTGTCCACGGACAACGGCCTGCTCGATCGCGGCCAACTGCTGTGGAGGGCGGTGCTCCACGCGAGCACCGGCTGGCTGGGAGGCCGTTCGGCCCTGGAAGTGCGAGGGTTGCGCGGCTACGAGCCGGAACAGGTGCACGTGCTCGTACCGATGGATGCCCGCCCAGCCCGGTTACGGGGAGTCCAGGTGCACGTGACTCGACGCCTGCCGGGTCTGAGTACCGACGGCCTGCCAGGCTTCCTCCCGCTCGCACCGCTGGCCCGTTCCGTCGTGGACGCCGCCTCGTGGAGTCCCCATCCCCGATTGGCCATGGGCGTCCTCGTCGCCGCGCTGCAGCAAGGCCTCGTGCTCCCTCGCGAGGTCGACGCCGAGCTCGAGGCCGCGGGTCGGATCCGGCACAAGGTGGCCATCCGCGCTGTGCTGGCCGACGCCGTGGGAGGGGGCGAATCGGTCTCGGAGATAGACCTGGGGCCGTTGCTGCGTCGCGCCGGTCTTCCGCGCTTCCGCCGTCAGGTCCAGGCGCCCGGCCGACGGTCGGACGTAGAGGTCGATCTGCCCGACGGCTCGGTGCTCGTCATCGAGGTCGACGGACCGACCCATGACACCCCGGAGGGCCGGTGGCGGGATTCCGAGCGGGACGCCGGAGTAGCCGCGGACGGCAAGCTGCTCCTTCGTCTGCCGACCTACGCCATCCGATTCGACCCCGATGGCGTCGTACGGCGGCTGGTCAGGATCCGCACTGCGGCCGAGCGCCGACGCGACAGCCGTTGAGATGTGTGGAGGCTCCGGCAGAGTGGAGCCTCAACACATCTCGACGGTGGCAACGGTCAGGCGGGGGCGCCTACTCGGGCGACGACCCAGTCGACGATGGACTGGGTGGTGGTGCCGGGGGTGAAGACCTTCGCGACGCCCATCGCCTCGAGCGGCGCGATGTCGCCCTCGGGGATGATGCCGCCGCCGAAGACGACGATGTCGGAGGCGTCGTGCGCGGCGAGCTGGTCGATGACGGCCTGGAAGAGCGTCAGGTGGGCGCCGGAGAGGACGGAGAGGCCGACGATGTCGGCGTCCTCCTGGATCGCGGTCTCCACGATCTGCTCGGGGGTCTGGTGCAGGCCGGTGTAGACCACCTCGATGCCGGCGTCGCGCAGGGCACGGGCCACCACCTTGGCGCCGCGGTCGTGGCCGTCGAGCCCGGGCTTCGCGATGACGACGCGGATCGGCGAGCCGGTCGCGGTGCGCGGGGCGCTGGTCATGCGGGCCTCCTCGGGACGGCCCGTTCGCGGCCGTGACGCGACGAGCCTAGCGACGCACGCTCACGGGTCGCACCGGCTGTGACCGGCCCCACGCCCGTCCGACGGGACCCGCGACCCGGAGGTGTGAGCGGGCGGGGAGTCGCCTCGGCGGCCTCCGGATCGGGGGCGCGAGGCGTACGGAGAGCGGCGTACGACGAAGCCGCGGCGTCGGGCAGCGGACGCGCGCCGACGGATCCGTCGCGGATCTCCCGGCCATCGGGACGTCGCTCCCTGGTCCGGACGCTCCAGGGGCTACCCTCGCGGCGTGCCGCAGGAGCAGCCCGGCAACGATGCCGGACGCACGGTGGGGGCCCTGGAGCGGGCCGCCCGCGCGCTCGACGACGCCCGCGACCGCGTCGACAACGCGCGCCGGGCCCTCGTCTCCTACAGCGG
>DASSQW010000063.1:0-4006 GCA_035702165.1 Candidatus Nanopelagicales bacterium
GCGACGCCGCCGCGGTCGACGGCGGCGCGGATGCGCGCCGCGATGTCGGCGGTCGACGCGAGGCCGCGCACCTCCGGCACGAACGGGCGCCGCGACTGCTTGGCCGCCTCGCGAGCGGTGGCGCGCCACTTCTCGACACCCCGATCGGCCTTGTCGCCACGCCATACGGCGACCGATCGCGCCGCCGCCCACGGCACCACGACGTCGGCGCCGACCTCCGTGGCGAGCTCGACGGCGAGGTCGGAGCGCTCGCCCTTGGCCAGAGCCTGCACGAGCACGATGCGCGGCGAGGGCGGCGGCTCCTCGGCGTACGACGCGACCTCGACATCGACGCGGTCCTTGCCCACCACGGCGAGCACAGGACCTTCGACCACGTGGCCGCAGCCGTCACCGACGCGGACCGTCTCACCGACCTCGAGCCGGCGGACCGTCGCGGCGTGCCGGCCCTCGGTGCCGTCGATCACGACGACCGAGCCGACCGACGACCGCAGCGCGGCGGGCTCGACGAGGAAGAACGGCGCGGTCATGCGGCTCAGCCGTTGTTGAAGGCGTCCTTGAGGCGCGAGAACAGACCGCCTCCCGCGTGGTTGGCCTGCACCGTGCCGGCCGGGCGCTCCTCGCCGCGGAGAGCGGCGAGCTCGCGGAGCAGCGTCTCCTGCTTGTCGTCGAGCTTCGTCGGCGTCGCCACGTCGATGTGCACGTGCAGGTCGCCGCGGCCGCTGCTGCGCAGATGGGTCACGCCCTTCTGCCGCAACGTGACGACGGAGCCGGACTGCGTGCCCGGCTTCACCTCGATGCCCTCGACGCCGTCGAGCGTCGTGAGGTCGATCGACGTGCCGAGCGCTGCTGCCGTCATCGGCAGGGAGACCGTGCAGTGCAGGTCGTCGCCCTGGCGCGTGAAGGTCTCGTGCGGCTGCTCGACGATCTCGAGGAACAGGTCGCCTGCCGGGCCGGCACCGGGACCGACCTCGCCCTCGCCGGAGAGCTGGATGCGCGTGCCGGTGTCGACGCCCGCGGGGATCTTCACCGTGATCGTGCGACGCGTGCGGACGCGGCCCTCGCCCGAGCATTCGGGGCACGGGTGCGGGATGAGCGTGCCGAAGCCCTGGCACTGCGGGCACGGGCGCGAGGTCATGACCTGCCCGAGGAAGGAGCGCTGCACCGACTGCACCTCGCCGCGACCGCCGCACATCGTGCAGGTGACGACCTGGGTGTCCTTCGCGGTGCCGGCGCCGTGGCACTCGTCGCACGCGACGGCGGTGTCGACCGTGAGCTCGCGCGTCGCGCCGAAGGTGGCCTCGGCCAGCGAGACCTGCAGCCGGATCAGTGCGTCCTTGCCGCGCGCGGTGCGCGACCGCGGGCCGCGCGACTGCGACCCGAAGAAAGCGTCCATGATGTCGCCGAACCCGAAGCCCTGGCCGAAGCCCGCGCCCGGTCCGCCCATGCCCCCGCGAGGGTCGCCGCCGAGGTCGTACATCTGGCGCTTGTCGGGATCCGACAGCACCTCGTACGCCGCGGTGACCTCCTTGAACCGGTCCTGCGTCGCAGGGTCGGGGTTCACGTCGGGGTGCAGCTCGCGCGCGAGCTTGCGGTAGGCGCGCTTGATCTCCTCGGGGGTCGCGTCGCGCGCGACCCCGAGGGCGGCGTAGTAGTCGGTGGCCACGGGTTCCCTTGCTCGTTACTGCTGCTCGGTCAGGATGCGGCCGACGTAGCGCGCGACGGCGCGGACCGAGGCCATGGTTCCGGGGTAGTCCATGCGGGTCGGCCCGAGGACGCCGAGCTGCGCGACGACCTCGTCGCCGCGCGCGTAGCCGACGGTGACGACCGACGTCGACGTCAAGCCCTCGACCTCGTTCTCGTGCCCGATGCGGACGGTGAGCGCGTCGCCGGAGCGGGTCTCGCCGAGCAGGCGCAGGAGCACCATCTGCTCCTCGAGCGCCTCGAGCACGGGGCGGACGGCGCCGTTGAAGTCCTCGCCGAAGGCCGCCAGGTTCGCCGTGCCGGCCAGCATCACGCGCTCCTCGTGGCGCTCGACCACGGTCTCGAGCAGCGTCGCCACGACGGCCGCGACCGCGGGCCGTTCGTCGCGCTCGAACGTGCCGGTGAGGTCGGCGACGCGGTCGGCGACGTCGACGAGCCGCTGACCGTTGACCGCCTCGCTGACCTTCGAACGTATCCGGGCGACCAGCTCGTCGTCCATCGCGACCGACGTCTCGACGACGCGCTGCTCGACGCGACCGGTGTCGGTGATGACGACGAGCAGCGCACGGGTCGGCGTGAGGCCGACGAGCTCGGTGTGGCGCACCGTCGATCGGGTGAGCGAGGGGTACTGGATCAGGGCGACCTGACGGGTGAGCTGCGAGAGCAGGCGTACCGAGCGCTGCATCACGTCGTCGAGATCGACCGCGCCGTCGAGGAAGCTGCCGATCGCCCGGCGCTCGGCGCCCGACAAGGGCTTGACCTGCGAGAGCCGGTCGACGAAGACGCGGTAGCCCTGGTCGGTGGGCACGCGGCCGGCGCTCGTGTGCGGCTGCGCGATGAGGCCTTCGTCCTCCAGCGCCGCCATGTCGTTGCGGATCGTCGCCGGGCTGACGCCGAGGCTGTGACGCTCGACCAGCGACCGGGAACCGACCGGCTCGTGGGTGGCGACGTAGTCCTCGACGATCGCGCGCAGGACGGCCAGGCGCCGGTCCTCGGTCATCAGCCACCTCCGCTCTCCGCTGCGGCGCGGTGCCCTTGGCACTCCGCGCCGACGAGTGCCAATCCTACGACGCCCGCGCCCGCCCCTCACCCCGGCGCGCTCCCGCGGTGGAGGTGCCCCGGGCGCCTCACGCAGCGGTCCTTGCCTATGGCAGTCGGCCGAGTGGTGCCGAATGGCTGCCTCGTGGGCGGACCGAGGCATCGCGTCGGAGCCCGCGGCGGCGAGGCGTGCGTGCGGGCGCGGCGAGCCGACCTAGGCTCGGCGGGTCGAGTGCGCGGGCGAGGGAGCAGCAGTGTCGGACCGGTACGGGCGCGACGTGCTGTCGGCGGACCCGCACGCGCCGCGCTCCCGCACGGTGGCGCTGGTGCCGGCCGAGGCGGGGCTCGTCGTCGAGTGCGCGAGCTCGGGCTGGTGCGGCGCGGTGGTCGGGACCGAGAAGGGCAGCGAGGGCTGGGCCGTCGTGCTCGAGGACCGCCACGGCGTACGCCGTCCCTTCGCGATGCGCGCGGCGGCGTTCCTCCTCGACGGCGAGACCGTCACGCTCGTGCGTCCCGAGGTCGCGGCCCCGCGCACGCCGCGGCGCAGCGCGTCGGGCTCGGTCGCCGTCGAGAACCACCGCGCCGTCGTCGCTCGCGCCTCGCGCATCTGGGTGGAGGGCAAGCACGACGCAGAGCTGGTCGAGAAGGTGTGGGGCCACGACCTGCGCGTCGAGGGCGTGGTGGTCGAGCCGCTGCACGGCGCCGACGACCTCGTCGAGCGCGTCCGCGACTTCGAGCCCGGGCCGCAGCGGCGCCTCGGCGTGCTGCTCGACCATCTCGTGCCGGGCTCCAAGGAGACCCGCATCGCCGACGCCGTGCGCCGCGAGCACGGCCCCGACGTCGTCGTCCTCGGCCATCCCTATGTCGATGTCTGGCAGGCGATCCGGCCGCAGGTTCTCGGCATCGAGGCCTGGCCCGTCGTGCCGAAGGGGACACCGTGGAAGGAGGGGGTGCTGGCCGCCCTCAGCCGCCCGCACCGCACCGCCGAGGACGTCGCCGAGGGGTGGCGCTGGCTGCTCGGCCACGTGCGCACCTACGCCGACCTCGAGCCCGCGCTGCTCGGCCGGGTCGAGCAGCTCATCGACGAGGTCACCGGGTCCGGGACGCGGTAATCACGCAGAGCGTTCAGACGTGCGCGGAGCGTCGTAAGCGGCACGGGTGACGGCATGCCCGACGTCCCACCCCGGCGCGACGCGCCTCGCTACGTTGAGCGTGAGCCGCCTTCGGTCCTGAGGCGGACCCCCCTCTCGAGGAGCCTGCGATGTCC
>DASSQW010000064.1:0-2529 GCA_035702165.1 Candidatus Nanopelagicales bacterium
GCACCAGCCGGCGCACGAGGTGACCGTCGCGCTCGTCGGCAAGTACGTCGACCTGCCCGACGCCTACCTCTCGGTCACCGAGGCGCTGCGCGCCGGCGGCTTCGCCCACGACTGCCGCGTGAACATCCGCTGGGTCACCTCCGACGACTGCGTCACCGAGGAGGGCGCCGAGCGCCTGCTCGGCGACGTCGACGCCGTGTGCGTGCCCGGCGGCTTCGGCGTGCGCGGCATCGAGGGCAAGCTCGCCGCGCTGAGGTTCACGCGCGAGCGCGGCATCCCGACCCTCGGCCTGTGCCTGGGCCTGCAGTGCATGGTGATCGAGTACGCCCGCAACGTCGCGGGGCTCGAGGGCGCCGGCTCCGCCGAGTTCGACGAGGCGACGCCGTACCCCGTCATCGCGACGATGGCCGACCAGCGCGACGTCGTCGCCGGCGAGCGCGACATGGGCGGCACGATGCGCCTGGGTCTCTACCCGGCGCGACTGGCCGACGGGTCGCTCGTGCGCGAGGTCTACGGCGAGCCCTTCGTCGACGAGCGCCACCGCCACCGCTACGAGGTCAACAACGAGTACCGCGGCCGCCTCGAGGAGGCCGGCATCTGGTTCTCGGGCACCTCGCCCGACGGCCGCCTCGTGGAGTTCGTCGAGCTGCCGCGCGACCGCCACCCCTACTACGTCGCGACGCAGGCGCATCCCGAGCTGCGCTCCCGCCCGACCAAGGCGCACCCGCTGTTCGCCGGCCTCGTCGGGGCGGCGCTCGTCCGCCGCGGCGTGGCCACCGAGCTCGTCCACGCGTGAGCCGCGGCCGGTGAGCGGGTACGTCCTCGAGCCCTCCTGGGCAGGTGATCCCGAGAGTCTTGCTGACGAGGCGGTGCACAACACCGTCCGCTCGTCCGAGGCGCTCGTGCACGGCAAGGTGTGGGACGTGCGCCGCGAGGCCGTCGAGCTCGGTGACGGCCAGACCGTCGTGCGCGACTACCTCGTGCACCCCGGCGCGGTCGGCGTCCTCGCCCTCGACGGCGAGGACCGCGTGCTGCTGGGGCGCCAGTACCGCCACCCGGTCGGGATGCAGCTGTGGGAGCCCGTGGCCGGCCTGCTCGACGTCGCCGACGAGTCGCCGCTCGACGGCGCGGCGCGCGAGCTGGTCGAGGAGGCGGGCCTGGTCGCCGGGCGGTGGGACGTCCTCGTCGACTTCGAGAACTCGCCCGGCGGTTCGAGCGAGACCATCCGCTGCTACCTCGCGCGCGATCTCGCGCCGGCGCCCGGCGGCCGTCCGCACGGCGACGGCGAGGAGCGCGACATGCCCTGGACCTGGGTGCCGCTCGACGCCGCCGTCGAGGCGGTGCTCTCCGGCCGGTTCTCCGCACCGCTGACGGCGATCGGCGTGCTCGCGGCGTACGCCTCGCGGCTCGGCGGCTGGTCGTCGCTGCGCCCGGCCGACTCCGCGTGGCCGCAGCGCCAGCACGTCGCGGGCACCGACCGCGCTCGCGTGTACGGCGCGGCGCTCGGCTGATCAGGCGTCGAGCACGGGCTGGTAGACGACGAGCACGTTGCCCGATCCCGGCCAGGTGCGCGTCGAGAGCAGGCGCAGGCCGACGGGCGGCCGACCGGTGAACAGCGGCACCCCGTCGCCGCCGACCACCGGGAAGATCGTGAGGTGGAGCTCGTCGACGAGCCCGTGGAGCATGAGCTCGTTCCAGAGGCTGCGACCCATCTGGAGCAGCAGAGTGCCGTCGCCCTCGGCCCTGAGGGCCCGGATGCGCTCGACCAGCGCGTCGCCGCGCACGATCTCGGTGGTGCTCTGCCAGGGCGCGAGGTCGTCGTAGCCGATCGAGTCCGACACCACCAGCTTCGGGGTCGTCGCGATGAGGTCGGCGAACTCGTGGCGGACGGCGGTCCCCTCGGGAGAGGCGGCGTAGGACACCCAGAAGTCCTTGTTGCCCCGGAACGACGTACGACCGCTGAGGATGAGCGCGTCGGCCTCCCTCAGCAGCTCGACGTTGTACTCGTCGAAGGCGTCGTTCGCGCCGTACTCGTCGAGGAAGTGGTCGAAGAAGCGGTGGAAGGTCTTGTCGGCCGACTCGTAGAAACCGTCGAGGGTCATGAAGTTGCTGACGATGAGCCTGCGCACCGGCCCACCTTCGCACGACGCGGCGACGGGGACGAGGAGCTGTCGCCGGGTTCGGCCGCGCGCCTCGCCGGGGCGTGGAAGGCTGCGCTCGTTCCCGACGGAGGGCGAGGGCGATGACCAGCGGGCTCGATCCCCGGCGCGTGCAGGAGCTGTACGGTCGGGAGTGCCGGACGTACGTCGACGCGCGGCCACGGACGATGCGCCTGTGGCGCCGCGGCGAGGCGTCGATGCCCAACGGCGTACCGATGAGCTGGCTGCGCAACTCCTTCGAGCCGATCCCGATGTGGGTCGACGAGGGCAGCGGCGCTCATTTCCGCGACGTGGACGGCCACGACTACCTCGACACCAACGTGGCCGACATGTCCATGTTCACCGGGTACGGTCCCGAGCCGGTCGTGCG
>DASSQW010000065.1:0-4466 GCA_035702165.1 Candidatus Nanopelagicales bacterium
CATCTCAGCGGTCGATGGGTGACCAGCGCGGTCTAGAAGCCGCGCTCAGCACCCATGGACACGAGCCGACAGTCGATGGGTGACCAGCGCGGGATAGAAGCCGCGCTCAGCACCCATTGACGACGGACGCACGCAGCGCCACGCGACGACGCGAGCTCGGAACCCACCCTCGTTGCGGCGCCCTTCACCCCGCTGGGAGCTCACGGACGACCGGCGAGGTGGCGGAGGTCACTCCTCGTACCCTGTCGAGAAATACCCCGGGGGGGTACCGTCGTTGTCGTACGCCGAGGAGGAGCCATGACCGTCGAGACCGACCTCGCCGTGGACCACGCGGCCCACCACCACGCGGGCCACGACCACCACCACGGCTACCACGCCGACAAGGACGCCGTGCTCGCACGGCTGCGCCGCGTCGAGGGCCAGGTGCGCGGCATCGCGCGCATGGTCGACGAGGACACCTACTGCATCGACGTCCTCACCCAGGTGTCGGCGGCGACCCGCGCGCTCGAGAACGTGGCGCTGCTGCTGCTCGAGGACCACCTCGCCCACTGCGTCCGCGACGCAGCTGCGGCGGGAGGCCCCGAGGCCGACGAGAAGCTCGCCGAGGCGGCCGCCGCGATCAAGCGCCTCGTGCGCTCCTGAGCCCACCCGCACGACCGAGGAGAGAACCGACGCCATGAGCACGACCGTCTGGACCGTCACCGGCATGACCTGCGGCCACTGCGTGAAGGCGGTGACCGAGGAGGTCGCCGCGATCCCGGGCGTCACCGACGTCGCGGTCGACCTCGGCTCGGGCCGCGTCACGGTGACCGCCGACTCCGACCCCGACGAGGCGGCCGTCGCCGCCGCCGTCGACGAGGCCGGCTACACCCTCGTCACCGCCTGACCCGAGCCCGGAAGAAGACCGCGATGACCAGCCCGAGCACGTTCGAGCAGACCGTCACGCCGATCGACCTCAAGGTCACCGGCATGACGTGCGCGTCCTGCGCCGCGCGCATCGAGAAGAAGCTCAACAAGGTGCCGGGCGTCGTCGCGACCGTGAACTACGCGACGGAGACGGCCCACGTCGAGACGCCCAGCGGCGTGAGCGTCGACGACCTCGTCGCCGTCGTCGAGGCGACCGGATACGGCGTCCTCGCGCCGGAGGCGGAGCAGGCCGACGACCCCGACGAGCTCGGCCGCCGCTGGCGGGTCGGCGCGGTGCTCACTGTGCCGCTCGTGCTCGTGTCGATGGTGCCGGCGCTGCAGTTCACCGGCTGGCAGTGGGCGGCGTTCCTGCTCGCGTCGATCGTCGTGCTCTGGGGCGGCAAGCCCTTCCATGTCGCGGCCTGGACCAACGCCCGGCACCGCGCCACCACCATGGACACCCTGGTCTCGATGGGAACGCTGGCGGCGTACCTGTGGTCGGCGTTCGCCGTGCTGTTCACCTCCGCCGGCGAGCTCGGGATGACCATGACCGTGTCATGGCTGCCGCGGGCCGACGACGCCCACGGCACGCCGGACCTGTACTTCGAGTCGGCCGCGGTCGTCACGACCTTCCTCCTGCTCGGCCGCTGGCTCGAGATGCGCGCCAAGCGCCGCTCGGGCGAGGCGCTGCGCTCGCTGCTCGACCTCGCGCCCGCGACCGCACGCGTCCGCCGCGCGACCGGCGACGAGGAGATCCCGGCGGCCCACGTGGTGGTCGGCGACCTCGTCGTCGTGCGCCCCGGCGAGCGCATCGCGACGGACGGCGTCGTGGTCGAGGGTCGCTCGGCGGTCGACCAGAGCATGCTCACCGGCGAGTCCGTGCCGATCGAGATGGCGCCCGGCAGCGAGGTCGCCGGCGGCACCGTGGTGCAGGACGGCCTGCTCGTCGTGCGCGCGACCCGCGTCGGCGGCGACACCGCGCTGGCCCGCATCACGGCTCTCGTGCAGGCCGCGCAGAGCGGCAAGGCGCCGGTCCAGCGCCTCGCCGACCGGGTCTCGGCCGTGTTCGTGCCCGTGGTGCTCGTGCTCGCGCTCGTCACCCTCCTCGGCTGGGGACTCACGGCCGGCTGGCAGCAGGGGTTCACCGCCGCGGTCGCCGTCCTCGTCCTCGCCTGCCCGTGCGCGCTGGGCCTCGCGACGCCGACGGCTCTGCTCGTCGGGACGGGTCGGGGCGCTCAGCTCGGTGTCCTGGTCCGCGGGCCCGAGGTGCTCGAGTCGACGCGTCGCGTCGACACGGTCGTCCTCGACAAGACCGGCACCCTCACCACCGGCGTCATGACCGTCGTGCACCGCCGCGGGGACGAGGCGGCCGTGCGCCTCGCAGGGGCACTCGAGGGCGGCTCGACTCATCCCGTCGCGCTCGCGGTGTCGTCGTACGCCGCCGGTCTCGGCGCCCTGCCGGCGCTCGGCCGCCACGAGGCCGTGCGCGGGTCGGGAGCGGTGGGCGAGATCGACGGCCACGCCGTGCGTGTCGGACGACCCGGCTGGATCGACCTCGATCCCTCGTGGCGTGCCGACGCCGAGACCTGGAGCGCAGCGGCTCTCACCGTCGTCGCCGTCGAGGTCGACGGCTTCGTGCGTGCCCTCCTCGGGATCGGCGACGAGGTCAGGCCGACCTCGCGCGGCGCCGTGGCCGAGCTGCGCCGCCTGGGGCTCGAGCCGGTCATGGTCACCGGGGACAACGAGGCGGTCGCCCGCGCGGTCGCGGCGGAGGTCGGGATCACCCGCTACGTCGCCGACGCGCGGCCCGAGGACAAGGTGGCCGAGGTCGCCTCGCTGCGCGGGTCCGGACGTGTCGTCGCGGTCGTGGGCGACGGCATCAACGACGCTGCCGCGCTGGCCGGGGCCGACCTCGGCATCGCGATGGGCGGCGGCACCGACGTCGCCATCGAGGCCGCCGACATCACGTTGCTGCGCGACGACCTCGGCACCGCGGCCGACGCCGTGCGCCTCTCCCGCGCGACGCTTCGCACGATCACCCAGAACCTGGGCTGGGCCTTCGGCTACAACATCGCCGCGATCCCGCTCGCGATGGCCGGGCTGCTCACGCCGATGATCGCGGGCGTGGCGATGGCGATGTCGAGCGTCTGCGTCGTAGCCAACAGCCTGCGCCTGCGCCGCTTCCGCTGACCTCGCCGCCGCGCGCCCGCACCTGCTGACGGACGGCACAGTCTCAGCCGAGCTAGGGACGCAAGCCGGGTGCTGGCTAGGGGGTCGCGGGGCCGGGGCGGTCGCCGGCGCGCGGCTGCGGGACGTCGCTGAGCTCGCGCAGCTCGAAGGTCTCCGGCGGTGTCGCGGCGTCTCCGGCACGGAGGTCGACCTCGCGGCGGGCGCGCAGCGCCCAGACCGTCACCGCGGCCGCGACCGCCAGCCAGACGATCACGAGGAGCGCCGTCGCCGTCCCCATGCAGCCCACGGTAGGACCGCACGCACCGATCACGACCTGCGACACACGGTAACTGGCGGGAATCCGCCATCACCCGTTCGGAGTAGTGACCAGACCGCTCCCACAGCATCTCCGCAGGTCAGGGCCCTGGCGCCCCCACGGGGATGTGACGCTCCGCGCTCGTCCAGGTGCGCTCAGGCCGGACCGCGCACGGCGTCGAGCCAGGCCCGGGCCGCCGCGAAGTCGACGTCGGTGACGCCGGTGCGCAGCAGCGGCTCCTTGCCGTCGTGGCGCGGGTAGCTGCCGAGGAACCGCACCGACGCGCAGATCCGGTGCAGGCCCATGAGCGCCTCGCCGACCCGGGCGTCGGCCACGTGGCCCTCGCAGTCGACGGAGAAGAAGTAGTCGCCGAGCGCCTTGCGGGTCGGCCGGCTCTCGATGCGCGTCAGGTTCACGCCGCGCACGCTGAACTCGGTGAGGATCTCGAGCAGCGCGCCCGGGTGGTCCTCGCGCATGTAGAGGAACAGCGTGGTCTTGTCGGCTCCCGTCGGCGCCGGGACGGTGCTCGGACGCGACAGCAGCACGAAGCGCGTCCACGCCTCGTCGTTGTCGCCGACGTCGTCGGCGAGGATCTCGAGCCCGTAGACGTCGGCGGCCACCGACGGCGCGATGACGGCGTCGTAGGTGCCGCCGGCCACGCCCTCGGCGCCCGCGGTGTTCGAGGCCTCGGGCACGACGTCGGCGTCGGGCAGGTTCGCCGCGATCCAGCCGCGGCACTGCGCCGCCGCCACCGAGTGGGTGGCCACGCGGCGTACGCCGGACAGCGGAGTACCGGGACGCACGAGCAGCGCGAAGCGCACGCGGATCACGACCTCGTCGGTGATGACGAGCGGCTCGCCGACGGCGAGCTGGTCGAGGGTGCCGGTGACCGTTCCCTCGATGGAGTTCTCGATGGCGACGAGCGCGTAGTCGACGTCGCCGGTGCGGACGGCGTCGACCGCGGCGTTGGCCGAGGGCAGGGCGCGGAGGTCGGCGCCCCGGCTCACCGGCATGGAGAGCAGCGCCTCCTCGGTGAAGGTGCCGCGCGGGCCGAGGTAGGCGATCGAGGTCACGA
>DASSQW010000066.1:0-2680 GCA_035702165.1 Candidatus Nanopelagicales bacterium
TCGAGCCCGCGGACCGCCACGCCGGCCAGCGACAGCGCGACGAGCACGCCGGAGACGCCGAGCCACAGCCGGCGGCGCGACATCAGGTCCGGGCCGCGCTCCTCCAGCGCGCGGCGCAGCCGCCCGTTGCCCGTGAGCCCCGAGGCGGACGGGTGCTCCCGCACCCATCGCGACCGGACCACGAGCTGGGTCAGCACCCGCGCGATCACCAGCGCCGACACCATCGACGCCACGACCCCGATGCCGAGGGTGACGCCGAACCCGCGCACCGGGCCGGACGCGAGCCAGAACAGCAGCCCGGCGGCGATCAGCGTGGTGACGTTGGAGTCGACGATCGCGGTCCACGCCTTGTCGAAACCGGCGTGCAGGGCTCCCTCGAGCCGACGGTCGTCGGCGCGGCCGGCCGCGTACTCCTCGCGCGCTCTCTCGAACACCAGCACGTTGGCGTCGATCGCCAAGCCGATAGCGAGCACGAAGCCCGCGAGGCCGGGCAGCGTCAACGTGGCACCGAGCGCGACCAGGACGGCGTAGGAGATGAGCGAGTAGCAGGCGAGCGCGATGCTCGCGACGAGGCCGACGAGCCGGTAGACGAGGCTGATGAACAGCGCCGTGAGCGCGAGGCCGATCAGCGCTGCTGTGATCGACGCGTCGATCGCCGCGGCCCCGAGGGTGGGACCGACGGTCCGCTGCTCGACGACGGAGACGTCGAGCGGGAGCGAGCCGCCGCGGATCAGCGCCGCGAGGTCCTTCGCCTCCTCGACGCCGAACGAGCCGGTGATCTGCGTGCCGGCGCCGGGGATGCCCGTGCCGCAGGCGATCGACGGATCGACCTGCGGCGAGGAGATCACGGCACCGTCGAGCACGATCGCCACCCGGCGCGCAGGATCACCGACGGCCGCGCACGCCGCTTGGGCCGTGAGCCGCTGCCAGCGCTCGCCACCGGCGCCGCCGAAGCCCAGCGACACGAACCACGCCGAGCCGCGCTGCGGGTCGGAGCCCACGTCGGCCGACGACACCAGGTCACCTGTGATCGCAGTCGGTCCGAGGCGGAGCAACGAGCCCGTCTCGTCGGCCACCACCCGGCTGCCGTCGGGCCGCACGGACGCCGCCGTGCCCGGCTCGGCCGCCGACACGACGGGGTGGAAGGTGAGCTGCGCCGTGCGGCCGATGGTGCGGGCCGCCTCGCGCGGGTCCTGGACGCCCGGGAGCTCCACGATGATCCGCGTGTCGCCCGAGCGCACGAGCGTGGGCTCGGACACGCCGAGCGCGTCGACTCGCTTGCGCAGCACCTCGACGACGCGGTCGGTCGACTCGGCGTCGGCGACGACGGAACCGGTGTCGCGCGTCTCGAGCACGATCTGCGTGCCACCGCGCAGGTCGAGACCGAGACGCACCGGGCTGGTGAGCGCCACCACGGCGGCCGCGACGAGGACCGCCGCAGCCGCCAGCGCGCGCACCAGACCCGCGCGCCCTCCCGGTGAGCGACGGGTCGCCGCGCTCACCGCGAGCAGTCGAGGCAGAACCGGCCGGCGGGGCGCACCTCGAGCCGCGCGAGCGGGATCTCGCGGCGGCATCGCGGGCAGGTGCCGTAGGTGCCACCCTCGATCCGCGCCAGCGCATCGACGACGTCGACGCTGGTGCGCTCGGCGACGTCGAGGGAGTGCAGCGCCGTCATGAGCGGCGCCTGCACGTCGGGATCGGTGAGGCTGAACTCCTCGCGCAGCTCCTGCAACGTCGCGCTCGCGGCACGCATCTGCGCGTCGAGCTCGCAGCGCAGCTGTGCCAACGACATGCGCAGCCGGTCGAGATCGGCGTCGGTGAGCTCCGACGTACGGGGCACGGTCGTGGTGGGGACGGACATGGCGGCCTCCTGGGCTCGCAAGGACGGGGCCGGTCGCAGCGACCGGTGGCAGCCGTCGACGGACGGCGAGGAGCGACGGCTGCATCAGGCAGCGGTCGCGGCGGCTCTCAGCAGGAGGCGAGGGCCGGCGGCGCGCGCGGAGCGAGCGCGGTGCGCCAGCTCGCGCTCGTCGTACGCCGGGCGCTGCGGCGTACGACGACGCCATAGGCCAGGCACGCCAGCGCGAGCGCCAGCACCAGCACGGCGAGACCGGCGGGCGCAGGCCGGTCGGTGCCGGCTGCGCGCCCGACCACGGGCACCGTCGGGCGGACCATGTCCTCCGCGGTCGAGACCGCACCGGCAGCGATCGCGTGCACGCGACCCGAGACCGCAGAAGCGGTTGCGGGAGTAGACGATCCACGCTGTGTGGGAGCGCCGCCGGTGCATGCCGCGATCAGAGCCACGAGCACGCCCGCCAGCACCGCCACGAGGGCGGAGCGGCGCGCGGTCGACATGGTCACCCGTCCAACGTACGTGACGGATCGGCGGGGGCCAACCTCGATCGCACGCCTGTCCCCCGTCAGCGCAGGTCAGCGCATGCGCGCTCTTCGACAGGGCGTGACGGCGTCGGGCAGGATCGACGCATGGCGGGAGCGGCGACGACGAGCGGGCGCTGGGCTCTCATGCCCGTCATCGCGCCGGTCGTCGGCCTGGTCGTGCTCGCCGCCGTGTGGGGCCGCACCGTCCCGGCCGTCGTCGCGGCGATCGCCGCTCTCGCGCTCGCGGGCGCGGTGCTCGCCGCCGTGCACCACGCCGAGGTCATCGCGCACAAGGTCGGCG
>DASSQW010000067.1:0-4840 GCA_035702165.1 Candidatus Nanopelagicales bacterium
CGAGGACGAGCGCGGTACGGGTGTCGTTCGTGTTCTCGTTCATGGTGGTCGCCTCTCAGGACGGGCGACGCTCCCTGGCGCGGCTCAGAGCCGCGAGGTCGAGGGAGCGCCCGGGACGGACTGCACGTGCATCGGGCCCACCTCCTCGACTCGTGACGACGAACCCGCCGAACCTACGCCGTACCTAGGGCTGCATCAACCACGATGCAACGTTCCGGGTGCCCACCTCCGTGGACCAGGTGACGGCGAGCTGCGAGCGGGAGGATGGGGGCGTGTGGAAGCAGGAGGAAGCCGACTTCCTCGGGTGGGTCACCGCCCATCGCGACGGCCTGCGCAAGACCGCCTACCTGCTGTCGGGCGACTGGTTCCTCGCCGACGACCTGGTGCAGGAAGCGCTCACCCGGCTCTACGCCGTGTGGGGGCGCGTGTCGGCGGCAGGCGAGCCGGCGCCGTACGCGCGCAAGATCGTGGTGAACCTCTACCTCGACCATCGACGCCGACCCGCGCGCCGCGAGGTGCCGTCCGCCGAGCTGCCCGAGGGCGCGGCACCCGACCTGCAGCCGTCGACTGATGGGGACCGCGACGAGCTGATGGCCGCGCTCCGGCAGGTGCCCCCCGGGCAGCGCGCGGTGCTCGTCCTGCGCTACTGGGACGACCTGTCCGTCGAGCAGACCGCATCCCTGCTCGGCACCAGCGCCGGCAACGTGCGCTCGCAGTCCAGTCGCGGGCTGGATGCGCTGCGCGCTGCGCTGACAGCACGCACCGACCCCGCACCCGAGGAGGCATCGTGAACGAGTCCGACGTGAAGGAGCTGTTCGCCGCTGCCGTCGCGCGGCCCGACGTCGACCGGATCGACACCGACGCCGTCCTGCGCGGCGGACGCCGTCGTCGTCACCGCCGCACTGCCGCGGCCCTCGGCTCGGTCGCGGTCGTGCTCGTCATCGTCGCCTCGCTCGTCCTCGCGATCCGCCCGCGCGGCACCGAACCACCGGTGGCCCCCACCCCCGTCGACACCGCAGGCCGCGCGGCCGCGAACTGGCAGTTCCCCGAGGGCATGAGGCCCGATGCCAACTCGACCTCCTTGACGGTCGACGTCCGATGGGGGGCGTGCGCCAGTGGAGCGGCCGTCGTGGATCCCCGCCCAGTCGTCGGCTACTCCGCGACCGAGGTGTCGCTCATCGTGTGGGGTATCCCGCCGGAGGGCACGGACTTCGACTGCATCGGAAATCCCGCTACGCGCATGGTCATCCCCCTGCGAGAACCCCTCGGGGACCGGTTCGTCGTACCGGGTGCCCCACCTGTCATCGGGTTCCCTGGCCCGGTCGGTCCGGACGTCCAGGGCGACATGTACGCCGGATCCCGACGCGGCACGACGACCGTGACCGGCATCGTGACGCTGGGACGCAATGCGTGCTGGTACTTCTCGATCCCGGGAGACCGCAGGTACGGCCTGCTCTGGCCCTACGACACCGGCGGCACCAGCCGCACCGTTCCCGGCGTCTCGCTGCCGAACGGGGATGTCGTCACGTCGGGGAGCCGCGTGACGGCGACGGGCATCCTCGACCGGGACACCACGTCGGCGCGCAGCCTCGGCGTCGGCCCGCCCTGCTTCGACCGCGACCAGCCAGCCGTCGCCATCCTGGGTCCGGACGCGGCACTGGTGCACTGAGTCCGCACCTCGGCCGCCGCGCCGGAATTGACAGGCTGGTCCTGTGTGACACCACGTTGGAACCGTGGTGGGGAGGAAATGTTGCTCTCTTAGCAACGAGGGGCACCTTCAGTGAATACCGCTGTCAGCGGGTGGCGTGCTTCTCGGCGACCTCGCGGATGCGCTGGACGAACTCGTCGACCTGGGCCTCGGTGGTGGCCCACGACGTCATCCAGCGGACCTGGCCGGTGCCCGGGTTCCAGACGTAGAAGGTGAACTCGTCCTGCAGCTCGCGGGTGACCTCGGGCGGCAGGATCGCGAAGACGGCGTTGGCGGCGACGGTGTCGGTCACCGTCACGCCGGGGACACCCTCGACGCCGGCGGCGAGACGCCGGGCCATCGCGTTGGCGTGCTCGGCGTTGCGGCGCCACAGGTCGTCGGTGAGCAGCGCGACGAACTGCGCCGAGACGTAGCGCATCTTCGATGCGAGCTGCATGGCCTGCTTGCGGATGAACGGCATCGCGGCCACGAGGTCCTGGTTGAGCACCACCACGGCCTCGGCACCGAGGCCCCCGTTCTTCGTTCCGCCGAAGGTCAGGACGTCGACGCCGACCCCGGACCCGAGCTCGCCGACGTCGACGCCGAGCGAGACCGCCGCGTTGGCGAGCCGGGCACCGTCGAGGTGGAGGTACATGCCGTTCGCGTGCGCATGGTCGGCGAGCTCGCGGATCTCGGCGAGCGAGTAGACGGTGCCCAGCTCCGTGGAGTTCGCGATCGAGACGACGCGCGCCTGCACGTGGTGCGGATCCCCCTTGCCGTGCGACGCGATCTCCACGAGCGTCGGGGTCAGCTTCCCGCCGAGGACAGGGACGTCGACGATCTTCGAGCCGAGGAACTTCTCGGGGGCGCCGCACTCGTCGACGTTGATGTGCGCCGACTCCGCTGCGATCACCGACTCGAACGAGCGCAGCATGCTCTGCAGCCCGATCACGTTCGCGCCCGTGCCGTTCATCGCGAACAGCACCTCGGCGGTCTCGCCGAAGTGGCGGCGCACGAGACGCACCGCCTCAGCGGTCACGGCGTCGTCGCCGTACGGGAGCGCCTGCCCCTTGTCGGCCTCCACGACGGCCGCCAGCACGTCGGGGTGGGCACCGAAGTGGTTGTCGCTGCCGAAGCTCTTCATGGCGCTCCTCGTCTCAGGGTCGCCCCATCCTGCCCGTGCCCCTCGAGATCCGCCCACCCAGGGTGTCGACCTCGGGCGAGGCCGCCGCGGGAACGGCCGAGTCGGTCGCCCGTCGTCGGAGACGGATCCCGCGCCGTAGCGGCTCGGTGACGCGTGCGTTCGTGCGCAGGATCAGGCGAGGGCGACGGCGCCGTCGAAGCCGACGTGGCCGTAGGTGCCGCCGGTGAGGTTCACGAGGCGGACGCGGTGGGTGCCGGCTGTGGCGAAGGTGGTCGACCACGCGACCCGCACCGACGACGTCGACGCGTGCATGCTCAGGATCGCGACGCGGACGCCGTCGAGATAGACCGCGACCTTGCCGTAGCGCGGACCACGGGCGAGGAGGACGCCGACGCCCCGGCCCGTGACCGTCGTGGTCACGTACGTGGAGCGCGCGGTCGCGATCCGCAGGCTGCCGCCCATCGCAGCGCTGCTCGTGATGCCGGTCCAGCCACGGGAGTAGGCCGACGTGCGGGTGCTCCGCTCGGTGACGTACTTGGAGTAGGCCCGTGCGTACGACGTCACCACGGTGCCGTCGGCCGAGGTGGCGTAGGCGCGGAACCCGGTCGGCGCCCAGGTGGTGAGGCCCGCGACGGCCTTCGCGCCGGCGCGCTGCGTCGTCACGGAGGCGGCGGTGGTCTGGTCGGTCGACGGCGTCGTCACCAGCCACGACCAGCGGACCGGGATGACCGCACCGGTCGAGGCCGGGCGGATCGGCCCGACGGCCATCGAGGGCACCGGCGTGGAGACGACGGGCTTCGGAGCTGCGACGTACCGCGGGTCGTCGGCAGCGGGGCCGTTGCGGTACTCGATCGTGGCGCCGCTCGAGCTCGTCGAGGTGATGCGCAGGCCGAGCCGTCCGTCGGCGAGGTCGAGCCAGATGCCGGTCGGAAGCGTCGTGACGACGGAGCCGAGGCTGGTGTCCGGCGTGGCGGGGTTGCCGTCCAGGAGGTAGGACTCGGTCGCGTCGAACGACGACGTACCGGGCTGCGTCAGGTCGAACTCCTTGCGCACCGTGACGCCGGGGCCGCCCCAGCCGCGGATGCCCGACATCCACGAGTCGAGTCCGACGGCCTGGCGGTACTCGACGACGTAGCGCGCCGCACCGTCGGAGAGGGTGAGCACACGCAGACCGCTGGCGTACTCGATCGGCCGCAGGGTGACGCTGCCGTTGTCAGCAGGCGTCGCCTGGGCGGTCGCGTCGAGGAGGCCGAGCTTGCGCAGGTGCGAGGCGTTGAGGAAGCCCTGGTAGTTCCACGACAGCGCCATGATGTCGGTGGTGTCCCAGTAGCTGCGGTCGGTGCACGACGAGGGCGCCGCGTCCATGACCCGCACGCCGCCGACGGTGCAGTCGAGCTCCTGCGAGTGGCCCAGGCCGATGTTGTGGCCGAGCTCGTGGCCGATGACGCCGACGTCGTTGTAGCCGTTGCTCCAGGTGACCCCGCCCGAAGCGACGCCGGATCCCACCGTGCCGAGGCCGGCGATGCCGCCGCAGGCCGCGAACGCGGGGAAGTAGACGACGAGGTGCTTGCCCGAGCCGTCGGTCCAGCCGACCTTGCTCTTGATCTCGTTCCAGAACGCGCCCGAGCTCGAGACGCTCCCGTTGGCGCACGGCACGTTCGTGGTCGCCACGACCGACGGGTACGCCGTCGCCGCGAAGCCGACCTTGCCGTCGGTGACGGTGGACCAGTACGTGTTCACCCCGTGGGAGACCGTGGCGGCGACAGCCGCGGGCGTCACCGAGGTCGTGCTGCCGCCGGCCGGACGAGCCACGACGACGAGGACCTGGTGCACAGCCGTGCCGGATGAGACCGCGAGGTCCGTGGCCGCGACGCCGGAGCCGGTGCTCGTGGTGCCGCTGGTCGGGCTCGAGACGACCTCCACGCCCGCGACGTCGACCCCGGCCGCGGGGTCCTGGGACGACGACGTACCGAGGTCGCTCACCAGGCCGCCGGTCGCCGTGGTGCGCG
>DASSQW010000068.1:0-11318 GCA_035702165.1 Candidatus Nanopelagicales bacterium
CCGGTGAGCGAGCGGCCGATCACCATGCGCTGCACCTGGTTGGTGCCCTCGACGATCTGGAGGACCTTGGCCTCGCGCATGTAGCGCTCGACCGGGAAGTCCTCGACGTAGCCGTAACCGCCGAAGACCTGCACGGCGTCGGTGGTCACGCGCATCGCGGCGTCGGTGGCGAAGAGCTTGGCCTTGGCGGCCTCGACGCCGAAGGGCAGGCCGCGGTCCTTGCGGCGCGCCGCCTCGAGGTAGAGGGCGCGGGCCGCCGACACCGAGGTGGCCATGTCGGCGAGCAGGAACGCCAGGCCCTGGAACTCGCCGATGGGGCGACCGAACTGGCGCCGTTCCTTCGCGTACGCCGTCGCCGCATCGAGCGCCGCCTGAGCCAGGCCGACGGCGCACGCGGCGATACCGAGGCGCCCGGCGTCCAGCGCCGCGAGCGCGATGCGGAATCCCTGCCCCTCCTGGCCGATGAGCCGGTCGGACGGCACTCGCGCGCCATCGAGAAGCACCTGCGCGGTGCGCGAGGCCTTGGCACCCATCTTGCGCTCGGGCGGCGCGCTCGACAGTCCCGGCGTCTCGGCGTCGGCCAGCAGGCAGGAGATCCCACGGGCGCCGTCGTCGGACGTGCGGACCATGAGGTTGTAGAAGTCGGCGACTCCCCCATGCGTGATCCACGCCTTCGTCCCGGTGACGACATAGTCGTCGCCCTCGCGAACCGCGCGGGTCTGCAGGGCCGCGGCGTCGGACCCGGACTGCGGCTCCGACAGGCAGTAGGCCCCCAGCAGCTCGCCGCCGAGCATGTCGGGCAGCCAGCGCCTGCGCTGCTCGTCGGTGCCGAACTCCGCGACCGGGAAGCAGGCCAGCGAGTGCACCGACACCGAGACGGCCATCGACAGCCAGCAGCCCGCGATCTCCTCCAGCGCCTGCAGGTAGACCTCGTAGGGCTGCCCGCCTCCCCCGAGCTCCTCGGGGTACGGCAGCGACAGCAGGCCGGAGCGACCGAGCACCTTCAGCTCGTCCCGGAAGAACGTGCCGTCGCGCTCGTACGCCGCGACGTTCGGAGCGAGCGCAGAGTCGCAGATCTCGCGGACCAGCCCCAGGAGGGCTTCCGCCTCGTCCGTGGGCAGCATGCGGTCCGCCGGCTGCACGGACAGAGCCATCAGAGCACCTCCAGCTCGCGCGGGCGCAGGTTGACCCGCTCACCCTCGGACTCGCCGCACACGACGATGTCCTCGATGCGGGCGCCGTGCCGGCCCGGGAGGTAGATGCCCGGCTCGATGGAGAACGCCATGCCCGGCTCGATCACCTCGGAGCTGCCGCTGACGATGTAGGGCTCCTCGTGCGACTCGAGCCCGATGCCGTGCCCGGTGCGGTGCACGAAGTAGTCGCCGTACCCGGCGGCCGCGATCACGTCGCGGGCCGCGGCATCGATGCTCTCGGCGGTCACGCCCGGCCGCACGTGCGCGCACGCCGCGAGCTGGGCCTCGAGCAGCACGGCGTAGTACGCCGCGAACTCCGCGGGGGGCTCGCCGACGGAGTAGGTGCGCGTCTCGTCGGAGCAGTAGCCGTCGGGCATCGTGCCGCCGATGTCGACCACGACGGGGTCGCCGGCCTCGATGACGCGGTCGGACAGCTCGTGGTGCGGGCTCGCGCCGTTGGGACCGCTCGCGACGATGACGAAGTCCACGCGCACGTGCCCCTCCGCGATGATCGCATCGGCGATGTCGCGTCCGACCTCGCGCTCGGTGCGGCCGGCGCGCAGCCACTGGGGGACGCGCGCGTGCACGCGATCGATCGCTGCACCAGCACGGCGCAGCGCCTCCACCTCCTCCGGCGACTTCCGCATGCGCAGCTCGCGCAGCACGGTGCCGGCGAGCATCTGGTCGCTCGACGGCATCGCCGCACGCAGCCGCAGCACCTTCTCGGCCCACATGTGGTTGTCGAGCGCCACGCGCGCCCGCTCAGGGAGGAGCGACGCGACCAGCGCGAACGGGTCGTCGGTCTCCCCCCAGGTGAGGACGTCGATGCCGAGCTCGCCGATCGGGCTGGCGAGCGCAGCGGGCTTCTCCAGACCCGGTACGACGATGCGCACGTCGCCTTCGGCGGGGACGACCAGGCAGGTCAGCCGCTCCAGCGGGATCGCGTCGTAGCCGACCAGGTAGCGCAGGTCCGGACCGGGCGTGACGAGCAGCGCGTCGATCTCGGTCGCACGGGCGGCGAGGCGGGCGCGCTCGAGGCGGGTGGCGAGGTCGGCGAGGGGCGGGTGGGTGCTCACGACGGCGACCCTACGCCGGGACCGGCCTGCTGACAGACTGCGACGCATGTGGGTGTCCGACGACGGCGTGCAGCACGTCATCGAGCTGCCCGACCCCGCTGACGTCCTGACGCCGCCGGCCCTGGAGTCCTTCGCCCGCCTGGTCTCCGAGCGTGGCGCGGACCTCGTCGAGCTCGATCTCGACGACCGGCTGATCGCCCTGGCCGAGACCGGGTTCGCCCCCGACACCGACGGCCGCTTCGTCGAGCGCGCACCAGCGGCAGGGCTGCTCGACGGCGACCTGTCCAGCCTCGACGCCCTCGATGCGGCCCTCGCCCGCATCGACCCGCGCTGGCAGGTCGATCTCCTCTTCGCGCTGCAGTCGCTGCTGCACGGCGGTTGACGGCCTCAGGCCGAGATCTCCCAGACGTGGCCGGCGGGATCGCGGAACGTCGCCGTCGTCGGCCCCCACGGTCGGACCTCCGGGCCCCGGAGCAACGGCGTACCGGCGGCCACGACACGCGCCGAGACGGCCTCGACGTCGTCGACCGGGATGGTGATCTGCACCCGTACGCCGGCCCGCGCGTCGCCGACCGCCGCCGGCGCCACGAGGCCCGGTGCCTCGGCGATGTCGAGGTAGTTCAGCAGCACGCCTCCGACGTCGTACACCACGCTGCTGCCGTCCTCGAACACGACAGGCAGCCCCACAGTCTCGGCGAAGAACGCCTTGATCGCCGCAAGGTCCTCGGCGAACAGGGTCAGCGCGAAGATCCGTCGCGCCCAGCTGGTCATGATCACCACCTCCGTCATCGAGACCCTAACCAGGGATCTCCGACGAGCGCTGGAGACGGGTAGCGTTCCCGGCGTGGCCGACAAGCTGATGCTCCTCGACTCCGCGTCCCTGTACTTCCGCGCCTTCTATGGGATGAAGGACACCGTGACGGCGGCGGACGGCACACCGGTCAACGCGGTCCGCGGGTTCCTCGACTCCATCGCGCGGCTGGTCAACGACCACCACCCGACCCGCCTCGTGTGCTGCTGGGACGACGACTGGCGCCCGGAGTTCCGGGTGTCGGCGATCCCCTCGTACAAGGCGCACCGCGTCGCCGACGTCGTGGCCAACGAGGAGGAGGTGCCCGACGAGCTCTCGCCGCAGGTGCCCGTCATCGCGGACGTCCTCGCGGCGTTCGGCCTCGCCAGGGTGGGCGCTCCCGGCTTCGAGGCCGACGACGTGATCGGCACCCTGGCCTCGCGCGCGAGCGTGCCGGTCGACGTCGTCACCGGCGACCGCGACCTGTTCCAGCTCGTGGACGACGCGCGAGCCGTCCGCGTCCTCTACACCGCCAAGGGCGGGGTGGCACGCCCGGACATCGTCACCGAGTCGTTCGTCGAGGAGAAGTACGGCATCCCCGGTACGTCGTACGCCGACTTCGCGGCGCTGCGCGGCGACCCGTCCGACGGCCTGCCCGGCGTGCCCGGCATCGGCGAGAAGACGGCCGCGGCGCTCATCACGTCGTACGGCTCGCTCGACGGCGTGATCGCGGCGGCGCAGGCGGGCGATGCCGGGGCGCGTGCCACGGTGCACGGCAAGGTGCTCGCCGCTCTGGACTACCTGGCAGTCGCCCCGATGGTCGTCGGTGTTGCGCGGGACTGCCCGGTACCCGAGCACGACGACCGCCTGCCCGCGGCACCCGCGGACGCCGACGCGCTCGACGAGCTGACCCAGCGGTGGAACCTCGGCAGCTCGGTCGCCCGGCTGCGGGCCGCGCTCGCGAGCAACGGCTCCTGACGGCTCACACCGAGTCGAGGATGAAGCGGCCGGCGTAGTCCTGGGCCGACGCGAGGTCGTGCGCCCACAGGATCACGACGTGGTCCTGCGCCGTCCACGCGACCACGGCGCGCGAGGAGCCCGGCACCGGGTCGACCACCTGCACTTCCTTGCCGCCGATCCTCTGCGGCGTCGGTGTCGCGCCGGTGAAGGTGTAGGCCATCATCGGCACGAACCGCGCGTAGTCGATCGCGGCGACATCATGCGCGAACCGGTAGACCTGCACGCCGCCGACGATCTCTCCGCCCACCACCAGGTCGCGTGCGATGCCGCCGGAGAACGCCGACAGGGTCTCCCCCACGTGCGTCCGCGCCAGGGCCTTGCTCGAGTCGGTCGACGACGCGTACGCGACGCCCGGCAGCGCGGGCAGCGACGACTCCGGCAGCTCCACGAAAGCCGTTCCGGACGCTGTCGAGGGCCGCGGCTGCGCCCCGTCCGGCGAGCCGCAGGCGGCGAGACCCGTCGTGCAGAGGAGGACCAGGACGACGGTGGCACGCGCTAAGGCGCTGCGGCCGTGCACGACGGCTCCCTCCCGAGACCTGCCTTCACCGTACGCCGTTCGACCTGACGTCTCGCGCTCGCAGAACCTCAGGCAAGCCTCACCGAAATCCGTTGGGGTGCTTGCTCATTCAAGGATTCGGCCCATGCGACTCGGCGCGACTCGCCGGTGAGCGCGGTCCTAGCGTGCTGATGTCCGGACGATCTCTTGGGGGGTTAGCGATGCACCGGTTCCGTTCGTTCACCCGAATCACCGCCGTACTGGGCGGTGTCGCTCTCACGACAGCTCTCGCCGTGGCTCCGGCCTCCGCTCACCGCGGAATGCCGAGCGAGCTCACGGTCCCCGGCACCCTCTCGGTGCAGACGTACAACATGGACGGCGGCGGCGACCTCACCCCGCTGTTCGACTCCTCGCTCGGTCTCGTGCAGGCGACCAGCATCGTCTGGGCAGGCATGGTGCAGGGCGACATCACCACGCGAGCCAAGGGCATGGCACGCGACCTCCAGCGCACATTGCCGGACGTGATCGGCCTCCAGGAGGTCGCCGTCTGGAGCTCGGCACCGTTCGATCCTGTGGCGCAGCAACCGACTGGACCTTTCGCAGTCCGCTACGACTCGCTCGCGACACTGCTCGGCGAGCTGAGGCGTCTCGGCACGCCGTACCGCGTCGCCTCATCGGTGAAGACCTTCGGCAACGAGGCCTTCCCGTTGCCGGCCGTGACCGGGTACGACGCTCAGGGCAGCCCGCAGTTCGGCCTGGTGACCTTCAGCGACTCGAACGTGATCCTGGTCCGTGAGGCGTCGCTGGCGCACGGCATGCGCATCTCCAACGCGCAGGGCCACCTCTACCAGGCCGCGCTGTCCGTGTCGGTCGCCGGCCAGGCGCTGGACGTCCCGCGCGGCTGGGCGCAGGTGGACATCAAGTACGCCGGCCGCACCGTCCGATTCGTCGACACGCACTTCGAGGCCTGGGGAACTCCGCCCATCAAGGACGAGGTCCGCAACCCGCAGGCCAGGGAGCTCGCCGCACTCGTCGCGGACTGGTCGACGAGGATGCGCGTGGTGGTCGTAGGTGACATCAACGCTCGACCGACGATGTGTACCGACATCCCGCGGTCCGACCAGTTCGAGCACGTCCTCGACGGGAACGTGGAGGCCTACCGGATCCTCTCGCAGGCGGGCCTCACCGAGGTCTGGCCGGCGCTGCACCCGGCGGAGCCGTGCGCCGCGCGTTCGTGGACGAGCGGATCGCGCGAGCTCGACGATCCTGACGGGCTGCTCACCCACCGCATCGACGACGTGTTCTTCAGTTCGGGGACGACAGCCCTGAAGGTACGGATCGTCGGCAACCGCAGCACGGAGATGTACGGCGGCCTGTGGCCCGCCGACCACGCCTCCACCTGGGCCCTGCTCCGGCTCGACCCGAAGCTCTGACCGCGCAGCTCCACATCCCGTCGCGGGGTCCGGCGCAACCGCCGGGCCCCGCGGCTGCGCGTCTCAGACGGACGAGAACGACACGACGCCGCGCTTGACGGCGTCGACCGCCTGCTTGGCCGTCTGCGCCAGGGCGATGCCCTCCGGCGTCACCGAGGAGCCGGCGGCGTCGGCGATCTGCCCCAGCAGGTCGGCGAGCTGCTTGCACCAGCGGACGAAGTCGCCGGCCGTCAGCTCGCCGTCGCGCAGCACCGACTCGAGGCGCGCGCCGTTGGCCCAGCGGTACGCCGCCGAGGCGAAGCCGAGGTCGGGTTCGCGCAGGAACTGCAGCCGCTCGTCGGCCTCGAGCTGGGAGAGCTCGCCCCACAGGTGGACGGTCGACGCGAGGACGTCCTTGCACCGGCCCGGCGGGATGCGCGGCGGGACGGCGTCGTCGGACTGCCGCGACTCGAACACGAGCACGGACGCGCAGGCGGCGAGCTCGGGCACGGTGAGGCCTGCCCACATCCCCTGGCGCAGGCACTCGGCGGCCACGAGGTCCATCTCGTTGTAGAGGCGCTGCAGCATCCGGCCCGCGTCGGTGACCTGCGCGCTGTCGTCGCTCGACGTCAGATAGCCGAGCCGCTCCAGGATCGCGCAGACGCGGTCGAACTGCTGCGCGATCGAGTTGGTGCGGTTCTCGACCCGCCGCTCGAGCGACCGCGTCTCGCGCGCGAGCCGGTGGTAGCGCTCGGCCCAGCGTGCGTGGTCCTCGCGCTCGTCGCAGCCGTGGCAGGGGTGGGCCCGGATGCGTCGGCGCAGCTCGAGCACCTGCTCGTCCTCGCCGTTGCCCGAGCGCGCCATGCGCGGCCGGTCGACCCGGATGTCGCCGACGACCTCCTTGAGCCGCGCGGCGAGATCGCGGCGCGAGTTCGCCGACCGCGGGTTGAAGTTCTTCGGGAGGCGCACCCGCTCGAGCGGCTCGATCGGCGCGGGGAAGTCGAGCACCGACAGACGCTTCACCTGCCGGTCGATCGTGAGCACCGAGGGCCTCGGCTCGTCGCGCTCGTGCAGACCCGGGTCGAGCACGACGGCCACCCCGGTACGCCGCCCTGCCGGGACGAGGATCACGTCGCCAGGCTTGAGCGCCTCCAACGACGCCGCGGCTGCAGCGCGTCGACGGACAGCGCCGTCGCGCGCCAGCTCCTTCTCGCGGTCGGTGAGGCGCCGGCGCAGGTCGGCGTACTCCTCGAAGTCGCCCAGGTGGCAGGTCATCGCCTCGCGGTAGCCGTCGAGCGCGCCCTCCTGCTTGCGCACCTGGCGCGCGAGCCCGACGACCGCTCGATCCGCCTGGAACTGCGCGAACGACGTCTCGAGCAGCTCGCGCGCCGCGTGGTGCCCCACCGACCCGACGAGGTTGACCGCCATGTTGTACGACGGCTTGAACGATGACCGCAGCGGATAGGTGCGGGTCGAGGCCAGGCCGGCGAGCGCCTGCGGGTCGAAGCCCTGGTGCCACACCACGACAGCGTTGCCTTCGACGTCGATGCCCCGCCGGCCGGCGCGGCCGGTCAGCTGGGTGTACTCGCCGGGCGTGACGTCGGCGTGCGCCTCGCCGTTCCACTTCACGAGCTTCTCGAGCACCACGGTGCGTGCCGGCATGTTGATGCCGAGCGCGAGGGTCTCGGTCGCGAAGACCATCTTCACGAGTCCTTGCTGGAACAGCGCCTCCACGGTCTCCTTGAACGTGGGCAGCATGCCGGCGTGGTGGGCCGCGAAGCCGCGCTCGAGGCCGTCCAGCCAGTCGAGGTAGCCGAGGACGTCGAGATCCTCCTGCGGCAGGTCGGCGCAGCGCTCCTCGACGATCCCGCGGATGCGCAGCCGCTCCTCGTTCGATGTCAGCCGCAGGCCCGCGGCCAGGCACTGGTCGACGGCGGCGTCGCATCCCACGCGGCTGAACACGAAGTCGATCGCGGGCAGCAGCCGGTCTCGGTTGAGCCGCTCGACCATCTCGAACCGCAGGGGGATGTTGACGTTGCGCGGCCGGCGGCCGCCGCGCTGTGGTCGCGGTCCGCTCCCCCGGCTCTGGGCGCCCATGCGCGAGATGCGCTCGTCCTCGCGCGCCAGACGGACCAGCTCGGGGTTCACGCGGGTCTGCCGGTCGTCGACGAACAGGTCGAAGAGCCGGTCGCCTGCCATCACGTGCTGCCAGAGCGGTACCGGCCGGTGCTCCTCGACCACGATCTCGGTGGCGCCACGCACCTCGGTCAGCCACTCGCCGAACTCCTCGGCGTTGCTGACCGTCGCCGACAGTGCGACGACGGCGACGTGCTCGGGCAGGTGGATGATCACCTCTTCCCAGACCGCGCCGCGGAACCGGTCCGCGAGGTAGTGCACCTCGTCCATGACGACGTAGGCGAGGCCCTCGAGCGTCCGCGACCCGGCGTAGAGCATGTTGCGCAGGACCTCGGTGGTCATCACCACGACCGGCGCCTCACCGTTGACGGTGTTGTCGCCGGTGAGCAGCCCCACCTTGTCGGCGCCGTACCGCGCGACGAGGTCGTGGTACTTCTGGTTGGACAGTGCCTTGATCGGCGCGGTGTAGAAGCACTTGCGCCCCGAGCGCAGGGCGAGGTGGACGGCGAACTCGCCGACGACCGTCTTGCCGGCGCCGGTCGGGGCCGCCACGAGGACCCCGCTGCCGCCCTCGAGCGCCAGGCACGCCTCGACCTGGAACGCGTCGAGCGGGAACTCGTACAGGTGCCGGAACTCGTGCAGTGCCGTGCCCTCGGTCTCGGCCCGGGCGCGGGAGGCGGCGTAGCGCTCGGCGGGCGAGTCCATGACGACAGGCTATGTCGAGGGCGGGCCCGAGGGCGGCACCAGGAGGCGTACGGCGCCCGGCACCACGGTGATCTCGACCGGGAGCGGCCCGATGCGCTCGCCGTCGGCGTAGGCGACCTGACCGGGTGCGTCGAGGCGCACGGTGGTGGCCGCGTGCTCGTGAACCTCGGGGCGCTCGACGTGGGTGCCCTTGTAGACGGTCGGGAAGACGCGCAGGAACGTGGGCGTGGAGAGCTCGTCGAGGAACGTGACCGCCAGCAGGCCGTCGTCGACGAGCGCCCCCGGGCAGACCTGCATCCCGCCGCCGTACTGCGTGCCGTTGCCGACTGCGACGAGCATCCCCCGCTTGCTGGCGCGCGACTCGGTCGGCAGGTCGGCGTCGAGCACCATCTCGTAGGGGACGGCCTTGAACGTGCGCAGCTCGGCGAGGATCGCCGCGAGGTAGCGGGCGTTGCCCTTGGGCCAGGTCATCCGGTTGGCCCGCTCGTTGACCATCGAGTCGAAGCCGCTGGAGAGCACGCCCAGGAAGTAGCGCGAGACGCCGTCGGCCGACGTCGCGAGACCGGCATCGACGACGCGGGTGCGCCCCGCGTGCAGCGCGTCGGCGACGATGTCGGCGGCCGCCACCGGATCCGCGGGCATCCCGTGAAGCGAGGCGTTGTCGTTGCCGGTGCCGAAGGGCAGCATCCCGAACGGGATCCCGGTGCCTGCCACGGCCTGCAGGCACAGGTGCACGGTGCCGTCTCCCCCGCACGCGACGACAGCGGCGGGGCGCTCCTGCTCGATGCTGGCGCGCAGCCGGTCGAGGGCGTCGTCGAAGTCCGAGCCGAGGACCTGGACCACCTCGTGGCCGCGCTGCTGCAGCCGCTGCTCAGCGGTGGGAGCGGCGAGCGACGCCTTGCCCTTGCCCGAGCTCGGGTTCACGAGCACGAGGATGCGAGAGGTCACGCCGCCGGACTCTAGACCCGCGAGGGCGTCGTACGCCGGAGAAGCGGGCTCAGGTGACGTCGTCGTCGATCCGCGACGGGCGCAGGTCGTCGACCTGCACCACCGGCTCCGGCGTCGGCGACGCCTCGTCGTCGGAGAGTCCCGCGAGGGGGTCGGCGCCGCGTCGGCGGCCGCGCCGGGCGTCGTTGAGGAGCATGACGAGCACGGCGGCGACGACGACCCCGAGGAACGGGATGGCGACCATCCCCATCGTGAACGGATCGGCCGTCGGCGTGGCCACCGCGGCGAAGGTGAGGACGCCGATGACCAGCCAACGCCACTGCTTGAGCAGGCCGCGGCCGGTGAGGAAGCCGGCGAAGTTCAGCATCACGAAGACGAGCGGGATGAGCGCCCCGATCCCGAAGAACAGCAGGATCTGGATGATGAAGCCGAGGTAGTCGTTGACGTTGATGATGTTCGCGACGTTCTGCGGCGTGAAGCCGAGCAGCAGGTGCAGCAGGTTGGGCATGGTGCCGTAGGCGACCCAGGCGCCGAAGAGGAACAGCGGCGTCGCCACCGCGGCGAACAGGACCGCCCAGCGCCGCTCGTTGCTCTTGAGGCCCGGCGCGAGGAAGCGCCACAGCTGGTAGAGCCAGATCGGGAGCGACAGGACGACGCCCGCGATGAGGACGACCTCGAGCTGGAGGGTGAACGCGTCGGTGACGCCGCTGACCGCCAGGGTGATGGTCTGGCCCTGCGTGCGCGCCTCCTCGACCACGAGGTCGAAGGGGCGTCGCACGATCGCGAAGATCTGGTCGTAGAAGAAGTACGCGACGATGCAGCCCGCGAGGATCCCGAGCACCGACCGGAACAGCCGGACCTGGAACTCCTTGAGGTGCTCGAAGAGGGTCATCGAGCCGTCGGCGTTGCGCGGCCGGCGCTGCCTGGTGCGCCGGGCGCTCACGTCACCGGCAGCCACGGGACGGTTCGGGGTGCTCAGGCGCGCGGCGCACCGTCGGCCGGAGGCACGACGGGCTGGGCGAGGATCTGCTCGCCCGTGACCGGGTCGACGAGGTAGCGGGGGGCTTCCGCGGCGACAGGGGCGGCCGGGGCAGCAGGAGCCGCGGGAGCGGTGGGCGCCGGAGCCGCCGGCGCAGCGGCAACAGCCTGCGGCGCTGCGGGCGCGGCCGGAGCGGGCCCCTCGGATCCGGACGAGGAGTCGCTGCGCAGACCCTCGGTCTCGGCCTTGAAGATCCGCAGGGAGCGACCCACGCCGCGAGCGACGTCGGGCAACCGCTTGGCACCGAACAGCAGGATGACCACGACCATGACCAGCCAGAACATCGGCTCGCGCAGAATCCCACCCATGGACCAGACCTCGAATCAGCGACGGACGCCGGGCTAGCCCGGACGGCAGGTCACCAGGGTAACCCGAGCGGTCGGTTCAGCGGCCGAGGGTCAGGCCCATGTCCTCGGCCACGGCGTCGTGGGTCTCGAGGTAGAGCACCAGGTCGAGCAGGTCGTCGTAGCCGATCGGGGCGCCGTGGTGGCTCTCGCGGGCCT
>DASSQW010000069.1:0-25464 GCA_035702165.1 Candidatus Nanopelagicales bacterium
TCTGGTGCGCGGTGAGCCGCGAGAACCGCTCGGTCCAGGACGTCCTGCTGCGCACCTCGGTGATCCACCACTGGCCGGTCCCGCCGGTCGTCGACGAGCTCGCGCACGTCGACAGCCGCTCGGCGCTGTAGGGCCTGCCCCACCCCTGACCGCCGGGCACGCGGGTCCCCGGGCGCAGCACCGCGCGCCGGTACGTGCCCCTCCCGACACCCCCTCTCCGCTCTGCCGGCCGCCGTCGGACGCACCGATTCCGCCGTCAGCCCCGGGCCTCCACTTCGCCCCACCCGAGCGGCCGTGGGCGCTGCCCAGAGCCGTCCCGTGCGGGTGCGACACGCCCGAGGAAGTCCTGCGTGCTGCACCGCAGCGCGACCCCATGTGCCGGAAGGGACTGGTGGTGCCCGTGGTGCTCCACATCGCCCCACCCCTCTGACCTGCGGTGATTCTGCCCGTCCGTGCGCAGCCAGCAGCCGTTCACGCTCGCATCAGCCGAACAGGGGAGTTGAGGTGGTTGACGGTGGGGCAAAGTGGAGTATGTTGGCGCGCAATCGAAACGGTCGAGGGCAGGAGGTGAGCGGAGTTGTTCCTCGGGACGCACCGCCCCCGCCTCGACGAGAAGAACCGGGTGATCCTGCCCGCCAAGTTCCGTGACGCCCTCGCCGACGGCCTGGTCATGACCAAGGGCCAGGACCGCTGCCTCGTGGTCTGGACCCAGTCCGCGTTCGCGACGTACGCCGCGGAGCTGCGCGCCGGCTCGCAGACCAGCGAGAAGGTCCGCGCGTACACGCGCGTGCTGTTCGCCAGCGCGTACGACGACGCCCCCGACCGCCAGGGCCGGATCGTCATCCCCGCTCCGCTGCGCCAGTACGCAGGGCTCACCAAGGACTGCGTCGTCGTCGGCGCCGACACCCGCATCGAGATCTGGGACGCCGAGGCCTGGGACTCCTACCTGTCCGGCAACGAGCAGTCCTTCGCCGAGCTCGACGGCGAGGTGGTGCCGAGGGCGTAGCTCGTGGCACGAGGTCTCCGGTCCGTCACCGGCTACCTGGCGCACCTTCCCCGGTGCCAGGCAGACCCACCCCGCGTGACGGACGGGGGACCTGGTTCCACGAACGGAGCACAGCTCCACGTCCCGACCCCGACCTCCACGCACGACAGCACGACCGCACGACGGCACCACCGACCTGCACGACCAGGACGAGAGCCCCCACCGCGAGCGCCTTCGGGCGAGGAGGACACCGTCGCCATGGCGCTGAGCACCCTGCACACCGACCCCAGGTCGGCCCTCACGACCGCCCCGGCGGTGCACCTCGTGCGCGCCCGGCGCGCACTGCACACCCCGGCCGCCGTCCTACTCGCCTCCTGCGCGCTCGCCGGCGCCTTCCTCGTCGCCGTCTCCGACCTCGCGTCGCGCCTGGGCTGAGCGGCTCTGCGATGGACGACGACACCCGCCCCGACGGGGGGACCCGTCATGGCCGTGGTGCGCCGTCGCACGTCCCGGTGCTCCTCGAGCGCTGCCTGACCCTGCTGGCCCCGGCGCTCGAGCGCCCCGGGGCCGTCGTCGTCGACGCCACCCTGGGCCTCGGCGGCCACAGCGAGGCGCTGCTGCGCCGCTTCCCCGACGTCCGGCTGGTCGGCGTCGACCGCGATCCCGACGCCCTCGCGCTCTCCGCGCGCAGGCTCGAGCCCTTCGAGCGACGCACCGTCCTGGTGCACGCCGTCTACGACGAGCTGCCGCGCGTGCTCGACGAGGTCGAGAGCCCGCGCGTCGACGGCGTCCTCATGGACCTCGGTGTCTCCTCGATGCAGCTCGACGAGGCCCAGCGCGGGTTCGCCTACTCCCAGGACGCGCCGCTCGACATGCGGATGGATCCCACGCACGGCCTGACCGCCGCGGACGTCCTCAACACCTACGCCGCCGGCGAGCTCGCGCGGGTGCTGCGCGAGTACGGCGAGGAGAGGTTCGCGCGGCGGATCGCGGACGCCGTCGTGCGCGAGCGGGGCAAGGAGCCGTTCGACTCGAGCGCCCGGCTGGTCGAGCTCATCCGTGCGTCGATCCCCGCGCCGGCACGGCGTACCGGCGGCAACCCTGCCAAGCGCACCTTCCAGGCGCTGCGCATCGAGGTGAACGCCGAGCTCGAGGTGCTCGAGCGCGCGGTTCCGAGCGCCATCGACGCACTGACCGTCGGCGGTCGCATCGTCGTCATGTCCTATCAGTCCCTCGAGGACCGGATCGTCAAGCGCGCCATGACATCTCGGGCCCAGACCGACGTCCCGCCTGACATGCCCTTCGTGCCCGCGGGTCACGAGCCCGAGCTGCGCATCGTCACGCGCGGGTCGGAGAAGGCGTCGGAGCAGGAGATAGCGGAGAACCCGCGCGCCGCGTCCGTGCGCCTGCGCGCGGCCGAGCGGATGCGGGAGGCGGCATGAGCTCGCCGGCCCGCAGCGCCCGACCGAGCACGTCGTCGCGCCGTCCGTCCTCGGGCGGTCCCGCGGCCCGCGCCGCCGCGCGCCGACGCGCGCAGATCGTCGCGCTGCCGGCCCCGCGCCCGAACGTCGCCGGCAACGGCGTCTTCGCCCTCGTGGTCGTCGGGATGCTCGTGGGCGGCATGGTGATGCTGCTGGTGCTCAACACCTCGCTGGCCCAGGGCGCCTTCGAGATCGGCACGCTCACCAGGACCGAGAACCAGCTCGCGGTGCAGGAGCAGGGGCTGCTCCAGGACGTCGCGCGCGCCGAGGCCCCGGAGTCGCTGCAGGAGCGGGCCGACGCGCTCGGCATGGTGCCGGTCGTAGCTCCGGTGTTCCTGCGCCTGGCAGACGGTGCCGTACTCGGGACCCCGAAGGCGGCCAAGGCCGTGACGAAGCTGCCGGCCACCGGCGCGCTTCCCTCGGGCGTCGTCGCGGCGCGCACCGCGACGCCGAGCAGCGACGCGGCCCACGCCGACCCGGCGCCCGCGAGCGACGCCGCCAAGCCCGACCAGGCGGTCGCGCGATGACGACCCTGGCCCCGCCGCCGCGGCGTACGCCGCCGCGCCGCCCGTCCTCGCAGCGGCCCGCAAACCGACGCCCCGCCGACCGCCGTCCGGCGCCGCGCCCGGTGCGCACCCCGCCGCCGCGCTCGTTCCGCCCCGGCGACCCGGTGCGCCGGCTGCGCGCCTGGCAGCTGATCCTGCTCATCGTGCTGACGGTGGTCGCCGGTCGCGTCATCGACGTGCAGGCGATCCAGGGCCCGACCCTCGCGGCTGCTGCGACCAAGGACCGGCTCCGCACGGTGACCACGCCCGCGGTGCGCGGTGACATCACCGACATCAACGGCGTGCCGCTCGCGACGACGGTGCAGGCGCGCAACGTCACGGCCGACCAGACGCTGGTGAAGGACCCCGCCGGAGAGGCCGCCGCGCTGGCGGGGGTGCTCGGTGGCGACACCGCCGCCTACCAGGCGCGGCTGACGGGCCAGCGCCGGTTCGTCTACGTGGCCAAGGGGATCACGCCGCAGGTCTGGGCCAAGGTCGCGGCGCTCAAGCTGCCCGGCGTCTTCAGCGAGGTCACGTCGTCGCGCGTGTACCCGGGCGGCTCGGTCGCGGCCAACGTCGTGGGCTACGTGCGCGGCGACGGCAAGGGCGGCTCGGGACTCGAGTACGGCTTCAACCAGGAGCTGGCCGGTACGGCGGGCACCGAGGTCTACCAGGCGTCCGCGCGCGGCACCGCCATCCCCACCGCCGACAGCTCGGGCACCGACCCGGTGCCGGGGCTCGGCGTACGCCTCACGATCGACCGCGACGTGCAGTACGTCGCGCAGGCGGCGATCGCGGCGCAGGTGAAGGCGGCGAAGGCCGACAGCGGGACGGTCGTCGTGATGAACCCGCGGACCGGGCAGATCTACGCGCTCGCCACGGTGCCGACGTTCGACCCGAACAAGGCGTCGGAGGCAGCGCAGTCCGACATCCGCAACCGCGCGGTGTCCGACGTGTTCGAGCCCGGTTCGACGAGCAAGGTCATGACGATGGCCGCCGCCATCGAGGAGAAGGCGGTCACCCCGCTCACCAAGATCGTGGTGCCCCCGGTGCTCGTCACGAAGTACAAGACCTTCCACGACGACGTCGCGCACGGCACGGAGCACCTCACCCTCGCCGGCGTCCTCGCGAAGTCCAGCAACATCGGCACGATCCTCACGGCGCAGAGGATCGGCGGCGAGAAGCTCTACGGCTACCTGAAGAAGTTCGGCATCGGGGAGTCGACCGGCCTGCACTTCCCGGGCGAGAGCAAGGGCTACGTCCCCGCGCCGGCGCAGTGGACGGGCACCTCGTTCGGCACCATCGCGTTCGGCCAGGGCCTGTCGGTCACCGCGGTCCAGGCTGCGTCGGTCTACGCGACGATCGCCAACGACGGCGTGCGCGTCTCACCGACCCTCGTGGCGGGGTTCACGTCGCCCGACGGCACCTACCAGCCCGCGGCCGCGCCGGAGCAGACGCGCGTGGTGAGCGCGAGCACCGCCGCGCAGGTGCGCGCGATGCTCGAGTCGGTGGTCACCGACGGCACCGCGCCCAAGGCGGCGATCCCCGGCTACCGCATCGCCGGCAAGACGGGCACGGCGAACCGCATCGACGACAGCTGCCACTGCTACCGCGGCTACACGTCGTCGTTCATCGGCCTCGCGCCGGCCGACAAGCCCCAGCTGGTGGTCGCCGTCTTCCTGCAGAACCCGCGCAACGGCAAGTTCGGCGGCCAGCTCGCGGCCCCGGTGTTCAAGCAGGTCATGACCTTCGGCCTCGAGCACTTCCGGATCCCCCCGACCGGCACCCGGCGCCCCGACCTGCCGATCACCTGGTGAGCGCGGGATAGGTTCTCGTCGTGTCCGCAGGCCCGCGCCCGACCACCCCGCCGCGGCCGTTGACCGATCTCGCGCGCGTCGCGGGTGAGGCGCGCGTCGCCGGATCAGGCGACCCCGCGCCCGTCGCCGTCACCGGCGTCACGCACGACTCCCGAGCCGTCCTCCCCGGCGACCTGTACGCCGCGCTGCCCGGTTTCCGCACGCACGGCGCCGAGTTCGTGGCGCAGGCCGCGGCGGCCGGCGCCGTGGCCGTGCTGACCGACCCCGCGGGCGAGGAGCGCGCGCTCGCCGCGGGCCTCCCCGTGCTGGTGGCCGACGATCCGCGCTCGGTGCTCGGCGCGGTCGCGTCGGCGGTCTACGGCGACCCCTCGCACGACCTGCTCGTCGTCGGGATCACCGGCACCAACGGCAAGACGACGACGAGCTACCTCGTCGACGCCGGGCTCCGCGCTGCCGGACTCCTCACCGGCGTCATCGGCACGGTCGGCACCCGCGTCGGCGACGAGGTCGTCCCGACCGTGCGCACGACTCCGGAGGCCACCGACGTGCACGCACTGCTCGCGGTGATGCGCGAGCGCGGCGTCCGCGCCGTGACGATGGAGGTGTCGAGCCACGCGCTGCGGCTCGGCCGGGTCGACGGCGTGCGCTTCGACGTCGCGGCCTTCACCAACCTCTCGCCCGACCACCTCGACTTCCATGCCGACATGGACGACTACTTCGACGCGAAGGCGCAGCTGTTCACCGCTGCCCGCTCCGACCGCGCGGTCGTGTGCGTCGACGACGAGCACGGCGTGGCGATGGCAGCAGCCGCACGGTCGAACGGCCTGCCGACCACCACGTACGCGACCGCTTCGAGCATCGCGACGTGGACCGCGCGCGACGTGCGCACCATCCCCGGCGGCTCCGTGCTGCACGCGGTCGCGGACGGTGCCGACATCGAGCTCGAGGTGCACCTGCCCGGGGCGTTCAACGTCGCGAACGGCCTCGGTGCGCTCGCGATCCTCACCGCGCTCGCCATCGACCCCGTCGTCGCGGCGCGCGGCATCGGCAGCTGTCCCGGCGTACCGGGTCGGATGGAGCGGGTGCCCGACCGCGAGCCCCGTCGCGGAGCGTTCGGGTACGTCGACTACGCCCACACGCCCGACGCGGTCGAGCGGGCGCTGACGGCTGCGCGCGAGGTCGCGCGGTCGCGGCCGGGGCACACGGCACGCGTGATCGTGGTGCTCGGAGCAGGCGGCGACCGCGACCCGCACAAGCGGTTCGCGATGGGCGAGGCGGCCGTGCGCGGAGCGGACCGGGTCATCGTCACCGACGACAACCCGCGCGGCGAGGATCCCGCCGAGATCCGCCGCGAGATCCTGCGCGGCGCCGCGGTCGATCCCGACGCGCTCGTGACCGAGATCGGCGACCGCCGCAGGGCGATCCATCAGGCGGCCTCGGAGGCAGGGCCGGGTGACGTAGTCCTCATCCTCGGCAAGGGGCACGAGCAGGGCCAGGAGGTCGCGGGTACGGTCACGCCGTTCGACGACCGGGTGATCCTCGCCGAGGCGCTCGGCCCCTACTCCGACGTGCCTGCTGCGACCCACGAGGACCCCGCATGATCCCGCTGACGCTCGAGCAGGTCGCGCGCGCGACGGGCGGCGCGCTCGGCGGCGGCGCGGACCCCGCGGCGGTCGTCACCGGCGTCAGCACCGACACGCGTGCGGTCGCCACCGGCGAGCTGTTCGTCGCCGTCGTGGGGGAGCGCGTCGATGCCCACGACCTCGCCGCCGATGCCCGCGCGGCCGGCGCAGCGGCCGTCCTCGCATCGCGCCCCGTCGACGTCCCGCACGTCCTCGTCGACGGCACGGTCGAGGCGCTCGGCCGCCTCGCGCACGCGGTGCTCGCGGACCACCCGGCGGTCGTCGTCGTCGGCGTCACCGGGTCGTCGGGGAAGACCAGCACCAAGGACCTGCTCGCGCACCTGCTTCCGGCGTACGGCCCGACGGTCGCGCCGCAGGGGTCGCTCAACACCGAGGTCGGGCTGCCCGTCACGGTGCTCGGCATCGCGGCGTCGACCCGCGTGCTCGTCGCCGAGATGGGCGCGCGCGGCATCGGTCACATCCGCTACCTGTGCGGCATCGCGCCGCCGCGCATCGGTGTCGTGCTCAACGTGGGCTCGGCGCACGTCGGCGAGTTCGGCTCGCGCGAGAACATCGCGCTCGCGAAGGGCGAGCTCGTCGAGTGCCTGCCGGCGGCGAGCGAGGGAGGTGTCGCCGTGCTCAACGCCGACGATCCCCTCGTCGCGGCCATGGCCCACCGCACGCGGGCCCGCGTGGTGACCTACGGCGAGTCCGCAGGCGCCACCGTGCGCGCGGCCGACGTCGAGCTCGACGACCAGGGCCGCGCGAGCTTCGCGCTGCTCGTCGGCGGCCGCCGGGCCGGCGTACGCCTCGGGCTGCACGGGCGCCACCACGTGTCCAACGCCCTCGCCGCCGCGGCCGTCGCGACGTCGCTCGGCGTCGACCTCGACGAGGTCGCCGCCGCACTCGGGCAGGCCCGCCCGGCGAGTCGCTGGCGGATGGAGGTCTCGACGGCCCCCTCGGGTGCCACGGTGGTCAACGACGCGTACAACGCCAACCCCGACTCCGTGCGGGCGGCGCTGCAGGCGCTGGCCGCCATGACCCGCGACGGCCGTCGCGGCACGGCGGTACTGGGAGAGATGCTCGAGCTCGGAGAGACGACCGTGGAGCTGCACGAGGAGACCGGCCGCGAGGCTGCGAGGTCGGGAGCCGCGCGCCTGGTGGCCGTCGGCGCGTCCGAGCCGGTGGCTGCGCTGGTGCGCGGGTACGCCGCGGAGAGCGGTCGCCCCGACGCCGCGCAGGCCGTACCTGACGCCGACGCCGCGCTGGCCGCGCTCGGTGCGCTCGGACCCGACGACGTCGTCCTCGTGAAGGCGTCGCGCGCCGCGGGCCTCGAGCGGCTCGCCCTGGCCCTCACGGAGGTGGCGTCGTGAAGGTCGCGCTGGTCGCAGCGGGCCTCGGCCTCCTGGTGGCGCTGCTCGGCACGCCGCTGCTCATCAGGTGGCTCAAGGCGCACAAGCTCGCGCAGGCGATCCGCGTCTCGGTGCCGGGCGAGCCCTACCCCGAGCACGAGGGCAAGCGCGGCACGCCGTCGATGGGCGGCCTCGCGATCCTCGCCGGCCTGCTCGTCGGCTACTTCGGCGGGCACCTCCTCCTCTGGCGACCGTTCACGGCGTCGGGCCTGCTCGCCGTCTACCTCACCGTGGGTCTCGGTGCGGTCGGCATGGCCGACGACTACCTGAAGATCTTCAAGCAGCGCAGCACCGGGGTTCGAGCGCGCACGAAGCTGCTCGGCCAGGCGGCCGTCGCGCTCTCGTTCGGCTGGCTCGCGCTGCATTTCCCGGACAGCGAGGGGCTCACGCCGGCGTCGCACGCCATCTCGTTCCTGCGCAACACCTCGATCGTGCTGCCCACCGCGCTGGTCATGCTGTGGATCTGGTTCCTCGTCACCGCGACGACGAACGCGGTGAACCTCACCGACGGTCTCGACGGTCTCGCCTCGGGCGCCGCGGTCATGGCGCTCGGCGCCTACACGCTGCTGGCCCTCTGGCAGTACCGGCAGAACTGCGAGTTCTTCGATTCCTCGCGCTGCTACGACGTGCGCGACCCGCTCGACCTCGCGATGTTCGCGGCGGCGATCGCCGGCGCGACGTTCGGCTTCCTCTGGTGGAACACGTCTCCGGCCAGCATCTGGATGGGCGACACGGGTGCTCTGTCGCTCGGTGGTGCCATCGCCGCGCTCGCCATCCTCACCCGCACCGAGCTGCTGCTGCCGCTCCTCGCCGGCCTCTTCCTCATCGTGACCCTGTCGGTGATCGGCCAGGTCGGCAGCTACAAGCTCACGGGACGGCGCATGTTCCGGATGGCGCCCCTGCACCACCACTTCGAGATGCTCGGCTGGGCGGAGATCCAGATCGTCGTGCGGTTCTGGATCGTGCAGGGCCTCTTCGTCGCGCTCGGCCTCGGCCTGTTCTACGCCGAGTGGATCCGGCGGCCCGGATGACGCGCACGGACGTCTCGGCGTACGCGCGCGGCTCGGACTGGTCGGCGGTGCACGCGGTCGTCGCGGGCATCGGTGTGGCCGGTTTCGCGGCCGCCGACCAGCTCGTGCACCTCGGCGCCCGCGTGACGGTGATCGACTCCGCCGACGGCGACAAGCAGCGCGAGCGCGCCGATGTCCTGCAGGTCGTCGGCGCGACCGTGCGTCTGGGCGACGGCGACTCGCTGCCCGACGGTGCCGACGTCCTCGTGGTCTCGCCCGGGCTCCCGCCGCGCGCACCGGTGACCCTCGCGGCGCAGGAGCAGGGCGTCCCGGTCTGGGGCGAGCTCGAGCTCGCGTGGCGGCTGCGCGGCGAGGGCGCCGCGCCCTGGCTCGTCGTCACCGGCACCAACGGCAAGACCACCACGACCCTGATGCTCGCGTCGATGCTGCGCGCCGCCGGCCACCGCACCGCCGCGGTCGGCAACATCGGCGTCTCGCTCGTCGACGCCGTCATGGACCCCGTCGGGTTCGACGTCCTCGCCGTCGAGGTGGGTGCGCCGCAGCTGCCGTTCCTGTCGACCGCGAGCCCGCTCGCGTCGGTGTGCCTCAACGTCGCCGAGGACCACATCGACCTGTTCGGCTCGTTCGACGACTACAGGGCGGCGAAGGCCCGGATCTACCGCAACACCCAGGTCGCTGCGGTCTACGACGTCGCGGAGCCCGAGACGCTCGCGATGGTCGAGGAGGCCGACGTCGTGGAGGGCTGCCGGGCGATCGGCATCACGCGCGGCATCCCGGGGCTGTCGATGCTCGGCGTCGTCGACGACCTGCTCGTCGATCGCGCGTTCGTCGAGAACCGGCAGGAGGCCGCGCAGGAGCTCGCGTCGGTGCACGACGTCCGCCCGTTCGCGCCGCACAACGTCACCAACGCCCTCGCCGCCGCCGCGCTCGCCCGGGCCTTCGGCGTACCGGCGTCGGCCGTCCGCGAGGGTCTGCGGACCTTCGAGCCCGCCGGCCACCGCATCGCCGAGGTCGGGGAGGTCGACGGCGTGCGCTACGTCGACGACTCGAAGGCCACCAACTGCCACGCCGCGGAGACGTCGCTGCTGGCCTACGAGCCCGTCGTCTGGATCGCGGGCGGCATGGCCAAGGGCCAGGAGTTCGACGACCTCGTCGTGCGGACCCGCGACCGGCTGCGCGGCGCCGTGCTCCTCGGCGTCGACCGGGACCGGATCCGCGAGGCGCTGGCGCGACACGCGCCGGATGTCCCCGTCGTCGAGGTCTCCCGCACGGACACTGGAGCCATGGACGACGTCGTGAGCGCCGCCGCCGGGCTGGCGCGCCCGGGCGACACCGTCCTGCTCGCGCCGGGCTGCGCATCGTGGGACATGTACCGCGACTACGCCCAGCGCGGCGACGACTTCGCCGACTCCGTCCGTCGGCTGGCGGACCGCTGACGCGATGAGCAGCGACACCGTACGCCGTCAGGCGAGCACCGACCGGCCGCACGTCGAGCACCCGCTCGCGACCTACCACGTGCTGCTCGGCGCGACCCTGCTGCTGCTCCTCCTCGGCATCGCGATGGTGCTGTCGGCGTCGACGGTCCTGAGCTACCAGGTCTTCGGCTCGGCCTACACGCTGTGGTCGCGGCAGGTCATGTTCGCGGTGATCGGCCTCGTCGCGATGGTCGTCGCGTCGCGCATGCCGGTCGCGTTCTACCGGCGGCTGGCCTACCCGCTGCTCGTCTTCGCGCTCGTCTCCCTGCTCGCGGTGCTCGTGATCGGCCACTCGGTCGCGGGCCAGCGCAACTGGATCGAGCTCGGCGGCCCGTTCCGCTTCCAGCCCAGCGAGTTCGCCAAGCTCGCGCTCGTGCTGTGGGCGTCGGACCTCATGGCGCGCAAGCAGAGCAGCATCCACCAGTGGAAGCACCTGCTGATCCCGCTCATCCCGGTCTCGGCGCTGATCCTCGGGCTGATCCTGCTCGAGGGCGACGTCGGCACCGCTCTCGTGATGGTCCCGATGATCGCCGCCGTGCTCTACGTCAACGGCGCCCCGTTCCGGCTGTTCGTCCTCGGCGCGGTCGCGGTGCTGGCCGGCGTCGCAGCACTGAGCTTCAGCCACTCCTACCGCCTCGGTCGCTTCAGCGCCTGGCTGGATCCGAGCGCCTACGCGCTCTCCAGCGGATGGCAGGTGCTGCACGGCAAGAGCGCGCTCGGCGGCGGCGGCTGGTTCGGTGTCGGTCTCGGTGCGAGCCGCGAGAAGTGGGACTGGCTCCCCGAGGCGCACACCGACTTCATCTACGCCGTGGTCGGCGAGGAGCTGGGCATCGTCGGCTCGTTGCTCGTGCTCGTGCTGTTCGCCGCCATCGGTGTCGCGGGGCTGCGTCTCGCGCGGGTCACCACCGACCCCTTCGTGCGCACGGCGTCGGCGGCCACCGTCGCGTGGCTGCTGACCCAGGCGCTGCTGAACATCGGTGCGGTGCTGCAGCTCGTCCCCATCACCGGCATCCCGCTGCCGCTGGTCTCCTACGGCGGGTCGTCGCTCGTCCCGACCCTCGTCGCCTGCGGGATGCTCATGTCCTTCGCGCGCGCCGAGGCAGGCCGTCCGGCGAAGGCGCGCGCCCGCCGCCCCGTCCGGGGGCGGTGAGCCCGGTGCACGTCGTCCTCGCGGGCGGGGGCACGGCAGGTCACGTCGAGCCCGCGCTCAACCTCGCCGACTGCCTGCGCCGCCACGACCCCTCCGTCGGGATCACGGCGCTGGGCACCGAGCGGGGGCTCGAGACACGTCTGGTCCCCGAGCGCGGCTACGACCTGCGACTCATCACCGCGACGCCCATGCCGCGGCGCCCCACCCTCGACCTCGCCCGCCTCCCCACCCGAGTGCGGCGGGCGGTGTCCGAGGTCCGCCAGGTCCTCGACGACACCGAGGCCGATGTCCTCGTCGGCTTCGGCGGCTACGTCGCCCTGCCCGGCTACCTCGGCGCCCGTGGCCGGACGCCGATCGCCATCCACGAAGCCAACGCGCGTCCCGGCCTGGCCAACAAGGTGGGTGCCCGCTTCACGGCGTACGTCGGGTGCGCGGTGCCCGGCGCCATCGACGGCGCCCGCCACATCGGCATGCCGCTGCGCCCGTCCATCGCCGATCTCGACCGCGCGGCCGCACGTGCCGCGGCCCGCGCGTTCTTCGGCCTCGAGCCCGATCGTCCGACGCTGCTCGCGTTCGGCGGCTCGCAGGGCGCGCGCCGGCTCAACGACGCCGTCGTCGACGCGGCGCCGGGCCTCACGGCCCAGGGCATCCAGGTGCTGCACGCAGCAGGGCTGCGCAACGACGACCAGCGACCGACGGCGTCCACCGGGCCGGCGCCGTACATCGCCGTGCCCTACATCGACCGGATGGACCTCGCCTACGCCGCAGCCGACGTCGCCCTGTGCCGTGCCGGCGCGATGACCTGCGCCGAGCTGGCCGCCGTCGGGCTGCCCGCGCTGTACGTCCCGCTGCCGATCGGAAACGGCGAGCAGCGGCTCAACGCCCTGCCGGTCGTGGACGCCGGGGGCGGTCTGCTCGTCGATGACGCAGCTCTCGACGGCGAGCGGGTGCTGCACGTCCTCGGCCCGCTGCTCCTCGACGAGGAGCAGCGACGCGCGATGGAAACGGCCGCCGCCTCCCACGGTCAGCGCGATGCGGACGAGAGACTGAGGAGGCTGGTCCTCGACGCTGTCGCAGGCGCCGGCGCCGCGACCGCCCCAGGAGGAGCCCGATGACCGCCCAGCCCGCCGACCTCACCGGCCTCGGGCGCGTCCACGTCGTCGGCATCGGCGGCGCGGGCATGTCGGGCATCGCCCGGATCCTCGTGGCCCGCGGCGTCACCGTGACGGGCAGCGACGCCAAGGACTCGCGCCGCCTGGCCGCGCTGCGCGCTCTCGGCGTCGAGGCGCACGTCGGCCACGCGGCCGCGCAGGTCGACGGCGTCGACACCGTCATCGCCTCCACCGCCATCAAGGCCGACAACCCCGAGCTCGTCGCTGCGCGCGGCGCCGGCCTGCGCGTGATGGGCCGTGCCGAGGCGCTCGCCACCATCATGGAGGGCTACCGCGGCATCGCGGTCGCCGGCACGCACGGCAAGACCACGACGACCTCGATGCTCACCGTCGCGCTGCAGCACTGCGGCGCCGACCCGTCGTTCGCCATCGGCAGCGAGCTCAACGAGAGCGGCAGCAACGCCCACCTCGGCACCGGCGAGGTGTTCGTGGCGGAGGCAGACGAGAGCGACGGCGCCTTCCTCGCGCTCCCGGCGTACGCCGGCATCGTCACCAACGTCGAGCCCGACCACCTCGACCACTGGGGCACCTTCGACGCGATCGAGGCGGCCTTCCTCGAGTTCGCCACCGCCATCCGCGACCGCGGCGGGTTCGTGACCGTCTGCGTCGACGACCCCGGCGGCGCCCGGCTCGCGGACACGGCGCGCGCCGACGGCGTCGACGTCCGCACCTACGGCACCGCCGACAACGCGGACGTCAGGATCGAGCTCGTCGGTGTCGGGGACCACGGCTGGCGCTTCGACGTCCTCGAGCACGGCGTGCGCCTCGGAGTGACCGAGCTCGGCGTGCCGGGCAAGCACAACGTGCTCAACGCGACGGCCGCACTCGTCACGGGCATCGGTCTCGGCCTCCCGGCCAGCGACCTGCGCGCCGGCCTCGAGACGTTCTCGGGCACCCGCCGCCGCTTCGACTTCAAGGGCACTGCCGACGGCGTCCGCGTCTACGACGACTACGCCCACCACCCGACCGAGATCGCCGCGACCCTCTCGGCGATGCGCGACGTCGTCGGCGAAGGCCGTCTCGTCGTCGCGTTCCAGGCGCACCACTACTACCGGACCGCGATGTTCACGAAGGAGTTCGGCGAGGCGCTCGGTCTCGCCGACGAGGTCGTGGTGCTCGAGGTGTTCGCCCCGGGGGAGGACCCGATCCCGGGCGCCTCCGGCGTCGCGATGGCGTCGCACGTGCCGCTGCCGCCCGAGCAGGTCGTGTTCGAGCCGTCGTGGAGCAGGGTCGCCGGGCAGCTCGTGTCGCGCGCGCACGCGGGCGACGTCGTGATGACGCTCGGCGCGGGCGACATTGCGATGATCGGCACCGAGGTGCTCGACCTGCTGCGCGCCCGCGAGGTGCGATGACCGTCCTGGAGTCCGCGCAGCGCTTCGGCGCCGCGACGCGCAAGCGCCGCGTGCGCCGCTGGATCGTGCTCGGCGTCGTCGTCGCCCTCGTCGCGCTCGCGGTCTGGGTCGTGTGGTTCTCGTCGCTGCTGACCGTGCGCGAGGTGCGCGTTCTGGGGACGACCACGGTGAGCGCAGACCAGGTGCTGACCGCTGCCGACGTCCCGTCGTCGGTGCAGCTCGCGCGCGTCGACGTCGACGGCATCGCGTCGCGCATCGAGGAGATCCCGCGGGTGAAGTCGGTCGAGGTGCGGCGGGGGTGGCCCGACGTCCTCGTCCTCGTCGTCACCGAGCGCACGCCGCTCGCCGTGACGAAGAACGGCACGGCGCTCACCTACCTCGACGACAGCGCCGCGCGCTTCGGCTCCATCACCGTGGCGCCCCGAGGTCTTCCTCTCGTCGTCGCTCCCGACGACCTGTCGACCGCGTCGGCCCTCGCCGTCGTGGGCGCGCTGCCGAAGGCCCTGCGCGACACCACCACGACGGTCACGGCGAAGACCCGCGACGACGTCGTGCTCACCCTCGCCGACGGCGTGACCGTGCGCTGGGGGAGCGCCGAGCAGTCCGACCGCAAGGCTGCCGTGCTGGCCGCGCTGCTGCGGGTGAGGGCCGCGTCGTACGACGTGAGCGCCCCCGACCTGCCCACCTCGCGCGGCTCCGCACCCTCCGCCGGCTGAGGCTCGGCTGCCGCAGCGGGCCGCCTGCCAGCGACGCGGATCCCTTGCCGCCGTAGGGATCCTGGTCACATCGCCCGCGGGGGGACGCGGTCACCGGGCCGAGCGCCTTGCGCTGCCCGGTCGACCGGTCGTAGGTTCACCCCTCAGGTACAGGATGACATAACTATCAGCCTCTACATGAGGGTGAGAGTTGTCGCGGAGCTCGGGGAAGGGCCCCCGCGACGGTCGAGAGAAGGGTCAGGGCCATGGCGGCTCCCCAGAACTACCTCGCGGTGATCAAGGTCGTCGGCATCGGGGGCGGCGGCGTCAACGCGGTCAACCGCATGATCGAGGTCGGCCTCAAGGGCGTCGAGTTCATCGCGGTGAACACCGACGCGCAGGCGCTGCTGATGAGCGACGCCGACGTCAAGCTCGACATCGGTCGCGAGCTGACCCGCGGTCTCGGCGCTGGCGCCGACCCCGAGGTCGGGCGTCGCGCCGCGGAGGACCACTCCGAGGACCTCGAGGAGGTCCTCAAGGGCTCGGACATGGTCTTCGTGACCGCGGGCGAGGGCGGCGGCACCGGCACGGGCGGCGCGCCCGTCGTCGCCAAGATCGCGCGCCAGCTCGGCGCGCTGACCATCGGCGTCGTCACGCGTCCGTTCGGCTTCGAGGGCAAGCGCCGCGGCGTGCAGGCCGACTCCGGCGTCGACTCGCTGCGCGCCGAGGTCGACACCCTCATCGTCATCCCGAACGACCGGCTGCTGTCGCTGTCGGACCGGAACATCTCGATGCTCGACGCGTTCCGCCAGGCCGACCAGGTGCTGCTGCAGGGCGTCAGCGGCATCACCGACCTCATCACGACGCCGGGTCTGATCAACCTCGACTTCGCCGACGTGAAGAGCATCATGGCCGGCGCCGGCTCGGCGCTCATGGGCATCGGCTCCGCACGCGGCGACGACCGCGCCGTGGCCGCCGCCGAGGCCGCGATCTCCAGCCCCCTGCTCGAGGCGAGCATCGACGGCGCGCACGGCGTCCTGCTCTCGATCTCGGGTGGCTCGGACCTCGGCCTGTTCGAGATCAACGAGGCCGCGCGCCTCGTGGCCGATGCCGCTCACCCGGAGGCGAACATCATCTTCGGTGCCGTCATCGACGACACGCTCGGCGACGAGGTGCGCGTCACCGTCATCGCGGCCGGTTTCGACGGCGGTCTCCCGCCGGCGCGCCGCGCCACCACGAAGACGGCCGAGAAGCCGGTCGAGGCCGCTGCGGCCGAACCGGCCATCGAGGTCGAGTCGGTCGATCTCACGTCGTCCGACGACGAGCCCCGCCGCGAGCCGCGCACGATCGTCTTCGACGACAGCGGCGACGAGGACGACCTCGACGTCCCCGACTTCCTGAAGTAGCCGTCGGTCCCGTCGAGGGACCGCCGAACGCTTCCCCTGGCTGCGGCCGGACCCCTACGGGTCCGGCCGCAGTCTCGTCCCGGGCCGAGTGGCAGTACGTCGTACGGCGAGATCCGCACGACCTGCTACGTCTCCGGGACCTCGGTGGGCTGCCAGAGCTCGAAGCGGTTGCCCTCGGGATCCGTCGCGTGGGCGAAGCGGCCGAAGTCCGCCTCCGCGATCTCGTCCTCCACGTCGGCGCCGGCCGCGCGGAGCTGATCGAGCATCGCGTCGAGGTCGTCGACGCGGTAGTTCAGCATCACCTGCTGGTCGGTGCGGCCGAAGTAGTCGGTGTCGCGGGGGAACGGTGCGAAGACCGTGGGCCCGGCGTCCTGGTGCCAGGACCACTGCGTGCTCATGCTCGGGATGCCGAGCGCCCTCTCGTACCACGCCGCGAGGGCCTCGGGATCCTGGGCGCGGAAGAACAATCCGCCGATACCCGTGACTCGTTCCATGCCGCGAGCGTAGGTGACGCGGTGGCACGGGGACCCTGAACGGGGAGCAGTCCCGCTGGTGCGGTGGGGCGCCGGCGGATAACGATCAGGCGCCGACATAGTCGGCGAGGTGCTGGCCGGTCAGGGTGGTGCGCGCGGCGACGAGATCGGCCGGCGTGCCCTCGAACACCACCCTCCCGCCGTCGTGACCGGCGCCCGGACCGAGGTCGATGATCCAGTCGGCGTGGGCCATCACGGCCTGGTGGTGCTCGATGACGATCACCGAGGTGCCGGACCCGACGAGTCGGTCGAGCAGGCCGAGCAGCTGCTCGACGTCGGCGAGGTGCAGCCCCGTCGTCGGCTCGTCGAGCACGAAGACGCCGCCGTTCTCACCGAGGTGGGTCGCGAGCTTGAGGCGCTGGCGCTCACCGCCGGAGAGGGTCGTGAGCGGCTGCCCGAGGCGCAGGTAGCCCAGACCGACGTCGACCATCCGCGCGAGGATGGCGTGCGCCGCCGGCGTGCGCGCGTCGCCGTCGGCGAAGAAGTCCGCGGCCTCGGCCACGGGCATCGCGAGGACCTCGCTGATGTCGCGGCCGCCCAGGGTGTACTCGAGCACCGAGGCGTCGAACCGGCGCCCTTCGCAGACCTCGCAGGTGACCGGTACGCCGGCCATCATCGCCAGGTCGGTCACGATGACGCCTGCACCGTTGCAGGCGGGGCACGCGCCCTCGGAGTTGGCGCTGAAGAGCGCCGGCTGCACGCCGTTGGCCTTCGCGAACGCCTTCCGGATCGGGTCGAGGGCGCCCGTGTACGTCGCGGGGTTCGAGCGGCGCGAACCGCGGATCCCTGTCTGGTCCACGACCACGACGCCCTCGCGTCCCGCGACCGAGCCCTGGACCAGCGAGCTCTTCCCCGAGCCGGCCACGCCGGTGAGTACGACGAGAACCCCGAGCGGGATGTCGACGTCGACGTCGCGCAGGTTGTGGGTGCTCGCACCTCGGACCTCGAGCAGGCCGCTGGGCGCACGCACCTCGGGCTTGAGCGACACACGGTCGTCGAGGTGACGACCGGTCACCGTGCGGCTGCGGCGCAGGCCTTTGAGCGAGCCCTCGTAGACGATCGTGCCGCCTGCGGAGCCGGCACCGGGACCGAGATCGACGACGTGGTCGGCGATCGCCATCACCTCGGGCTTGTGCTCGACGACGAGGACGGTGTTGCCCTTGTCGCGCAGCTGCAGGAGCAGAGCGTTCATCCGCTGGATATCGTGCGGGTGCAGGCCGATGGTGGGCTCGTCGAAGACGTACGTGACGTCGGTGAGCGAGGAGCCGAGGTGACGGATCATCTTGGTGCGCTGGGCTTCTCCGCCCGACAACGTCCCGGCGGGACGGTCGAGCGAGAGGTAGCCCAGACCGATGTCGACGAAGGAGTCGAGCGTCTGCCCGAGCGCCTCGATGAGCGGCGCGGCAGAGCGGTCGGAGATGCCGCGCACCCACCCCGCGAGGTCGCTGATCTGCATGGCGCAGACGTCGGCGATGCTCAGGCCGTGGATCGTCGAGGACCGGGCCTCGGGCGAGAGCCGCGTGCCGTCGCAGTCCGGGCACACGCTGAAGGTGGCAGCGCGCTCGACGAACGCGCGGATGTGCGGCTGCAGCGAGTCGACGTCCTTGGACAGCATCGACTTCTGGATCCGTGGGATCAGCCCCTCGTAGGTGAGGTTGATGCCGTCGACCTTGATCTTCGTCGGCTCGCGGTACAGGAGGTCGTCGCGCTCCTTCTTCGTGTACTTCGCGATGGGCTTGTCGGGGTCGACGAAGCCCGAGCCCATGTAGATGCGGCCGTACCAGCCGTCCATGCTGTAGCCGGGGATGAGGATCGCGCCCTCGCGCAGCGAGAGGCGCTCGTCGTAGATGGCGGAGAGGTCGAGGTCGTTCACCGATCCGCGGCCCTCGCAGCGCGGGCACATCCCGCCGAGGATGCTGAAGCTGCGCCGCTCCTTGGTCGTGCGCCCGCCCTTCTGAACGGTGACGGCGCCCGCGCCGCTGATCGAGGCGACGTTGAACGAGAATGCCTGCGGCGGCCCGATGTGCGGGGATCCCAGGCGGCTGAACAGGATCCGCAGCATCGCGTTGGCGTCGGTCGCGGTGCCGACGGTCGATCGCGGGTCGGCGCCCATCCGCTCCTGGTCGACGATGATCGCGGTCGTGAGGCCGTCGAGCACGTCGACGTCGGGGCGCGCGAGAGTCTCCATGAACCCCTGGAGGAACGCGCTGTAGGTCTCGTTGATCAGCCGCTGGGACTCGGCTGCGATGGTGCCGAAGACCAACGAGCTCTTGCCCGAGCCGGACACGCCCGTGAAGACCGTGAGCCGCCGCTTCGGGATCTCGACGCTGACGCCTCGCAGGTTGTTGACGCGTGCGTTGAGCACGCGGATCCGGTCGTGGCTGTCGGCCTCGTGCGCCATCCCGCTCCCTCGTCCAGCCCGCGTCCGCGGGGTCCCGAGCCTAGGACGCCACGGCCGTCAGGTGGGCCTGCACGTGGCCGAGCGCGCGCTCGACGTACTCGTCCTTCTCGCCGACCGGAGCGACGTAGAACAGAGCGGACCGTGCCGCCTCGATCCCTGCCAGCCGCGCGATGGTCCACGCGGCGAGGTACTGGCTCGACAGGCACCCCCCGGCGGTCGCGACGTTGCCCGACGCGAAGAACGGCTGGTCCACGACCTCGGCGCCGGCGTCGACGACCCACGGCTTGGTGAGCAGGTCGGTGCAGACCGGTACGCCGTCGAGCAGACCCTTCCTCGCGAGCAGCAGAGCACCTGAGCACTGCGAGCCCACGAGCTGGCGCGACGGGTCGAGCTGCAGCGTCTCCAGGAACGCAGGATCGGCGGCGTACTCGCGGGTGCGCCCGCCGCTGCCGACCAGGACCGCGTCGGCCGACGGCAGCTCGTCGAAGGACATCTGCGCCGTCACGGTGACGCCGTTCATCGAGGTCACCGCGGGGGTCGGCGACGCGATCGCGACCCGCCAGCCCGGCTGCGCTGCGCGGCCGATCATGTACGACGCCACGAAGGAGTCGATCTCGTTGAACCCGTCGAGCGTCACCACGGCGATCGTCGTCATGCCCCGACCCTAGGTGCCCTGCCGCCGGTCGGGTCGGACGGTTTCCGGCGGCCCGGCGAGCCGTGTCGGCGTGTGCCAAGGTGGAGGCATGGCGACCGTCGTGGGGAACCTCGGCCCCCGGGTGCGGTGGGCCTTCTCGGACCGGTCGGCGCTGCCCGTGGTCGGCGCGACCGAGCGCCAGGGCGCCGTCGTCGCCGGCGACCCGCTGCGCTACGCCGACGAGCCGCGGGAGGGCGTGAGCCTCGCGCCCTACGACCGCGCCAACCTCGCCGACCATGTGGGCGACGACCCTGCGCACGTCGCCGCCAACCGCGGCCGGCTCGCCGCGACAGTCGGTCTCGACGGCAGCCACGTCGTGTCGATGGCGCCGGTCCACGGCAACGACGTCGCGTCGGTCGACGTCGCGACGGGCGCGCCGGTGCCCGAGGTCGATGCGCTCGTCACGACCGTGCCCGGTCTCGCGCTGCTGGTGCTCGCCGCCGACTGCGTGCCGGTCCTGCTCGCCGACGGCGCGGCCGGGGTGGCGGCCGTCGTGCACGCGGGATGGCGCGGGGTGCTGTCCGACGTCGTCGGCACGACCCTCGAGGCGATGGCCGACCACGGCGCCCGTCTCGACCGGACCAAGGCCGTGGTCGGTCCCGCGATCTGCGGATCCTGCTACGACGTCCCGCGCGGCCGCTTCGACTCCGTCGTCGCCGTCTCGCCCGGCGCGGCAGCGGTCGCCTCCGACGGACGGCCCGGCCTCGACCTGCGGGCCGGCGTCGTCGACCGCCTGCGCGGTGCGGGTGTCACCGCGACGGTCCACGGCGGCTGCACGTTCGAGTCGTCGGACCTCTACTCCTACCGGCGCGACCACGTCACCGGCCGCCACGGCGGTGTCGTCACGCTGCTGGCGGAGGAGGTGCGCCCGTGAGCCGTCGCGAGGAGCTCTCGGCGAACCTCGCCGAGGTGCGGGCGCGCATCGACGCCGGGGCGAAGGCAGCCGGGCGCGACCCCGGCGAGGTGACGCTCGTGGTCGTCACCAAGACCTGGCCGGCGTCCGACGTCGAGCTGCTCGCCGGGCTCGGCGTCACCGACGTCGCGGAGAACCGCGACCAGGAGGCCCGGCCCAAGCACGACGCCTGCGCGGTGCTCGGCCTGCGCTGGCACTTCGTCGGGCAGCTGCAGCGCAACAAGGCGCGGTCGGTGGCGACGTACGCCGACGTCGTCGAGTCCGTCGACCGCGACGAGCTCGTGCCGGCGCTCGACCGCGTGGCCGCGGCTCGGGGGAGGACCGTCGACGTCCTGCTGCAGGTGGACCTGCAGTCACCGCCCGACCCGCACCGGGGCGGTTGCGCGCCCGCCGACCTTGCCCGCCTGGCCGACCTGGTCGCCGGGGCCGAGGCCCTCCGGCTGCGCGGTCTCATGGCGGTAGCCCCCCTCGGCGAGGCCCCGGCGGCCGCCTTCGCCCGGCTGGCCGCGGCGTCGAGCGCACTGCGCGCGGACCACCCGGACGCCGTCGTGCTCTCCGCGGGGATGTCGCACGACCTCGAGCAGGCGGTCGAGGCGGGTGCGACACACGTACGGGTCGGGACGGCGGTGCTCGGAGGTCGCGCCGCCCTCGGGTAGCGTTTCGCCGAGACCGGGACCGATCCGGGCGCGCCAGCGCCCGAGGCCACGAGGAGCAGGCATGGGCGCGATGCGCAAGATGGCGGTCTACCTGGGCCTGGTGGAGGACGAGGGCCTCGACTACGTCGACGAGCACGACGACTACGACGACCCCCGGGCGGGCTCGCGCCACGAGCCGCAGGGCTACAGCTCGGTCCGCGAGGTCCCGCAGCCCTCGCGCACGACCTCGCGCCCGGTGAGCAGCGCTCCCGCGACCCGCGGCAACCTCGCCACCGACACCGCCGTCCACGCCGACGTGCGTCACGAGGTCCGCCCGGCGGATCCTGTCTCCGTGAGCGACCTGTACCGGATCACGACCCTGCACCCGCGCAGCTACAACGACGCCCGCCGCATCGGCGAGGAGTTCCGCGACGGCGTGCCGGTCATCATGAACCTGTCCGACATGGACGACGCCGAGGCCAAACGCCTCGTCGACTTCGCGGCGGGCCTGATCTTCGGGTGCCGTGGCAGTATCGAGCGCATCACCAACAAGGTGTTCCTGCTCTCGCCGCAGAACGTCGACGTCGCCGCCGAGGCCCACCGCCTCGCGCAGGACGGCTTCTTCAACCAGAGCTGACGGCGCCGGCCCCGCACGCACCGCCTGCAGCACCTCGAGGAACGGAGATCGCGACGTGACCGTCGGGGGCGTCGTCATCGCCGTGCTCCAGCTCTACGTGCTGGTGCTCATCGCCTATCTCGTCATCACCTGGGTGATGATCTTCGCCCGCGAGTGGCAGCCCAAGGGCGTCGTCCTGCTGCTCGTCGAGGGCATCTTCGCGATCACGGAGCCGCCGCTGCGCCTGCTGCGCCGGTTCATCCCGCCGCTGCGCATCGGCGGCGTCCAGCTCGACATCGCGTTCATCGTGCTGTTCCTGATCGTTCAGGTGCTGATCCTGGCCGCAGCAGCCCTGCGGTTCTGACGTCCACTAGCATGCGCCCCGTACGCCGAACCTCCCGCTGAAGGTGACACTCATGGCCCTGACCCCCGAGGACGTCCGCAACAAGCAGTTCTCGACAGCCAAGCGCAAGGGCTACGAGATGGACGAGGTCGACGCCTTCCTCGACCAGATCGAGATCGAGCTCGGCACCCTCCAGCGCGAGAACGCCGAGCTCAAGGGCCGCCTCGCCGCGGCCGAGCAGGCCGCGTCGGCCGCGGTCGCCGCCCCCGCGCCGGTCCCCGTCCCTGCTGCCGCCCCCGCTCCCGAGCCGGTCCCGGCCGCCCCGGCCCCCGACGCCAACGCCCAGGCGGTCGCGATGCTCGCCCTGGCGCAGAAGACCGCCGACGAGCACACCGCCCGCGCCCGCGCCGAGGCCGACCAGCTCGTCACCGAGGCCCGCGTGAAGGTGGCCGAGCTCGAGCGCGCGAGCCAGGCCGAGCGCGAGGTGCTCGAGCGCCGGGTCGAGGGTCTGCGCGCCTTCGAGCGGGAGTACCGCCAGCGTCTGCGCCAGTACCACGAGTCGGCCCTGCAGGAGCTCGACTCCAAGGGCGGCGGCGAGACCACGGCGGCCTCCGCGCCGACCCCGGCGGTGGCCCCGGCCGCGCCGGCCGCGGCGCCCACCCCGACCCTCGCTCCGACCGCCTCGGCGCCGGCCGCACCGGCCCCGTCCGCGCCGCCGCCCGCGGCTCCGGCGTCGCCTCCGGCCGCCCCTGCCGCGCCGCCGATGGCTCCGCCGCCGGCCGCACCGCAGCAGCAGTCGCCGTTCGCGGTGCCGCGCGACGACGCCCCGCCGTCGCAGGCCTGACCACCGACGCACGAAGGCCCCGCCCGGATCGCCGGGCGGGGCCTTCGTCGTGATGCCCTACGCGCGGGCGAGCGTCCAGCGCAGCCCGAGGTCCTCGTCGTGCGACCAGCCCTCGCCGGCCGGGCCCTCGTCGAACGTCGTGGCGAGCACCTCACCGGACACCTGCTGCCCGTGCGCCCGCAGCGCCGCCGCGAGCTCGTCGTCGTCGGCGGACCACGTGACCACGATCCGGTCGCTCACCGCGAGGCCGGACGCCTTGCGCGCCTCCTGCAGGGTGCGCACGGTCTCGCGGGCAAGACCGGCCAGCCGCAGCTCGGGCGTCACCTCGAGGTCCAGCGCGAGGGTCTCGCCGCCGTCGCTCGCCACCGCCCAGCCGGCGCGCGGCGTCTCGGTCACGACGACCTCGTCCTCCGTGAGCGCGACGGTCTCTCCGTCCACGACGACCTCGGCCGACCCGTCCCGACGCAGAGCTGCGACGAGGACGGCGCCGTCAGCCGCCGCGATCGCCTCGGCCACCGGAGGAGTTCCCTTGCCGAACCGCTTGCCCAGCGCCCGGAAGTTCGCCTTCACCGACACCTCGACGAGGTGCGCCTCCGCGACGTCGCCCAGGGCGAGCAGCTCGCCGCAGTTGAGCTCGTCGGCCACCTCGGCGCGCAGCGCGTCGGGCAGGTCCTCCCAGCCCGGTGCTGCGACCAGCGCGCGGCCCAGCGGCTGACGGGTCCGCATGCCCGAGGTCGCGCGAGCCGCACGGCCGAGCTCGACGAGCCGGCGTACCAGGCCCATCTGCTCGGCCAGCGCGTCGTCGACGAGAGAGCCGTCCACCACTGGCCACGCGGCGAGGTGCACGGAGTCGGGCAGCTGGTCGCTCGTCGACGCGAACAGGTCCTGCCACACCCGCTCGGTGACGAACGGCGTGAACGGGGCCATGAGCAGGGTGACGACGTACAGGCACTCGTGCAGCGTCGCGAGCGCGGACGCGTCGCCTGCCCAGAAGCGCCGGCGCGAGCGCCGGACGTACCAGTTCGACAGGTCGTCGACGTACGCCGACAGCAGGCGCCCCGCGCGCTGGGTGTCGTAGCCCTCGAGCGCGGCGTCGACCTCGCGGGCGAGCCGGTGCGCCTCGGACAGCGCCCAGCGGTCGAGCGCCGGCCGTTCGGCCACGGGGGGAGCCGGCGTGGCGTAGGGCTCGAAGCCGGCCTCGCGCGCGTAGAGCGCCTGGAACGACACCGTGTTCCAGTAGGTCAGCAGCGTCTTGCGCACCACCTCCTGGATGGTGCCGTGGCCGACGCGGCGCGCCTGCCACGGCGAGCCGCCCGCCAGCATGAACCAGCGCACGGCGTCGGCGCCGTGCTGGTCCATCAGCGGGATCGGCTCGAGCACGTTGCCGAGGTGCTTGCTCATCTTGCGGCCCTCCTCGTCGAGGATGTGGCCGAGGCAGAGCACGGTCTTGTAGGAGGACCGGTCGAACACGAGGGTGCCTACCGCCATGAGCGTGTAGAACCACCCGCGCGTCTGGTCGATCGCCTCGCAGATGAAGTCCGCGGGGTAGCGCGTCGCGAACTCGTCGGTGCCGCGGAACGGGTAGCCGAACTGCGCGAACGGCATCGCGCCGCTGTCGTACCAGGCGTCGATCACCTCCGGCACGCGCGTCGCCGTGCTGCCGCACTCGGGGCAGTCGAAGGTGACGTCGTCGACGAACGGGCGGTGCGGATCGAGGGCCGAGAGGTCCTGCCCCGCACGGGATCCCAGGTCTGCGAGCGACTCGACGCACGTGAGGTGGTCGTTCTCGCAGCGCCAGATCGGCAGCGGTGTGCCCCAGTAGCGCGAGCGCGACAGCGCCCAGTCGATGTTGTTGTTGAGCCAGTCGCCGTAGCGGCCCCACTGGATCGTCTGCGGGTGCCAGTCGGTGCCCTCGTTCTCACGGAGGAGGGCGTCCTTGACCGCGGTCGTGCGGATGTACCACGACGGCTGCGCGTAGTAGACGAGCGGCGTGTGGCACCGCCAGCAGTGCGGGTAGGTGTGCTCGTACGGGACGTGCTTGAACAGCAGCCCGCGCTCCTGCAGGTCGTCGACGAGCAGTGCGTCGGCCTTCTTGAAGAACATCCCGCCGACGAGCGGCACCTCCGGCTCGAACGTGCCGTCGAGGCGCAGCGGGTTCACCACGGGCAGGCCGTACTGACGGCACAGCGCCAGGTCGACGGCACCGAACGCCGGAGCCTCGTGCACGATGCCGGTGCCGTCCTCGGTGGTGACGAAGTCGGCGGCGAGCACGGTGTGCAGCGGCGCGTCGGTCTCCGGGAACGGCACCCAGTCGAACGGCCGGGCGTACGGCGTCCCGACCA
>DASSQW010000070.1:0-14638 GCA_035702165.1 Candidatus Nanopelagicales bacterium
CGGCGAGCTGCTCCAGCCGCGCGTGGATCGACGGGACGTACGCCTCGCTCTCGGGCTTCATCACGGTGCTGCGCAGGATGCGCGCGGCGTCGGCGTCGGCCTCGATCGGGTGGCCGCGGGCGGCGAGAGCCGGGCCGGTGACGGTGTAGGTCGCCAGGTGGATCTGCTCCGTGGGGTCGCCCGCAGCGGCGGCGTCGAAGAGCCGGTGGCTCGCGGAGTCGACCGCCGACATCGTGGCGCGGCGCGGGAGGTAGGTGACGATGTCGAGCTCCGGCGATTGGTACGACGCGAGCTCGTCGGAGTCCTCGAGCAGCGCGGCCCAGGCGAGCGCCCCCCGGCGACCGGCGCGCAGCACCTGGCCGAGGCCGGCGTCGGTGAGGGGCAGCACCTCGAGGGTGAGCCACAGCGCCGCTGCCGCCGCGCCGGCCCGGCTGCACTCGATCGAGATCTCGCCGAGGTGCAGCTCGTCGGAGCTGAAGTAGGTGTAGGGCGAGTCGTGCGCGTAGAACCTGCCCACCGACGGGTCGGCGAAGAGCACCGTGCCGCAGCCGTAGGGCTGCAGGCCGTGCTTGTGCGGGTCGACGACGACGCTGTCGGCCCGCGCGATGGCGGCGTACGGCGACCGCGCGACGCCGTCGGGGCTGTCGTCGGCGACGAGGGCGAAGAACCCGCCGTACGCCGTGTCGACGTGCACGCGCGCGCCGGCGGCGCTGGCGCGGTCGACGATGTCGGCCACGGGGTCGAGGGCGCCGAGACCCGTCGTACCGACGGTGGCTACGACCGTGCCGATGCGACCGGTGGCGAGCACCTCGTCGAGGTGGTCGAGGTCCATCCGGCCGGCGGCGTCGGTGCGCACCGCGATCGCCTCGACGCCCAGCAGACCGCACATCCGCGAGTGCGTGTAGTGGGCGTCGGCGCTGTAGGCGAGGGCCTTGCCGGGGTGCGACTCGCGCGCGACCCAGAGCGCCTCGAGGTTGGCGATCGTGCCGCTGGAGGTGAGGTGGCCGAGGTGCTGGGGGAGCCCGAACATGCTCGCGATCCGCGCGACGACCTCCTTCTCCATCTGCGCGGTGGCCGGGCCGCCGTCGAGCGCGTGGTTGTTCGGGTTGAGCAGCATCGCGGTCGTGTAGCCGAGCACCGCGGCCGGGTGCGGCGGCTTGAGCATCTGGCCGACGTAGCGCGGGTGGCCGAAGGGATAGTTGTCCTGCAGCCGCTCGGTGAGCCGGCCGAACGCCTCGGCGAGAGCCTCGTCGGAGACCTGCAGGCTCGGGTGCGTCTCGAACGCGCCGTACTGCTCCTGCCAGTTCGTGATCGCGTCGACGCCGCGGGGCAGCCAGGTGCGCAGGTCGGTCATCGGAGGCCTTTCGCTCGGATCGGTGCGGGTCGCCGAGGCGACGCCTGGGCCGAAGGTGCAGGGTCAGTCCGCGGCGTGGACGGCCGCGCGCTCGACGGTGAGCAGGCTCTCCTCGGCGTGCTCCGCGTGGTAGGCCGCGCCACCTCCGCGGAGGCCGAAGAGCCGCTTGCTCCAGAGCAGCCAGACGATGGCGGCGACGTTCACGAGCAGCGCGCCGAGCTTGAGCACGGTCACTCGCTGGGTGAGCTCGTAGATCTCCAGCGGGAGGAAGACGCTCGTGGCCACCACGGCGAGGTACTCGCCCCAGCGCCGCATCGTCCAGAGGCCGTAGGCCTCGGCGAACTGCAGCGCGCAGTAGGCGAGCAGCGCGATCGCGATCCACATCAACGTCGTCTCGGACAGCCCCAGCGCCTCGCGGACGGTGCGGACCAGCCACGAGCCGTCGATGTTCCAGCCGATCTGCTCGGCCAGCGGCTTGAGGAGCGGGATCTCGACGTCGAAGGCGTTCTGGATCGCGTCCTTGCTGCCGCGCCAGCGCAGGATGCCGAGCGCCAGGAGCAGCAGCAGGACAGCGCGGAGCGCGCGCTCGAGGGCGAGCAGGCGCATGATGACGAGATCGCGCAGCAGGCGTCCGCGGGGGACCTCGGGTGCCTCGTCCGCGGGACCGGACGCCTCGGGCTCGCCGACGACGTAGGCGCCGCAGCGCAGGCACCGCCACGCGTCGCCTGCCGGGGTGGTCACGTGCAGGCGTGCGGCGAGGTCGGCCTCGTCGGGCGCGTACGTCTCGTGCCCGCGCAGGCCGCAGACGTGCCGGTTCCAGTCCACGCCGTCACCCTAGCCAGCACGCGCGCGCGGCTCGGGAGGGCGCGGAGCGCGAGCGGAAGGCTTGTTGCGCTCTGGGCAACGAATGGCACGTTCAGTGAAACGGGCTCGGGGGTGGACAGGACGTGGATGGGGTCCTAGGTTCGGCGTTCTAGGATGTGATCCAAGAAGGTGGGTTCATGACGGCGACGACGGCGGTGCCCCGCGAGCTCGGCTTCGCGATGCCGGCCGAGTGGGAGCCGCACGCCGGCTGCCTCATGGTCTGGCCCACGCGCGCCGAGCTCTGGGGATCCCAGCTCGACGACGCCAAGCGCGACTACGCGCTGGTGGCCGACGCGATCGGCGCGGCGGAGCGGGTGGTCATGGTCTGCACTCCGGGTTCGGCTGCCGAGGTCCGCGACCGGTGCGGGTCCGAGGTGACCACGCTCGAGCTGCCGGTCGACGACTCGTGGGCGCGCGACAGCGGGCCGGTCTTCGTGCGCGACGCTGCCGGTGCGATCGCCGTGGTGAGCTTCCGCTTCAACGCCTGGGGCGAGCGCTGGCACCCGTACGCCGACGACGACCTGCTGGCCGGACGGATCGCCGACGCCTTCGGCCTCACGGTCTTCGACGCGCCGATGGTCCTCGAGGGCGGCGGCTTCCTCGTCGACGGGCAGGGGACGCTGGTCACCACCGAGCAGTGCCTGCTCAACCCCAACCGCAACCCGGGGATGTCGGCGCTCGAGATCGAGGCCGTGCTGCGCGACCACCTCGGCGTCGACACGGTCATCTGGCTCCCTTACGGCCACAGCCTCGACGTCGGGCCGGCGGGCACCGACGGCCACGTCGACGGCGTCGCCCAGTACGTCGAGCCCGGGGTGGTGCTGCTCGAGCTGCCGTGCGATCCCGCCTCGCCCGACCATGCCCGGAGCCGGGCCAACCTCGAGGCGCTCGAGCGCGCGCACGACGCGCGCGGCCGCCGTCTCGACGTCGTCGTCATCGATCCCGGCCCCGACCCCGAGGTCTCCTACGTCAACCACTACCTCGCCAACGGGCGGGTCGTCGTACCGGTGGCGGGTGTCGCGCACGACGACGCCGCGCTCGACACGCTGCGCGAGATCTACGACGACCGCGAGGTCGTCGGGGTCCCGGGCACCGTTCTCGCCCACGGCGGCGGAGGGCCGCACTGCATCACCCAGCAGATCCCGGCCGGCGTGGTGCTGCCGTGAGCTCGACCGTGCGTCGCGACAAGGGCCGCGACCGCGAGGAGCTGCTCGTCGAGGCGGCGGCGGCAGTCATCGCCGAGCGCGGACTGGCCCACGTGCGCGTCGCCGACATCGCCGAGCGCGCCGGCATGACGCCGGGTCACGTGACCTACTACTTCCCGTCGAAGACCGAGCTGCTCGTCCGGGCCATCGAGTCCAGCGAGGACCGGCTGCTCGACGAGCTGACGACCGTGCTGGCCCGGGTGCGCGACCCGTGGCGGCGTCTGGAGCGCCTGCTGGGGCTCTCGGCGGCGTCCGGCGCCGACGACCCGGGCTGGGTGCTGTGGCTGCAGGTGTGGCAGGAGGCGTCGCTCGACGACACTGCGCGGGCCGCGCAGGAGCGCCTCGACGCGCGCTGGCGCGAGATCCTGGCCGACGTCCTCCGCTACGGTGCCGAGCGCGGGGTCCTCGTCGTCGAGGACGCCGACGCGACGGCGCTCGTGCTCTCGTCGATGGTCGACGGCCTCTCGATCCAGGTGTCCCTGGGCGGGCTGGACCGCGCGGACATGATGCGCCTGCTGCGGCAGACGGCCCGTCGGCTGCTCGAGCCGGCCTGACCAGGAGGACCACGTGCAGCTCACGCCCTCGGAGCGCGACCGGCTCCTGCTGTTCACCGTGGCCGAGCTCGCGCGCGCCCGTCGCGCGCGCGGCCTGCGGCTCAACGTCCCCGAGGCCACCGCGATCATCGCCGACACCGTCGCCGAGGCCGCCCGCGACGGCAGGCGCCATGACGAGGCGATGGCGGCGGGCCAGGCGGTGCTCGGACCCGACGACGTGCTGCCCGGAGTCGCCGACGTGCTCTACGACGTCAAGGTCGAGGCCGTCTTCGACGACGGCACGAGGCTGGTGGTGGTGACCGATCCGATCGGCGGCGGCTCGCTCGGCGACGCCGCGCCCGGTGCGATCGACGTGATCGCCGATCCCGATGCCGATCCCGCCGACGACGCGCAGCGCAGCGCACGTCTCGACGTCGTCGAGGTCGACGTCGAGAACTCCGCAGCAGTCCCGATCACCGTCACGAGCCACTTCCACTTCCTCGAGGTCAACCCGCGGCTCTCGTTCGACCGCGCGGCGGCGTACGGGCGGCACCTCGACATCGCCGCCGGTGCGAGCACGACCTTCGAGCCCGGCACGACGACCCGCGTGCGACTCGTGCCGCTGCGCGGCGACCGCGTCGTCATCGGGTTCGCGGGTCTCGTCGACGGGCCGCTCGCTGCTCCAGGGGCTCGCGAGCGCGCCCTGGATCTCCTGCGCGCCACGGGATTCCTCGACACCGGTTATCCCCGCGGTGCCGACCCCGAGCGCGCCGTCGCCGGGGTGCGGGCGCACCTCGTCGAGCACCCGGAGGTGCAGCTGTGACCGGCAACCCCGCGGCCCACGCGCACACGTACGGCCCGCGCACGGGCGACCGCGTGCGCCTCGGCGACACGGGCCTGGTCGTCCAGGTCGAGGCGCACAGCCAGCCCGACGACGACGAGTTCCTGCTCGGCTTCGGCAAGACCGGGCGCGACGGGATCGGGCTGCGCGCCGTGCCGACGTCGGAGTCGTGCGACGTCGTCATCACCAACGTGCTCGTGCTCGACGCGGTCCTCGGCATCCGGACCGCCTCGATCGGCATCGCCGGCGGCCGGATCATGGGCGTCGGCCGCGCCGGAAACCCCGACACCACCGACGACGTCGACATCGTCATCGGGACGAGCACCATCGTCATCAACGGCGAGGGTCTGATCGCCACCGCCGGAGCCGTCGACACGCACGTGCACCTGCTCTCACCGCGCGTGATGGAGGCGGCGCTCGCCAGCGGCGTCACGACGGTGATCGGCCAGGAGTTCGGGCCGTTCTGGGGGGTGGGCGTCAACGCCGCAGCCCCGTTGCGGACGGCGTACGCCGCCTTCGACGCCTACCCGATCAACGTCGGGCTGCTCGGCCGCGGGTCGGCGTCGCGGCGAGCCTCGATGCTCGAGGGCATCGCGGCCGGCGTGTGCGGGTTCAAGGTGCACGAGGACACCGGCGCGCACCTGCGGTCGCTCGACACCTGCCTCACCGTGGCCGAGGAGCACGACGTCCAGGTCGCGGTGCACACCGACGGGCTCAACGAGGGGCTGTCGGTCGAGGACACGCTCGCCGTCTCCGACGGGAGGGTCTTCCACGCCTACCACGTCGAGGGCTGCGGCGGCGGCCACACGCCCGACGTGCTGCGGCTCGCCGGGGTGCCGCACGTGCTCGCGTCGTCGACGAACCCGACGCTGCCCTACGGGCGCGACGCCGTCGCCGAGCACTTCGCCATGATCTTCAACGTCCACGCGCTGCGGCCCGACCTGCCGAGCGACGCCGCGATCGTCCGGGCCCGCGTGCGCGCCGCGACCATGGCCGGCGAGAACGTGCTGCACGACCGGGGCGTCATCCCGATCACGAGCAGCGACGCGCAGGGGATGGGCCGCGCCGGCGAGACCGTGCGCCGCACCTTCCAGCTCGCCGCGGTCTCCAAGCCCGTCGATGACGACAGCCCGCACGACAACGCGCGCGTGCTGCGCTACCTCGCCAAGCTGACGATCAACCCGGCTCTCGCGCACGGGCTCTCGCACGAGGTCGGGTCGCTGCAGCCGGGCCGGATGGCCGACGTCGTCCTCTGGTCGCCCGCCGCGTTCGGGGCCAAGCCGTGGATGGTGCTCAAGTCCGGGCTGCCGGCGTGGGGCACCGTCGGCGACCCGAACTCGGTGGTCGACGTCGCCGAGCCGCGTCAGATCGCCGCGCAGTTCGGCGGCATCGGCGGTGCGGCCGTCGACACGTCGGTGATCTTCACCAACAGCGCTGCGGTCGAGTCGGGCGACGACGTGTTCCCGACCCGCCGACGCCGCGTCGCGGTGCGCGGCTGCCGCGACGTCTCGTTGGCGTCGATGCTGCACCACCGCCCCTCGGCATCGGTGTCGGTGGACCCGTCCGGTGCCGGCGTGAGCCTCGACGGCGAGCGACTCCACATGGAACCCGTCGAGGCCGTGCCGTTGAGCCGCCTGTACTTCCTGTGACCGGGCGCTCGCGGAACGACCGGTGTGCGCAGCGGCGGGCCGTCGGTCGATGTCGGGCCGCGCGGCGCTACGCGGGAGGCGCGGACAGCCCGGCGTAATGGCCGATCTGGTCGGCCGAGGTCGGCTCCGGCGGAGTGGCGACACGGGACGCGAGGTCGGCCTGGAAGTCGCGGAAGGCCGACAGCCCGCCGAGCGGGCTCGTGCCGTCGGGGGTGTCGGACGTCGAGACATGGAGGAACGTGACGCCGTCGGCCAGGCGCAGGACCTGGTAGTCGAGGTTCGTCAGGCGTTCCCGGCGCAGCTGCGCCATCACCGCCTCGATGAGCCGGACGTGCTCCGCCATCGCCTCGGGGCGCAGCGTGTAGCGGACGACGACCGTGCTCCTCACGACGTCGCCGCCCCTCGGAGTGCGGGTACCTGGAACGGCGAACGTGCGATGCGGCGCATCAACGGCTCCCTTCCCTGCGCGTGCCACGGTAGCTGCGGACCATCGACGCCGCACGCGTCCGCCTCGTCACGTGCTCAGGACGGACCCGCGACGGCGTCGTGGCGGAGGGCGACGAGGACGGCCGACGTCAGCGTCTGCACGAAGGCCTCGTCGATGTCGTCGCCGCGCACGAGCAACCGGTGCAGGAGGGTGCCGGCGAGGACGTCGTAGAGCAGGTCGCAGCGCTCGTCGGCTCGGGCCCGCGAGATCTCGCCGCGGGCCACCGCGCGGTCGAGACCGTCGGACACCAGGCGCCGCGCGGGCTCGATGATCGAGCGCTCGACGGCGTGGCGGAGCTCGTCGTCGCGGCCGGCCTCGGCGACGACCGCGAGGTAGGCCGCCCGCGCCTCAGGGGTCGCGTAGACCTCCGCGCACGCGCGCACCGCGCCCGCGATGTCGGACGCCGCGTCGCCGCCCGGCTCGATGCGCGCCGACGCGAGCAGCTCGGCCACCGCCGCGACCGCGAGGTCCGAGCGCGAGGAGAACCGGCGGTACACGGTGGTCTTCGCCACGCCCGCCCTGGCCGCCACGCCCTCGACGGTGAGCCCGGCCCAGCCCGACTCGGCGAGCATCGCACGGGTGGCCCCGAGGATCGCGGCGTCGGCCGCCGCCGAGCGCGGTCGACCGCGGCGCGCCGGCTCGGACGCCGCCGTCGGGGGGACGGGAGACACGGAGGACATCAGCGGCACTCTCCCATGCCCGGGGTCCGGTTCGGCCGTGCTGCCGCGCCGTGGCCCCGGGGAGACGGCCCGGTCCACGCGAGCTCCGCATTAGTGATACGATACGGAGCGTACTGAAAAGAAGCCTACGAAGGAGGCGACCATGTCCGCCACCACCCGTCTCGTCGACGTGAGCTCCACCGGCGCCGTCGCCGACGCGATCACCGGCCCGCTGCAGCAGCGCGATCACCTGGCCCTGCAGGTCGTCGTCGCGGTGAGCCTCGGCGTCCTCGCCGCGCTCCTGGCCACCTGGGCCGTGCTCGCGACCATGACCCTGCACATGTCGATCTAGGGGCACCCTCGAGGCCGCCCCGCGCGCCCGGTGAGAGGATCGACGGGTGAGCAACGCCGTCCCTCCTGGCCGCCTGCCCCTGCGGGGCGCCGTCGACCTCGCCGCCCTCGCTGCGGCCAAGGAGGCGCAGGCCGCTGCCGAGCAGCGCCTCGCCGAGGCCGGCGACCTGCCCCCCGGCATCGTCGTCGACGTCACCGAGGAGACCTTCCAGAGCGAGGTCCTCGACCGGTCGTTCACCGTCCCGGTCGTCATCGACCTCTGGGCCGACTGGTGCCAGCCGTGCAAGGCCCTCACGCCCGTGCTGGAGGCCCTGGCCGCCGAGGACGCCGGAGCGTGGGTGCTCGCCAAGGTCGACGTCGACGCCGAGCAGCGCATCGCTGCCGCGTTCCAGGTGCAGTCGATCCCCACGACGTTCGCCGTCGTCAAGGGCCAGCCGGTCCCGCTCTTCCAGGGTGCGCTGCCTGCCGCCGAGGTGCGCCAGTACCTCGACGAGCTGCTGCGCGTCGCCGCGGCCAACGGTGTCACCGGCCGGGTCGTGGTGGACGGCGAGCCCGAGGAGGCCGTCGAGGAGGAGCCCGCCGGCGACCCGCGCTTCGACGCTGCCTACGACGCCATCGAGGCCGGCGACTGGGACACCGCCGACGCCGCCTACCGCGCCGTGCTCGCCACCGCCCCGAACGACCCGGAGGCGACGGCGGGTCTCGCGCAGGTCGCGATCCTGCGGCGTACCGAGGGCGTCGACCCTGCGACCGTCCTGGCCGCTGCCGACGCCGCCCCCGACTCCCTGGAGGCGCAGTCGCTCGCCGCCGACCTCGAGCTGCTCACCGGCCGCGTCGACGAGGCGTTCGCCCGCATCGTCGACCTGGTACGCCGTGCCTCGGGCGACGACCGCACGGCCGCGCGCGACCACCTGCTCTCGCTCTTCGCGCTCGTCGGCGAGTCCGACCCGCGCGTCACCAGGGCCCGCGCGGCCCTCGCGAGCGCCCTGTTCTGATCAGGCGTTCGCGCCGCCGTCGTAGTCGAAGTCGCCGTACGCGCGCTCGTCCTCGCGCGGCTCGATGTGGGTCTGCACGTGGACGCCGTCGAGTGCTGCCCGGATCTCGTGCTCGACGACCTCGACGAGGTCGTGCGCCTGGGCGACGCTCCATCCGCCCGGCACGAGCACGTGGAACGCGACGTAGCGCTCGCGCCCGCTCTCGCGCGTCTGAAGCCCGTGGAAGGTGACGTCGTCCGTGCGGTGCCGGTCCAGAACCGCGGTCACCGCCGCGACGTCGTCGGCCTCGAGCGCGCGGTCGAGCAGCGACGACGTCGACGACGTCACGAGCTTCGTGCCGACGACGAGGATGTTGATCGCGACGGCGATCGCCACGAGCGAGTCGAGCGGGAGCCAGCCCGTCACCGCGACGAGCCCGACGCCGACCAGCACGCCGGCCGAGGTCCAGACGTCGGTCATGAGGTGCTTGCCGTCGGCGGCGAGCGTCGCCGACCGGTGCGCCCTGCCGACCCGGATCAGCAGCAGGCCGACCGCACCGTTGACCGCGGTGGCGGCCAACGAGATGAGCAGGCCGATCCCCAGCGACTCCAAGGGTTCCGGGTGCAGCAGGCGGTTCACGGCCGACACGATGATGACGGCGGCGGCCACGAAGATCATGAGGCCTTCGATGCCGGCCGAGAAGTACTCGGCCTTCGCGTGGCCGTAGTGGTGGGAGGCGTCGGCGGGCTTCGCGGCGACCGTGAGCGCGACGAGCGCGATGATCGCCGCGACGAGGTTCACGACCGATTCGGCGGCGTCGGACAGCAGGCCGACAGACCCGGTGATGAGGTAGGCGCCGGCCTTGAGCGAGATGGTGACGACGGCGGCAGCGATCGACAGCCACGCGTAGCGGGTGAGCGGCACGGTGGCCGTCGTACCGGTCGTGCTCATGCCTGGACCTCCGCCCTCGATCGTCGCAGAGCAGGAGCCGGGAGGCTCAGCGGAGCACGGGCTCAGCGACCGGACGGGAGCTGCTGGGTGATGCAGTGGACGTTGCCGCCGCCGAGCAGGATGTCGCGGCCCGGCACGGTGAGGACCCGACGGCCCGGGAAGAGCTCCTCGTACGCCGCGACCGCGGCCGCGTCGTTCGGGTCGTCGAACACCGGCAGGACCACGATGCCGTTGCCGATGTAGGAGTTCACGTACGAGCCTGCGAGGCGCTCGCCGGCCGTGCGTGGCTGCGAACCGGGCACGCGGTCGACGCCGTCGGCCTCCTCCGCCGTCATCCGCAGCGGTCCCGGCTGGAGCAGCTTCACGACCCGCAGCGGGCGGCCCCGCGCGTCGGTCTCCTTCTCCAGGATCGCCAGGGCCTCGGCCGAGCGCTCGTGCTGCGGGTCGGACTCGTCGTCGGTCCAGGTGAGCATCACGACACCAGGTGCCGCGAAGCGCGCGAAGTTGTCGATGTGGCCGTCGGTCTCATCGTCCACGACGCCGCGCGGCAGCCAGATCGCCTTCGTCGTGCCGAGGTGCGCGTGCAGCTCGGCCTCGATCTGCTCGCGCGACAGGTCGGGGTTGCGGTTGGGGTTGAGCAGGCACTCCTCGGTGGTGAGCAGCGTGCCCTCGCCGTCGACGTCGATCGACCCGCCTTCGAGGACCAGCGAGGGCTGGTAGACCGGCACGCGCTGCAGGTCGCAGATCTTCGGTCCCACCTGGTCGTCGGCGTCCCACGGGAAGTAGAGGCCGCCGCGCAGCCCGCCCCAGGCGTTGAACGCCCACGAGACGCCGCGCACGTCGCCCTCGTCGTCCACCACGAACGACGGGCCGGTGTCGCGCACCCAGGCGTCGTTGGTCGTCATCTCGACCAGACGGACGTGGTCGGGCAGCAGGCCCCGGGCGACGGCGTACTGCTGGTAGGACACCAGGACGGTGACGTCCTCCGCGCTCGCGATCGTCTCGATGAGCGCGCGCCACGCGCGCTGGGCCGGCTTCGCGCCGTCGCGCCAGTTGTCGGTGCGCTCCGGCCATACCAGGAAGCAGCCGGCGTGGTCGTCCCACTCGGCCGGCATGCGGTAGCCGTCGGCGGCGGGGGTGGAGGTCAGCGTCGCGGACATGACCGCCAGCGTGCCAGAGCGCCGGCGTACGCCGACCACCGGTCGGGACGGGCGGGACCGTGCCGCTGTCCGGTGCGGAGCGCCCGGCGGCCTACCCTCGGGGCATGGGTCACGACCACGCGCACGGGCTGTCGGCCGGCGGGCGGCACCGCTCGCGGCTGCTCGTGGTCCTCGGCATCACGGTGACCGTCCTCGTCGTCGAGGTGGTCGGCGCGTGGATCACCGGGTCGCTGGCCCTGCTCGCCGACGCCGGACACATGCTCACCGACGCCGCCGGCATCACGCTGGCGGTCCTCGCGGTCACCTTCGCGTCGCGACCGGCGACCCCCGAGCGCACCTTCGGCTACTACCGCCTGGAGATCCTGGCGGCGGTCATCAACGCCGTGCTGCTGCTCGTGATCGCGGTGTTCATCCTCTGGGAGGCCTGGCAGCGCTGGCAGGACCCGCCCGGGATCGAGGGCGGGCTGATGCTCGCGTTCGCCCTCGTCGGTCTCGTGGCCAACCTCGCGGGCCTGGTCGTGCTCCGCGAGGGCGCGAGCGAGAGCCTCAACGTGAAGGGTGCCTACCTCGAGGTGCTGGGCGACCTGCTCGGCTCGGCCGCGGTCATCGTCGCCGCGCTCGTGATCGTGACGACCGGCTGGCTGCAGGCCGACGCCGTCGCCTCGGTCGCCGTCGCGCTGATGATCCTGCCGCGCACCTGGACGCTGCTGCGCGAGGCCGTCGACGTCCTCCTCGAGGCGACCCCGCGCGGCGTCGACCTCGTCGAGGTGCGCGAGCACATCATGGGCACCCGTGGCGTCATCGGTGCGCACGACCTGCACGCGTGGACCATCACCTCCGGGCTGCCGGTGCTGTCGGTGCACGTCGTCGTGACCGACGAGGCGCTCGCCGACGGCGGTGGCGGTCGCGTCCTCGACGAGCTCGCGCACTGCCTCGCCGATCACTTCGACGTCGAGCACTGCACGTTCCAGCTCGAGCCCGCCAGCCACGCCGAGCACGAGTTCCACGGCCACGCCTGACCCTGCGACGTCACTGCCCGAAAGCGCGGAAACCGGCCCGGAATCCCTGCATTCGGGCAGTGACGTCGCAGGGGGTGCGCGGCGCCCGGAGGGGTCGGGCCGACGTCGACCGCTGGTGCGTCTCGTGACGGGCTGCTAGGAATCGCACGTGGCCGAGGTCGGGACGCGTCGCAGGGCCGGATCGGCGGTGTACGCCGGTGCCGCGATCGCCATGGTCGCGTTCGCGGCGAACTCGCTGCTCACCCGCGGCGCTCTCGACGACCGCAGCATCGGGGCGGGCACGTTCTCCCTGGTGCGACTGGTGTCCGGGGCCGTGGTGCTCGTGGCGATCGCACGACTTCGCGCCGGCACGTGGTCACCGCTGCTCGCCGGGCCGGTGCCGTGGCGCTCGGCGGCGTACCTGTTCGGCTACGTCGCCGCGTTCTCCTTCGCCTACCTCCGGCTCGGTGCTGCGACGGGTGCACTCGTGCTGTTCGGCACGGTGCAGGTCGTGCTGTACGGCGTCGCGCTGCGGCGCGGGGAGCGGCCGGGTCTCAGCGGCTGGACGGGCCTCGTGCTCGCCTTCGCCGGACTGGTCGCGCTGGTGGCGCCGGGGGTCAGCGCTCCCGACGCGGTGGGCGTCGCGCTCATGGTGCTCGCAGGTGTGTCGTGGGCGGCGTACACCCTGGCCGGGCGAGGGTCGGTGGACCCGATCCTGACCTCGGCGCGCAACTTCGCGGTGAGCGTGCCGCTCGCGGTCGTGCTCGAGCTGGTCGCGGTGGTCGGCGGCGAGGGGGTCCACGCCACGCCCCGAGGGCTCGGGCTCGCCGTGCTCTCCGGCGCGGTCGCGAGCGGCCTGGGCTACGCCCTCTGGTACTCCGTGCTGCCGTGGCTCACGCGGGTGCAGTCCGGGATCCTGCAGATGGCGCCGACGCCGCTCGCCGCCGTCGGTGGTCTGCTCCTGCTCGGCGAGCCGATCGGTCTGCGCGTCGTGCTCGCGTCGTTGCTCATCCTCACCGGCGTCGCGGTCGGCGTGATCGGCGCCGCCCGCCGCTGACCGGCGCGACGTCACTGCCCCAACGCACTGATTCCAGCCCGGAATCCGTGCTTTCGGGCAGTGACGTCGGGGTGGGGGTGTCAGTCGGGGCGGACGTCGAGGCCGAGGGACTCGGCGAGGGTCACTGCCTGCTGCCAGTGGATCAGCGCGCCGCGCAGCCGGGTCGTCAGCGGGTCCAGGCCGAGCAGGTCGCTGCCGCGCAGGTCGGCCTCGGTGAGGTCGGCTCCGCGCAGGTTGGCGGCCGAGAGGTCGACGCCGCGCAGCACTGCGCCTGTCGCTTGGACGTCGGGCAGCTCGGCCTCGCGCATGCGCACGTCGGTCCAGGTGCTGCGCCGCAGGTCGGCGTGCGCGAGGTCGACGAACGACCAGTCGCCGCCCTCGACCGTGAGCGCGGTGAACGAGCAGCGGGAGAACGTCGAACCCGAGAGCTTGCAGCCGGCGAAGTGCGCATCGAACAGGTTCGTGCCGCTGAACGTGCAGGAGACGTACGCCGAGCTGGCGTGGCGCGAGGCGTTGAGCCGCACGTCGCGGAACGTGCACTCCGTGAACGTCGCGTTCTCGACGACGGCCTCGGTGAGGTCGACCCCGGTGAACACCACGCCCTCGTACGTCGTGCCGCGCAGCTCGACGCCGTACCAGTCCTCGCCGGAGACGCGCGCGCCCGGCTCGAGCTCGCGCCCCGCCTCTGCCATGCGGCCACCCTAGGCGCCGCGCGCCGGGCTAGACGATGCGCTGGGTCCAGAGCAGCGCGGCGATCGCGGCGGCGACGGCGAGGGCGAGGGCGATGCCCACGAACAGCGCCGTGACCTCCTGCGTCTTGGTCTCGTAGGCGATGTCGTGCGACAGCGCGTCGTAGATCGAGCCGAGCTGGTCGGAGGTCTCCGCGGCGAAGGACTTGCCGCCGGACTGCTGCGCGATGGCCTCCATCGCGCCGGTGTCGACCGGCACGGGCACGTCGCGGCCCTGCACGAACACGGTGCCCTCGGTGGTGCCGAACGCGATGGTGTCGACGGGGATGCCCGCCTTGCCGGCCTCGGCGGACGCCGCCTCGGCCGCAGCCATCGGGTCGGCGTCGTTGGGTGCCACGGTCGGGGTGCCGTCGCTCATGAGGACGATCGCCGCCGGAGTGGGCTTGCCCGAGTCGCCCTTGGGCACGCCCTGGATCGCGGTCAGCGCGGCGGAGATGCCGTCGGCCGTCGCGGTGCCCGGACCGACCGAGAGGTCGCCGAGCGCACTGAGCACCTGAGCCTTGTCCGACGTCGGCGCCACGAGCAGGCGTGCCGACGTGTCGAAGGTGACCAGGCCGATCTGCACGCCGTCGGGCAGCTCGTCGACGAACGCGCGGGCGCGCTCCTCCGCCGCCTGAAGGCGGTTGGGTGCGACGTCGGTCGACGCCATGGACGCGGACGTGTCGAGCGTGAGCAGGATGGTCGCGCGGTCGAGGGGCACGGGCACGGCCATCACCGGCTGCGCGAAGGCGATCGTCATGGCGACCAGGGACAGCAGGACGCCGGCGGCGGGGAGGTGGCGCTGCCACCCCGAGCGCTGCGGCGCG